>NZ_JBQEQC010000013.1:0-211403 GCF_052044195.1 Variovorax sp. 22077
CATTCCGTTCCTGGTCGTCTGCGCAGCATCGGCGCTGCTGCTGCGGCTGGGGTGATCTTTCGTCCTGACTCTCACATCAACAAAGGAAGAAACCATGCCTCATCACAACTCCCACGAAACCGTCGACGTCTGGTCTGTCGAAGGCCGCTTCGCGCACTACCTCTACAGTCCCAAGGGCGGCATCGAGGGAATGCTCATCGAGACCGACGGCATCCCCACGCAGTTCGTCTTCGAGCGCCACGGCGAAGGCCTGCCTTCGCAGCTCGCGGACATCCGCGCCGGCCAGGCACTGGTCGTCGAAGGCATCGAATCGCCGCCGTCTCCCAAGGGCGAGGCCGCACACACGGTGTACCGCTTCGAGCGGCTCGCCGCGATCGACGGCAAGCCGCTGCCCGAAGCGCAGCCCGACGACAGCGTCGACGGGCACGTGGCGCGCATCCACTACGCGCGCCACGGCGAAGCGAATGGCGTCGTGCTCCACAGCGGCGACTTCGTCCACACGCGGCCCCAGGGCTTCGCGCAGCTGAACCTGAAAGTCGGCGACAGGGTGCAGGCAGAAGGCCGGGTCCGGCCGCTCGCCACGGGTGAGGGGCGCGTGGTGGAGGCGGCACGAGTCAACGACATAGAACTGGAATGAGCACGCGACCGCTGCCGGCCAGGGCCTCGTAGATCTCGCAAGACCCGGGAGGCGCTGCCTTGCAGCGGGTTGGGCGGCACGTAGACGCTGCGCCCGACCTTGCCATAGTCACGAATTGAATAGTAATATTATTACTATGAAATCCGTGAAACGCTCCACCCTGGCCCTCGCGATCCTCGGCATGCTGATGCAACGGCCGCTGCACCCCTACGGGATGCAGCGGCTGATCAAGGCGCGCGGCAAGGACGAGGTGATCAACGTCACCCAGCGAACCAGCCTCTACCAGACGATCCAGCGGCTGGAGCGCGAAGAGCTGATCCGTGCGCAGATGACGCTGCGCGACGAAGGCCGGCCCGAGAGAACCGTCTACGAGATCACCGACGGCGGACGGACGATCGCGCTGGAATGGATGCGCCAGATGCTCTCGACGCCGACGCGGGAGTACCCCGAGTTCCCCGCCGCCGTGTCCTTCCTTCCGCTGCTGGCGCCCGAGGATGCGATGCAACAACTCGCGCTCAGGGTGAAGGCCATCGAGGCGGAGATCCAGCGGATCGACAGGGGCCTGCAGGAGGCCTCGGCCGTCCCGCGCCTCTTCCTGCTGGAATCGGAATACGCGCGCGCGCTCCTGGCCACCGAGCTGTCGTGGACCCGGGCCGTGGTCGAGGACCTCCGCGCGAAGCGCATCACCTGGGACGACGCCTGGCTCCGCATGATCGACGCGCAATTCGCCGTCGACCTGCAGCCCGAGAAGGACTGACGCCATGCACGTGCTGATCGTCGGCGCCGGCACGGGCGGGCTGGCCTTGGCCCATTCGCTCAGGCAGTCGGGCATCCGCGTATCCGTATGGGAGCGCGACCCCGTGCCGAACGCGGACACGGGCGGCTACCGCGTCGGCATCAGCCCTGGCGGCAGCCGCGCGCTGCGGGCCTGCCTTCCCGGCGAACTCTACGAGCTCTTCGCCGCGACCTGCGCCCGGCCGCCGGCCCACATCAACATGCTCACCGAGCAACTGCGCGAACTGCTGAGCTTCGACATCGAAGGCATGGGCGCGAATGGCCTCGACGGCGAAAAGAGCGTGATCCGAAAGACGCTGCGCCGGGTGCTCCTGAGCGGCCTCGAGGACCAGGTCTTCTTCGGCAAGGCGCTGTCGCACTACACGCACAACGCCGACGCAACGGTCACCGCCCACTTCGAGGATGGCAGCGTCGCCACCGCCGATGTCCTTGTCGGTGCGGACGGCACGAACTCCGCCGTGCGCAGGCAGCGCCTGCCCGAGGCCCGTCTCGAAGACACCGGCATCGTGTCGTTCGGCGGCAAGCTGCCGATGACGCCCGAGAACGAAGCGCTGCTGTCCCGCGGGATGCGCGAAGGCATGTCGCTGGTGATGGCGCCTCGGGGCTTCGGAGGCATCGTCCACTCGCTGCGCTTCGATCGCGACGACGTGAAGTTCGCCGCGCGCTGGCCCCACTTCGTCGATGCACTGGACGAGGACAGCATAGGCTGGGCACTGTGGGGGGCGCGGCAGAACGTTCCGCGCGATCCCGCCGGCCTCGACGGCCCCGCGCTGCAGGAAATGGGACTGGCGCTGACTCGCCACTGGCACCCGCACCTGCGCGAACTCATCCGCAGGAGCGAGCCTTCGACCCTGCTCCACGTCAACGTGCGAACCTCCGGCACGCTGTTGCCCTGGCGGAGCTCGAACGTCACGCTGATAGGCGATGCCGTTCACACCATGACACCGGGGCGCGGCGCCGGCGCCAACACCGCGCTGCGCGACGCCGCCCTGCTCGGCCGCCTGCTGGCCGAGACGCACCAGGGCCGCCGGCCGCTTCTCGATTCGATTCGCGCCTATGAGGCCGAGATGCTTCGCTACAGCAGCGAGGCCGTCCGGGCGTCGAGAAAGCGGATGGATTCACGCGACCTGATCCACAAGCCCTGGACGGGCGCCCTGCAGCTCGCCGCGATGCGCGCTGCCATGCGCACGGTCGACGCGGTGCCCTTGCTGAAACGCCGGGTCCTCGCACAGATGATGCGCGTCAGGGGCGAGAACTGAACGGGCTCGCCCAAGGCGGCCCCACGTCGGGGCGCAGACAGATCCTGCGGCTCAGCGGCCGTCGCGGCGCAGGAACACATGCGTGGCACGCTCGCCTGCGACCTGCCTGTCGCAGCGGTAGTCCAGCGCCGGCAGATCGAGCCCCTCGAACAGCGCCTCGCCCTTGCCCAGCAGCACCGGCCGCACGGCAAGGTGCAGCTCGTCGATCAGGCCGGCCTTGAGGTACTCGCGCACGGTCGCCACGCCGCCGCCCACGCGCACGTCGCGCTCGCCCGCGGCGGCGCGCGCCTGCGCCAGCGCCTCGTGGATGCCGCCGGTGACGAAGTGGAAGGTGGTGCCGCCCTTCATGGTCAGCGGCGCGCGGGCATGGTGCGTGAGCACGAAGACCGGCACGTGGTAGGGCGGCTCGTCGCCCCACCAGCCTTTCCAACTCTCGTCGGGCCAGGGGCCGCGCACCGGCCCGAACATGTTGCGCCCGAGAATCCAGGCGCCCATCTCGGCGAAGCCCTGTTCGGCGATCTGGTTGTCGATGCCGGTCTCGCCGGCCTCGCCCGTCTTCTGCATCTGCTGCCAGACGCGCGTGGGAAAGAACCAGTCCATGAGCTCCGGCCCGCGGATGCCCAGCGGGTTCTCCAAGCTCTGCTGCGGACCGGCGGCATAGCCGTCAAGCGAAACGCCGAAACTGCGTACGAGCAATCGGGTCATGCATGCGTCTCCTGTGGAAGGAAAGCGGCAGTCTACGCGGACGCTGGGGCGACCGGGCTGCACTTGCGGGCTGCACCTGCGGGCTGCGCCGCAGCGCATCACGCGCGCCCGGCCTGCGGGCCGGGAGGGCCGAACCAGGTCGACATCGCCTCGTGGAGGCCATCCGATGTTCCCCCGCCCACCCATGCCACGTGCCCGTCGGGCCTGATCAGCACCGCCGCGGGCGCGCCGACAGCGCCGATCGCGGGCAACTCCCAGGGGCCGTCGTACCTGCCGTGAACCAGCCTGACGCGGCCCGACCACGGCGCGACATCGAGACGCCCCGGCGTCGCCAGGTCCAGCAGCACGGGCCGCGCGTCGTGCAGCAGCGCAAACACGCGCACGGGGCCTTCGGGGGTGACCAGGTCGAGGTCGGGCATGCGGCGGCCGACCAGGGGGTGCGTCCCTGGCAGGTCGTAGCGGATGCCCAGTCCGGACATCTCGGCGGCGATGCGCTTGCGCGGCTCCTCCATGCCGAGCAGCTCCAGCACGACTTCGCGCAGCGCCTCGGTGCGATCGTCGGTGCGCTGAAGGGCGACCTGCGCCATCGTCGTGCGCAGCACGCGTGCCGCGACCGGGTGCCGCTCGCGGTGATAGGTGTCGAGCAGGCTGTCGGGCGAAACGCCCTTGACCACCTGGGCGAGCTTCCACCCGAGGTTCACCGCGTCCTGCACGCCCGTGTTGAGGCCCTGACCGCCCACCGGCGAGTGCACGTGCGCGGCATCGCCGGCCAGCAGGACGCGGCCCCTGCGGTAGCTCTCGGCCTGGCGCGACATGTCGGTGAACCGGGAGATCCACTTCAGGTCGTGGATCCCGAAGTCGGTACCGCACAGCTCGACGAGCGCCGAGCGGAGGTCGTCGAGCGTGGGCTCGGCCGTGGCATTGGCGGTTTCTTCAGTCACCATCACGCCGATCGGCCCCTCCTGCGCATAGACGATCTTGCCGTCGCGGATCTCGTACTGCTCCCTGCTGAAGGCATGGATGCCGCGAGCCGTGCGATGCACGCCCAGCGGCGGCTCCTCGGTCATCTCCGCCTCGGCGAGGATGCTGCTGGTCGTCGCCTCCCATCCCGGAAACGCGATGCCGGCCGTCTTGCGCACGAGGCTGCGGCCGCCGTCGCAGCCGACGAGATACGCGGCACGCAACGCTTCGCCCCCGGAAAGCTCGATAGTGATGCCCGCGTCGTCCTGCACGAAGCCCGCCAGGTCGCGCCCCCGATAGATCGGCACCGCGAGCTCGTCGATCCACGCGGCGAGGATGCGCTCGATGTGCTTCTGTCTGAGCGCCAGCCCATAGTCGTGCCGGGTCGGGAAGTCGCTGATGTCCAGTCGGGTGACGGCGAAGCCCGTGACCTGGGCCTTCTGCCCCTGCGCGAGGAACCGCTCGACGATGCCGCGCTGGTCCAGGACCTCGAGCGTGCGCGAACTCAGGCCGCCGGCGCGCGAGCCTGCAAGCGCCTGGTCCGGGCGGCGCTCGACGATGGCGACGTCGACGCCTGCCAGGGCCAGTTCGCCGGCGAGCATCAGGCCCGTCGGCCCCGCGCCCGCGATCACGACTGCATGTTCTTTCATCCGTGAATCCTTTTTCATTTGCTCACAAGTGAATGGGAAGTGAACGGCAATGGTTGCCCGGACATCCGCGAAGGATCGCGGACGCCGCAGCAGGCCGTGGCCCAGTGACATTTGGGAACGTTCTTCACCGTCGCGATGTGCGCGGTATCGGGTCGCCGTCCGTTGGAAGCGCATCAGGGCGATTCCCGCCCTCTGGAGTTGAAAAAATGATTCTCTCGCGAACCGTCTTCAAGCTCGCCGCTGCAGGCCTGGTTGCCGCCGGCGCCCTGACCGTCGCCGCATCGGCCAACGCCGGCACCAGCTGGTCCGTCGGCATCAACGTCCCCGGCGTGGTCGTGAGCGAGCCGGCGCCGGTCTACTACGAGCCGGCGCCCGTCTACACCCATCCGGCGCCGACCTACTACCAGGCTCCGCGGCCGGTCTACTCCGCTCCGCCGCCCGTCTACTACGACCCGGCCGCGCGCTGGGAGGAACGTCGCGCCGAGCGCTGGGAAGAGCGCCGTGCCGAGCGTCGCGAATGGCGCCGCCGCCAGTGGGAGCGCGAGCAGTACCGCCGCTACTACGAGGATCGCGACTGAGGCCTGCCGCCTCGCGCGCAGGGCCGCCTCCTCGGCACCTGCGCTTCAGCCCTGCGCGGGCAACGGCTTCGTGAGCGCCGCGGGCGCGACCTGTCGACCGACCAGCCCGCCCACCGCCAGCAGCGCGAGCACGTAGGGCAAGGCGATCAGCAGGGCGCTGGGCACCTCGATGCCCATCGCTGGAAGCTGGAACTGCAGCGCAGTTGCGGCTCCGAAGAGGCAGCAGGCCATGACGGTCCGGCCGAGGCGCCAGTTGCCGAAGATCACCGCCGCGATCGCCAGGTAGCCGGCGCCGCCGGTCATGCCTTCCGTGAAGGTGTGGATGTCACCGATCGACAGGAAGCAGCCCGCCAGCGCGGACATGAAGCCGGTGAACAGCACGGCGCCGTAGCGGATGCGGCTCACCTTCAACCCCGAATGGCTCGCCGCCTGCGGCGACGTGCCCGCGGCATGGATCGCCAGGCCGAGCGCCGTGGCGCGCATCACCCAGCCCACGAGCACGATCAGCACGATGGCGGCATAGAGCAGCCATGCCTGCCGGAAGACCTGCTCGCCCAGGTGCGGGATCTCCGACAGCCCGGGCGGTGCCCACTTGTCCAGGCCCGGGATCTCGGCGCGCGAGCGGCTGCCGAAGATCGCCCGGTAACCCAGGGTTGTCGCGCCGAGCACCAGGATGTTGATGCCGATGCCGGTGACGATCTGGTTGGCGCGCAGCGTGATGCTCAGGAAGGCCTGCAGCCACGCGATGGGCAGCACGCACAGCACGCCGCAGAGCAGGCCGAGCAACGGCGAGCCGGTGGCCCACGAGGCCGTGGCGCCTGCGAAGGCGCCGGCCAGCATGAGGCCCTCCACGCTCATGTTGAGCACGCCGGCCCGTTCGCTCACGAGCTCGCCGGTAGCGGCGAGCAGCAGCGGCGCGGCGAGCCGGATGCTCGAGCCGACGAAGACGGCGGCCAGTTCGGGATCGATCATTTGCGTCGCGCCTCCATGCGCTGGATGCCGATGGCTGCCCCGGCGAGCGTCACGATGATGAGACCCTGGATCACCACGACCAGGGCGGTGGGCACCTGCGCCACCATTTCCATGTTGATCCCGCCCGAACGCAGGAAGCCGAAGAGCAGCGAGCCCGCGACCACGCCGGTCGCGCTGCCGCGTGCGAGCAGGCCCACCACCAGGCCGTCGAAGCCGTAGCCCGACGAGAAGCCGGCCTTGAGCGTGTACTGCTCGCCCTGCAGCATGAAGGCGCCGGCGAGTCCGCCGAAGGCGCCGGCTGCGCAGAGCGCGCCGATGGCGAGGCGGTCGATGGGCATGCCGGCGCGGCGGGCCGCACGCGGGTTCAGGCCGGTCGCGCGCAGCTGCAGTCCCGTCACCGTGCGGTTGAGCAGCAGCGCCACTGCCACCGCCAGCACCACACCGATCAGCAGGCCGACGTGCAGCGGCGTACCCGCATCGCCGGTGAGCAGCGGCAGCTGGGTCGCCACCGGGATCTCCAGCGACTCGGGCAGCGTCGCGCTGCTCGTCATCGGCCGGCGCAGCAGGTGCTCGGACTGCACGCTGCCGTACACCATCCAGATGGCGATGAATGACAGCAACAAGGTCGCGATGACCTCGTTGGTGCCTATCTTGACGCGCAGGACGCCGGCGATGCCGCCCCAGAGCGCGCCCGCCGCGCAGGCGCCGAGCATCGGAACGATGAAGGCCAGCCCCCACGGCAGCTGCGCCACGGGTGACCACAGCGCGAGTGCCGTGGCCGTGATGCCGCCGACGGCAATCTGCCCTTCTCCGCCCACGTTCGTGAGGTTCGCGCGCTCGGCCAGGATGAAACCCAGGCCGACCAGCATGAGCACCAGCGCACGGTTGATCGAGGCAGCCAGCGCATAGGACGAGCCCCAGGCGCCGTCCGCGAACGCGGCGACGGCATCGCCCACGGGCACGCCGAGCGCGGCGATCAGCAAGGCACCGACGCCGAAGGCCAGCAGCACGGCGGCTGCCGAGACCTGCAGGGCGGGGGTCGGCCTGAGCCGCGACCAGGCAAGTACAGGACCGCTCATGGGGCGACCTCCTCTGCAACATCTTCCTTGTCACGGTGCCCGGCCATCCAGGCACCGATGCGCGCGCGGTCCGCGCCCGCCGTGGGGCATGCGCCCATCACCCGGCCCCGGTAGAGCACCAGCACGCGGTCGGCGACGCTCAGCAGTTCGTCGAGCTCCGACGAGATGAGCAATACGCCGACCCCGCGGTCCGCGGCGGCCCGGATGTGGCCGTAGACGGCCTCGACCGCGCCGACATCCAGGCCGCGCGTGGGCTGCGCCGCCAGCAGGAAGCGCAGGCCCTCGAGCGTGAGCTCGCGCGCGAGCACCACCTTCTGCTGGTTGCCGCCCGAAAGGCCTCCGAACGGCACGTCGGGGCTGGCGGCGCGCACGTCGTAGCGCTGCATGAGGTCGAGCGCCTCGCGGCGCATGGCCGCGCGGTCGAGGAGGCCGAAGCGACGGAACCGGTCCAGGCGGTCGAGCATGATGTTCTCTGCGACGTTCATGCCTGTCACGCAGGCCAGCGCGTGCCGGTCTTCGGGCACCACGCCGCAGCCCGCGGCGCTGAGCTGGCGCGGCGTGGCGCGCGTCATCCCCTCGCCGCAGACGAAATAGCGCCCCTCGGTGGGACGCAGCATTCCCGAAAGCACCGCGCCCAGTTCGCTCTGGCCATTGCCCTCGACGCCGGCGATGGCCACGATCTCGCCCGGCTCCACCAGCAGGGTGAAGTTGTCCAGGCGCACCACGCCATCGGCGTCGCGCACGGTGAGGCCGTCGGCCAGCAGCGCTGCCTCGCGCGTCGGGCTGCCCGGTGCCGGCCGGGACGCACGAGACGCCCGTACCGGCGCGGCGGCAGGCGCCTGCAGGTCGCGCTGGATCATCGCGCGCACCAGCGCGTCGATGTCCTGTGCGGGCGCGTCCGAGCGCGCCACCACGCGGCCGCCGCGCAGCACGGTCGCACGCCGCGCTACGCGCTGGATCTCCGCCAGCTTGTGGGTGACCAGCACCACGCCGCAGCCCTGCTGCGCCACGCGCGTGCACACCGAGAGCAATGCCTCGATCTCCTGCGGCAGCAGCACCGCGGTGGGTTCGTCGAGCACCAGCAGGCGCGGCTCGCGCACCAGGCACTTCACGATTTCCACGCGCTGGCGCTCGCCCACCGACAGGTCCTGCACCTTCGCATGCGGATCGAGCGCGAGCCCGTAGCGCTCCCGCATCGCGGCGATGCGCGCCGCGCCGGCCTTGCGGTCAAGCACGCCGCGCACCTGGCCGAGCAGCAGGTTGTCGAGCACCGTCATGTCGGGCACGAGGCTGAAGTGCTGGTGGACCATCGCGATCCCGTGCGAAAGGGCATCCGCCGGCGAGCGCGGGCGAAACGCCTCGCCGGCCAGCGTCATCTCGCCCGCGTCCGCGGCGTGCACGCCGAAGACGAGATTGCACAGCGTGGACTTGCCGGCGCCGTTCTCGCCCAGCAGGCAGTGGACCTCGCCGGGATGGAGCGCCAGCGAGACGTCCTGCAGCGCCTGCAGCGCGCCGAAGCGCTTGGACAGCCCCTCCAGCTTCAGCAGCGGCGCGGCGGGCGGGGCTGCAGCGAGCCCCGGGCCGCCGTCGCTGATGCCGTCATGGAGGCCGTCACCGAGGCCGATGGCGTGGCGCTCGCGCATCAGCCCTCCAGCACCTTGATCTTGCCGGACAGGATGTCCTTCTTGATCTGCTCGAGCTTGGCCTTCTGTTCGTCGGTCGCCCCGCAGATGACCATGTCCGACGCGTTCGGCCCCATGGCCAGTCCGAAGGGCTTGTAGCCGGCCTTCCAAGTACCGCCGACGGCCTCCTTGATGGCGTACTGCACCTGGTAGCCGACGCCGGTGATGCTGTAGGCGGGATACAGCGGATCGGTGCCGCAGCGGTTGGTGTAGCTGCCGATGATCTTCGTGCCCTTCTCCTTGGCCGCCTGCTCCATGCCGCGCAGGCCGAGGTTCAGGATGTGATAGTGCACGTCGGCGCCCTGCGCGATGGCCGCCAGCGTGGCTTCCTTGGCCTTGGCCACGTTGTCGAAGTCGCCGGTGTAGTTCTCGAAGTACTTGATGCCGGGCTTGATGTACCTGGCGCCGTTGCCGAACTCCTTGCCGGCGTTGACGATGGACGGGATCTCCATGCCGCCCACGTAGCTCACGGCCCCGTTCTTCGAGAGCATCGCGGCGGCGGCGCCCGCGACGAAGGCGATCTCGGCCTGCTTGACGTCGTAGCCGGCCACGTTGGCCGTCTCTTCGGCCTTGTTGCCGCCGACGATCGAGAAGTGCGTCTTGGGGAAGCGCTTGGCCACCTTGAGCACGGCGGCCTGGGTCTGGCCGCCGACGCCGATCACGAGCGCGTTCTTGCTGGCCAGGTTGGTCAGCGCCTGCTCCATGTCGGCGTAGTTGATGTTCTCGATCATCTGCACCTTGATCCTGGCGCCGTACTCCTTCTGTGCGGCCACGAGGCCGTCGTAGCCGGACTCCATCCATCCCTTGTCCGACTTGGAACCGGGAATGAGGATGCCGACCGCGATCGGATCGGCGGCCGAGGCCGGCAGGCTCAGCACGAGGGTGGTGAAGGCGCTGACGCCTGCGAGGACGGCGGCGCGGCGGGAGAGGGACGGAATCTGCATGGCATGCCTTTCGCTAGTTGGAGGGTTAAGTAACTAATCAATTACTTACCGACAACGCATCGCAATAACAGTGCCAGTGAATTCGCCGACCTTTTGCCGCATATCGGTGCGGCGACCGCAACGAATGCACCAGCCTGCGGCGATGCGCCCTTCGCCCGCACACCACCGGAGCCTTTGATGAAACGCCACCCCTATCTTCCCGATGCCCGGCCCGACGGCGCCCTGGGCCTGGGCCAGCAGTACTACTGGGTCGCCAGCGAGCGCGAGGTCGACATGGCCGTGGAGCCGCCCGCGCCGCTGCGCGCCCGGGTGCAGGCGCAGCCGCAGAACGTGGTGCTCGACCTGCGCCGCACGGCCATCGTCATCATCGACCTGCAGAACGACTTCTGCACCGAAGGTGGATGGGTCGACCACATCGGCGGCAACTACGCGGCGGACCGCACGCCGATCGCGCCGCTGCAGAAGCTGCTGCCCGGGCTGCGCCGTGCCGGCGTGCCGGTCGTCTGGGTCAACTGGGGCAACCGGCCGGACCTGGCCAACATGCCGCCCAACCAGATCCATCTGTACAAGAACAGCGGCACGGGCGTCGGCCTGGGCGACCCGCTGCCCGGCGGCAAGGGCCACGTGCTGCAGAAGGACTCGTGGGCCGCGGCCATCGTGGACGAGCTCGCACCGCACGAGGGCGACTTCCTGGTCGACAAGCACCGCATCAGCGGCTTCTGGGACACGCCGCTGGACAGCATCCTGCGCAACCTCGGGGTGCGCAGCATCCTCTTCGCGGGCTGCAACACCGACCAGTGCGTGCTGCACACGCTCACCGACGCCAACTTCCTGGGCTACGGCTGCGTGATGCTGAGCGACTGCTGCGCCACGAGCTCGCCGGACTTCTGCACCGAGGCGACGATCTGGAACGTCAAGAAGTGCTTCGGCTTCGTGACCGACTCGGCCGCCGTGCTCGCGGCGCTGCCCGCCTGATGCACGCGGCGACAGCGCACGGATCGGGCGGCTGGATGCCCGGCCCCCGCTGCGAGCGGCCCGCCACCGGCAATGGCGCGCTGAATGGGGTGCGCCTGGGCGTGAAGGACCTGATCGACATCGCAGGCGCAGTCACCGGCGGCGGTAACCCGGACTGGGCCGCCGGCCACGCGCCGGCCGTGCACGACGCGCCCTGCGTGGCCGCGCTGCGTGGCGCAGGCGCGCGGGTCGTCGGCAAGACGATCAGCGACGAACTCGCCTTCAGCCTGGAGGGCGAGAACGCCCACTACGGCACGCCGCGCCATCCGCGCGACCCCGATCGGCTGCCCGGGGGGTCGTCCAGCGGCAGCGCCGCCGCGGTCGCATGGGCGGAGGTCGACCTGGCGCTGGGCACCGACACGGGCGGCTCGGTGCGCGTGCCGGCGGCGTTCTGCGGGGTCGCCGCGATGCGGCCCACGCACGGCCGGATCCCGCTCGACGGGGTCCTGCCCTTCGCACCGAGCTACGACACGGTGGGATGGTTCGCGCGAGATGCCGACCTGCTGCGCCGCGCCGGGCAGGCGCTGCTCGGCACCGAAGCCCGCATCGGCGGCGACCGGTCCGCGCCGCCCCTGCGCCTGTGCGTCGCCACGGACGCACTGGCGCTGGCGGAGCCCGCGGTGCGCGAGCCGCTGGCCGCGTGGGCCCGCCTGATGCGCATCGACAGCGAGCGCAGCGCCTATGGCGGCGGCGACTGGCGCGACTGGTTCGAAGCCTATGCCGTGCTCCAGGGCCTGGAGATCCAGGCCCACGTCGGCCCGTGGATCCGCCGACGGCGGCCGCGTTTCGGCGCCGCCATCGCGCCGCGCTTCGAGGCGGCCCTGGCGCTCGATGCCGCGCAGGGAACGCGCTGGAGCGACTGGCGCGCGCAGGCCGCCGCGCGGCTGGCGCAGAGGATGGGCCCCGACGAGGCATGGCTGATTCCCGCCGCACCCTGCCTTGCGCTGTCGCGCCGGGCCGATGCGGCTCAGCGCGGCGCCTTCTACGAGCGCGCACTGGCACTCGGCGCGGTGGCCGGCCATGCGGGCCTGCCGCAGGTGGTGTTTCCGCTGCCGGCTGCCGAGGGCCTGCCGCCTTGCGCATCCTTCATCTCGGCCAGGGGCAATGACGAACGGCTGCTCGAACTTGCCGCGACACTAGCGCCTGCATTCCCATCCACACCATGAGCAAACTTTCCCCACGGCAGGCGCCGGCCCAGGAGACGATCGCGCGGCGCGACGCCGCACTCACGCGCGCGAAGCTCCTGGAAGCCGCGATCGACGAGTTCTCGAACGAGGGCTACAGCGGCGCGCGCACCGAACGCATCGCACGGCTCGCCGGCACGAACATCCGCATGCTGTACCACTACTTCGGGAGCAAGGACGACCTGTACGTCGCCGTGCTCGAAGCGGTGATGGCCGACCTGCGGCACGAAGAACTCCGGCTGGACCCTGAGGCCGAGGAGCCGCTGACCGGCCTGCTGCACATCGCCGATTTCGTGGACCACCACTTCGCGACGCACCCGCGGCTGCGCAAGCTGCTGGCCTTCGAGAACCTCAACGAGGCGCGGCATCTGGCGCGCTCGAACCGGATCCCGGAGATGTCGTCGCCGGTGATCGCGCTGATCCGCCGCCTGCTGGTGCGCGGGGTGGCGGCCGGCGTCGTGCGCAGCGGCATCGATGCGCTGCACTTGTACGTGGCGATGGTGAGCCTGTCGTACTACGGCCGCGCCCATGCGTTCACGCTGTCGCGCATCTTCAACAAGGACCTGCAGGCCGCGGCCTGGCAGAAGGCGCACCAGAAGATGACCCGCCAGATGGTGGCGGCCTTCCTGACGCAGGCGCCATGAACGAACTTCCGCATGACTGCTTCCATGTCCGCTGAGCCCGCACACCAGCCCGCCGCCCCTGCTTCGGCCACCTCCCGGCGAGGCATGGTGACGAGCCCCCATCCGCTGGCCAGTGCGGCGGGCCTGGAGGTGCTGGCCGACGGCGGCAACGCCATCGAGGCCGCCATCGCCATGGCGGCGGTGCTGTGCGTCGTGTGCCCGCACTTCACCGGGCTCGGAGGCGACGGCTTCTGGCTCATCGCGCAGCCCGGTGCGCCGGTGCGCGGCATCTCCGGCATCGGGCAGGCCGCCGCAGCACTTCCACCGCTGGCGGGGCCGGTCCCGCTGCGCGGCGGCGCGTCGGCATTGACCACGGCCGCGGCGGTGGACAGCTGGGCCCGGGCCTTCGACATCTCGGCGCGCGACTGGCGGGGCCGTCAGCGCTGGGCCTCGCTGCTGTCTCGCGCGATCGAGCATGCGCAGGAGGGCTTCGCGGTGTCGGCCTCGCAGCGCTTCTGGCACGAGATGCGGGCCGCGGAGGCGCAGCACTGGCACGGCTTTGACGCGGCGTTCCCCGCCGGCCTTTCGCAGCAGCAACAGCCCGGGCTTGCACGCACGCTGTCGCGGCTCGCGTCCCAGGGCCCGCGCGAGTTCTACGAAGGCGAAGTCGCGCACCGTCTCGCGGCCGGCCTGCAGGCCGCGGGTTCGCCGCTCACGCTGGACGACATGCGAAGCACCCGCGCCCGGGAAGTGACGCCGCTGGCGGTGCCCTACCGCGGCGGCACGCTGCTGAGCCTGCCGCCGCCGACGCAGGGCTTCGCCACGCTGGAAGCCATGGGCATCCTTGGCGAGCAGGATTTCTCCGGCATCGCCGAAGGCAGTGCCGAGCACTTCCACCGGATGGTCGAGGCGATCAAGCTGGCCTTCGTCGACCGCGACCGCTTCCTCGCCGACCCCGATTTCGCCGAGGTGCCCGTGCAGCGGCTGCTCGACGCCGCCTACATTCGCCAGCAGGCGGCGCGGGCGCAGGCCGACGCACGGGCGATGCCCTGGCCCCAGCGGTTCCGACAGGGCGACACCGTGTTCTTCGCGGCCGCGGATGCCTCCGGCCGCGGGGCGGGCGTGCTGCAGAGCATCTACTACGACTGGGGCAGCGGCGTCGTGGCCGGCGACACCGGCGTGCTGTGGCACAACCGCGGCGCGGCCTTCCACCACGATGCGAGCCATCCCAACGAGCTGCGCGGCGGCAAGCGGCCCTTCCACACGCTGAACCCCGTCGCCTTCATGCGCGACGGGCGGCCCGAGCTGTTGCTGGGCACGCAGGGGGCGGACGGACAGCCGCAGACGCTGGTGGCGCTGCTCACGCGGCTGATCGACTTTGGCCTGGACCCCGCGCAGGCGCTGGCACGGCCCCGGTTCCTGCTCGGGCGGACCTTCTCCGACAGCCGCGACAGCCTGAAGCTGGAGGAGGACGTGGGAGCGCAGGTCATGGCAGCGCTGGCCGCGCGCGGCCACGAGATCGCGCCCATCGCCGCGCACAGCCCGCTGGCAGGGCTGCCCGGCGTGATCCGCTTCGAAGCCGACGGCAGCCTGGCAGGCGCGCACGACCCTCGCGGTGATGGGGTCGCACGGGGTCTCTGAATGCCGGGCTGCCGGCAGCCCGGCCCTCAGGCCTTCTTCGCCCAGGCGCTGCACCACCCCTTGGCGTTGACCTGCTTGCCGGGGAAGAGCGCGCAGTTGCCCTGCGGGTCGGTCGGCTTCGATTGCCACAGCGCGCAGCCGTTGCACAGCTGGGCGTTGTCGTGCTTCGGGAATTTCTTCGCGTCGGCCCTGGCCGAATCCGCGACATAGCCGAGCGCCACGGCCTGCGGGTCCTTCTCGTCGAGCTGGGCCTGCGCGAACGCACCGGAGGCGCAGGCGGCAGCGCCTGTCGCGGTCAGAGTCAGGATGAAGATGCGGCGGCTGGATGTCATCGTGGAGCTTTCATCGTGTGTGGAACGGGTGCAAGGCCGTCCGGCGCGGCGCTGCGCTCATTCAGCCCCGCCAGCACGAGAACGCCCGTGGCCAGCAGCGTGGCGATGCAGAACCCGACGACCTGCAGGATTGGGTTCGATGTGATGTTGTTCATGGGGCGACCTCGCGTTGGATGTTTGGACTGGCCTGCGCTCATTCTTGAGCGGCCTGCTGCATGCGGCCTTGCGCAGGATCAACCGCGCGAATCGCGCGCGGGCCGGCGGGCGCGGGCGATGCGTCGACCGGCCCCACCTCGTACAGCAGCTGCCCGTGGATGCCGGCCAGCGAGATCGCGCCGGTCAGCACCGCGACGAGGCTGGGCGCGCAAAGCAGCGGCAGCTGCTCGATGGCGGCCCAGCGGAATGCGTCCATCTCGGGGCGCCGCCGTCCTGAACGGTCGGTGTAGAAGCTGGAGCACACGCAGGTCTTCGCCTCGAAGTGATGCACCAGCACCGCGAAGAGCCAGAGATCCTTGGTGCTGCGGTAGCGAAAGCGTCCTAGCTCCCTCAGCTGCCGCGGCGCGAGCTGCAGGCCGCATTCCTCGGCGGCCTCCCGCGCGGCCGCGCGCGCGCCGGGCTCCTCCCCTTCCCTCATGCCCTTGGGAATGTCCCAGTAGCGGCTGCCGCTCGCGTGGCAGAGCAGCAACCGGGCCGCCGCATCGAAGACGAGGACACCGCAGCTGATCGATGGTTGCACTCGCATCACGAGCGCCTCAGGGGGTCGGCACGGCGGCTTCGCCTGCGCGCCTGGCCACCGGCGCACGCGCAACGCTTCGCGGCAGGATCGCCACATAGCTTCGGGCCGAGCCGCGCACGACGAGCAGCGCGACCGTGTCGCTCTCGGCGACGGAGCGGATCGCCGCATCGAAGTCGGCCAGGCTGGCCACTTCCACGTCGTTGACCGCGATCAGCATGTCGCCGTATCGCAGCCCCGCGAGCTGCGCCGAGCCCGAGACCGACTGCACATAGAGCCCGGGCGATGGCAGGCTGATGCCCAGCACGCCCTTGCGCTCGGCGAGTTCCAGCCCGAAGCGCGTTTCCTGCGCGAGGGTGCGCCCGGCCGGCCGCGGCGGGTCGTCGGGCGGGTTCTCGAGCACGCCCACTTGCACCGTCAACGGCGCCCTGTGGCGCCAGATCTTCAGCGCGACGCGGCTGCCCTTGCGGGCGGCGGCCACGCGGTTCTGGATGTCGGCATAGCCCATCGGGGCATCGGCGTCGACGGCCAGCACCACATCGCCGCTGCGCAGCCCCGCCTCCGCGGCCGGGCTGTCCGCGTCCACGCGCACCACCAGCGCCCCCTGCGCGGCGGCTAGGCCGAAGGCCGGCGCCAGGTCGGCCGTCAGGGGTTGGGTGCGCACGCCGATGTGCCCCCGCCTCACGTGTCCCGTCGCGCGGAGTTCGTCGGCGACGCGCATCGCCGTGTCGATCGGCAGGCTGAACGACACGCCGAAATACCCGCCGCCCGGCGAGTAGATCATCGAGTTCATGCCCACCACCTCGCCCCGCTCGTCGAACAGCGGCCCGCCCGAGTTGCCGGGGTTGAGCGCCACGTCGGTCTGGATCAGCGGCACGCCGCTTCCTCCGGGCATGTAGCGCGGATTGGCGCTCACCACGCCCGCGGTCACGCTGCGCTCGAACCCGAAGGGCGCTCCCATCGCCGCGACCCACTCGCCGGGGCACAGCACGCTGCCGCGCCCCAGTGCGACGACCGGCAGGCCGCGCGCCGACACCTTGAGCAGTGCGACATCGCTGAGGCGGTCGGCTCCGGCCACCTCGGCATCGAAGCGGCGCTGGTCGGCGGTGACGACGGAAATCGACCGGGCGCCGGCCACCGCGTGCGCGCTGGTCAGGATGTATCCGTCGCTGCCGATGATGAAGCCAGAGGCGAAGCCGCGGCTCCATCCCCGGTCCCACGGCATGGGCGAGCGGCCTTCGCCGGCGACCGGCCGTTCGCCGCCGGCTTCCATGACCAGGATGCTCACCACCGCGGGCGATTGCCGCGCAGCCGCGGCCGCGAAGTCGGCGGCCTGCGACACCGACGGCCCCCGTTCCAGGCAGGAAGTCGACTGCGCCCCTGCCTCCACGGCAAACGCGAGCGTGAATGCGAATGCGCCGACGGCCAGCGCGAACGAGCCCCGCGCCAGGGCGACGGCTTTCATCAACGCACCAGCAGCACCGGCACCGTGCACGCAGCCAGCACCTTGGTGGCCACCGAACCCAGCACCAGGTTCGTCAGGGCGCCATGGCCGCGCGAGCCCATCATCACGAGATCGAACTGCCCCTTCTGCGCGAACGCGGCGATCTCCTCGGCGGGATGGCCGATGCGGTGTTCGAAGCGCGCCTCGATGCCGTTCCTGGTCAGCATGCCGCGCACCGGTTCGAGCACCATCCGCGCATCGTCCTCGTAGTAGCCGTGCACGATCTCCGGCCCCGCGAACGCGGCGGCGCGATGCGGCACGGGCAGCACCACGTGGAAGACGGTGAATTCGTGGCCAGCGCCCGCCCACTCCTTGTGCGACGCCAGGTAGCTCAGCATGCGGGCGGTGTAGTCGCTGCCATCGACGGCAAGCAGGATCTTCATGATGGTTCCTTCAGCAGGGGGCATCCCCGATGCACGAATGCTCGCCGTGAAGGGTTCGCCTGCCCTTGATGCAGCGCAAGGCGATGCGGGCCTGCACTGCCTACATTGGCTCGACATCCATGCAGCAGAGGCCAACATGAGCAACGTCCTGGTGATCGTCTACTCCTACACCGGCACCTCCCGGCGCGTCGCGGAACTCCTTTGCAGCCAGCAGAACTGGCCGCTCGCGAGCATCACCGAGGTGCAGCCGCGCGCGGGCGGCCTCGGCAGCCTGCGCTGCGTGATCGATTCCCTCCTGCGGCGGCGCCCCGCCATCCGCTACGACGGCCCGCCGCCCACCGACTTCGATGCCGTGGTGCTGGTTTCACCGATCTGGTTGCTGCAGCTCGCCAGCCCGATGCGCGCGTTCGTCGCGCGCCAGCGCGGCCGGCTACCGGACGTTGCCGTGCTCTCGGTCATGGGCGGGCAGGGAGCACCGAACGCGGCGGCCGAAATCGCCCGGATCCTCGACCGCGCGCCGATCCTGAGTTCCTCGGTCACGATGCGCGAAGTGGACGACGGCAGCTGCGCCGCCAGGCTGCAGGCCTTCGGCACTGCCGTGCGCGATGCTGAAGCCTCGCACGATGTGGTTCGTCCCGTCACGCTGTCGCCGCAGTCGAGCTGAAGCAGGATCCGGATCGACCTGACCATGTTCGCCAATCGCCTCGCCTGGGCACTCGCTGCCGGCGCGTGCCTGCTGTGCGCATGCGCCGCGCCCGGCCCTGCACCCGCGGACCTGCCCGCGTCGATGCCGCCGCCCAAGGCGCGCGCGGAGGCCACCTCTGGCGCAAGCGATTTCTCGTCGCTGCTCGCCAGCCGCAGCCGGTCGGTGGTCGACATCAGCACCCTGCGCATCGGACGCGACCTGAATCCGGAAGACATCGAGCTCGAGATCGCCCCCGAGCACGATTTCGCCGACCGCCTCGCATGGCCCCTGCCCGCGAGCGCACGCATCAGCCAGGTCCGTGACCTCGCTTCGGGCCTGATCATCCGCAGCGACGGCCTGATCCTCACCAGCGCGCACGTCGTCACGAACATCGACGAAGTGCAGGTCCAGCTGGACGATGGCCGCCGGTTCACGGCGAGCGTGGCCGGCGTGGACCGGCGCACCGACGTCGCACTGGTGAAGATCGATGCGACCGACCTGCCCGTGGCCGTGATCGGCGATTCCTCGTCGCTTGCGCCCGGCGACTGGGTGGCCGCGGTCAGTTCGCCCTTCGGCTTCCACGGCAGCGTGACCGCCGGCGTGGTGAGTGCCGTCGGGCGCGTCATGGCAGGTGCCGGCGAGATCCCGTTCATACAGACCGATGTCGCGATCAATCCGGGCAGCTCGGGCAGTCCGCTGTTCAACAGCCGTGCGGAGGTGGTGGGCATCAACTCGATGATCTACAGCGGCAGCGGCGGCTACATGGGGCTGTCCTTCGCCGTGCCGATCAACCTGTCGATGCGCATCGCCGGCGAGCTGCAGGCGCATGGCAGCGTGCGCCGGGCCTACCTGGGTGCCGAGTTCCAGGAAATGACGCCCGCGCTGGCCCAGTCCTTCGGCCTGCCGGCCCCGACCGGCGCCCTGGTGGTCCGCGTCGAACCCGGCAGCCCGGCGCAGGCCGCCGGCCTCGCGCAGGGAGACGCCGTGCTCGCACTCGACGGTCGACCCGTCGAGCGGTTCGCCGACCTCCCGCAGCAGATCACGCAACGCTCACCCGGCAGCCGGATGCAGCTGCAGGTATGGCGCCAGGGCGCCCCCCGGATGCTTCGCGCGACGCTGGCGGTGCAGCCCGCCACGGCCGGCACCTCCTTCACCGCTGCTCCCTCCGAATGGAACGACGGCCTGGGCCTGAGCCTCGGCGAGCTTTCTCCCGCCCAGCGGCTGCAGCTCCACCTCGACAGCGGCCTGATGGTGCGCGAGGCCGGCGGCCTCGCCCGCAGCGAAGGCATCCGGGCGGGCGACGTGGTCGTGGCCGTGAACACGACGAAGCTCTATCGCGTCGAGGACCTCGGGCAGGCGCTCGCCCACGTGCCGGGCGGGAACACGGTCGCGCTGCTGGTCATGCGCGACCGCCGGCTCGCCTACGTGGCGGTGCGCCTCCCCGCTTCGCGCCGGGGTCGCTCATGACCGCATGCCGCAGCCGGGAAACGTCGCGCGCATCCCATCCGCAATTCATTCACCGCAAGGACCCCGACCATGAAACACCTCGATGCCACCGACCGCCGCACCCTCCATCGGCAACTCGAGTCGATGAAGCGGCAGGTTCTCGATGAACTCCGCGCCTCGGCCCCCACGGCCGAACTGCTGTCCGCCGACGGCGGCCGCGAAGTGACGACCCATGCCGACGACGCCGAAGCGGAGCGCGCGGCCGACGTGCACCTGGCCGAGATCGAGATCGACCGCACCCGGCTGGAAGAGATCGAGCTCGCGCTCTCGCGCCTGTCGGACGGCCGCTACGGCGTCTGCGAGGACTGCCGCGCCGAGATTCCGCGCGCCCGGCTGTTCGCGCAGCCGACGGCGATCCGTTGCGCGGCCTGCCAGGCGGCCATCGAATCGCATCAGCGCCGCTGAAGCGGCGACCGGGCAGGCTGCCTCACCGCTCCTCGCCCGCCTTCTTCCCCTTTCCCTTCCTCGCCTTCCTGCCCTTGGCTTTGGGCTCGGACGAGGCCTTCGACTCCTTGACCTGCTGGCGATCCGTCGGGTGCAGCAGGGTCTTCTCGACATTTCCGGTCGATGCCTTGTCGCGCGCAAAGCTCACGACCCGGTACACCGAGCGCGTGGCCGCGCCGCTGCCCAGGTTGCAGATCACCGTGTCGTTGCCGCCCTCGCTCACGAACTCTGGCGCCTCGTGTTCGAGCCAGTCGTGGTTCTCGATGGTCGTTTCGATCCGGCACTCGCCTGGCACCACGATGCCGAGCCGGTGCAGGAACTCGCGTGGCCGGCCGAGGTAGGTCCGGAACTCGGCGGGCGAGCATTGCCAGAAGTGCATGTGGAAGGGTTCGTCCCGGATCACCTTGGACCGGGCGGAGAGATCGACGATCTTGATCGGCATGTTGCGCTCCGATGGGTTGGGATGGCTTGAAACGGCAAGACGTCGGAAGCGTAGAAGCACCCCGTCGGCGCGACCTTGACGCTGCGCAAGGCGATCCGCGCGCGGCACTGCAGACTTCAGCGCGGCGCCCGCAATCCCCGGGGCGCGTTTCCCCAAAGGAGCTGGAGTGACCCGCCCACACAATGAATTCGACCGCCTGCTTCACGCCGCCTGGGGCCGGCTAGGCGGCGGCGTGTCGCCGGCGGCGCTGATGCTGGCGTGGTCCGACTGGGCCATCCATTTCGCAACCCAGCCCGGGCGTGGCGCCAGCCTGGCGCTGCACCAGGCCCTGCCCTGCGCGCAAGCGCAGGCGCACGACCCGAGGCTGACCGGGGACGACTGGGCGCCGTGGCCCTTCTGCGCCTACCGCGAGGCCTTCGAAGCTGTCGGACGGCGGCTGCTCGAATTGGTTGGCGATGTGCCCGGCGTGGACCGGCACCACGGCCAGCTGGTGGCCTTCACCGTGCGGCAATGGCTCGAGATGGTGTCGCCGGCCAACTTCCCCGCGACCCACCCGCAGGTTCTGAAGAAGACCGCAGCCACCGCGGGCATGAACCTGTTCACCGGCGCACTGCAAGGCACGCAGGACCTGTTGCGAGGCGCTCTCGGGATGCCGCCGGACGGCGCGGAAAAGTTCAGGCCGGGGCACGAGGTGGCGCTCACGCCGGGCAAGGTCATCATGCGCAACGAGCTCGTCGAACTCATCCAGTACGCGCCCGCGACGCCGACAGTGCATGCCGAGCCGGTGCTGGTCATCAGCGCCTGGATCATGAAGTACTACGTGCTGGATCTCTCGCCGCACAATTCGCTGATCCGCTACCTCGTCGGGCAGGGCCACACGGTATTCGCCGTCTCCTGGAAGAACCCCGATGCCTCGGACGCAGGCTTCGGGATGGACGACTACCTGCGGCTGGGCATCCGCGCCAGTCTCGACGCCATCGAGACCGTGATGCCCGGCCACCGCGTGCATGCGCTCGGCTACTGCCTCGGCGGCACGCTGATGGCCATCGCGGCGGCGGCAATGGCGCGCGACCGGGACGACCGCCTCGCCTCGCTCTCGCTGCTGGCCGCGCAGACCGACTTCACCGAGCCCGGGGAGATCGGCCTGTTCATCGACGAGAGCCAGCTCGCCTTCCTGGAGAACATCATGGCGCACCAGGGTTTCCTCGGCGCTGCACAGATGGCAGCGGCCTTCCAGTCGTTGCGCCCCGGCGAACTGATCTGGGCGCCATGGGTGCGCACCTGGCTGCTCGGCGAACGCCCGGCGCTGAACGACCTGATGGCATGGAACACGGACGGCACGCGCATGCCCTACCGCATGCACGCCGACTACCTGCGCAGCCTCTTCCTCGACAACGCGCTGGCCGAGGGCCACTACCTCGTCGACGGCCGGCCGGTATCGCTTGGCGACATCGACCTGCCTGTCTTCCTGCTCGGCACCCGCACGGACCACGTCGCGCCCTGGCGCTCCGTCTACAAGTTCAGCCTGCTGTGCGACGCCGAGCTGAGCTTCGTGCTCACCGAAGGCGGCCACAACGCGGGCATCGTGAGCGAACCCGGGCATGCGCACCGCGGCTTTCGCATGCTGCACCGGCCCAGGCATGGCGCGTACGTCGCGCCCGACGAGTTCCTCGACCGCTCGCGCGAAGTCGATGGGTCGTGGTGGCCCGCATTCCAGCAATGGCTCGCGGCACGCTCGGGCCCCAGGCGCCGCCCGCCCACGATGGGCGCGCCGCGCCGCGGGCTCGCTGCGCTGTGCGATGCGCCCGGCACCTACGTGCTGGTGCGATGAGCAGCAGAGAAGAAGGCCGGAGAAATGGATGGAAAGGGCGGCCGGCCCTACAGCGCCGGCCCCAGCCCGATGGGCGCGGGCACGATGTTGACGATGCGGGTGAACAGCGCGTTGTATTCCAGGTCGGGCACGTGGCCGGTCATCGGGTCGCGGTTCTGCGCGAAAGCCTCGTCCAGGTCGCGCCAGTCGTCTTCGGTCAGAACCCGCTCGGCCAAGGGCAGGATCTCGCGCTCCTCCAGCGCCATGTGATCGAGGTAGAAGTCGACGTATTCGCCGACGGTCTTCTCGAACTTCTCGCGCCGCGGCTCGCCCAGCATCTCGAAGGCGAGCAGCGCGTGCTCCACGTTGCGGATCCGCCGTTCGCCCCTTGCATGGTCGCTGTCGAGCCTGTCGAGCAGTTCCCGCGAGATCGGCGTCCTGGCGCGCAGCTTGGGAAACAGCAGCTCGGTCTCCTTGCGGTGGTGGCGCTTCTCCGGGAACTCGTCCACGTAGAACAGCATGGCCCTGAGCGTCGCGAAATCGGGCAGCGTGCCCTTCCTGCGGTGCTGCTCGAGCAGCATGACGATGGATCGGAGCATGGCGGCGAGGGCCGCGTGCTCCTGCCGGATGATGCGGACGGTGGCGTGGGGCATGAGAGTGTTCCTGTGCATGCCCCGAGGGTCGCGCTTTCGCCGCGCAAGGGCTTGTTCCATATCAAGTCCGGCCTGCCGCGGGTCCGTCCCTTGATCGACGTCAAGCCGCGTCGAACGTACGTCCGGATACTGGAGCAACCTCAACCAACAAGCCGGAGTCGTGCCATGTACCAGCGGATTCTTGTTCCCATCGACGGCAGTTCCACCTCCAGCCGCGGGCTGGCGGAAGCCATTCAGCTGGCCAAGCTCACGGGCGGGCGCCTGCGCCTGGTGCATGTGATCGACGAACTCTCGTTCGCGCTGACCATGGATGCCTACGCAGGCTATGCGGGCGACTGGTCGGAAGAGCTTCATGCCAACGCAAGGAAGCTGCTCGAGGAGGGCCAGAACCAGGCTTCCCAGGAAGGTGTCGAAGTCGATGCGATGGTGCTCGACAGCTTCAAGCGCAGCGTGCACGACCAGGTCATCTCGCAGGCGCAATCCTGGAAGGCCGACCTGATCGTGATCGGCACCCACGGCCGCCGGGGGCTCGGTCGCTGGGTCATGGGCAGCAGCGCGGAACACATCCTGCGCCTGTCGCCCGTGCCGGTGCTGCTGGTGCGCGCGCCCGAGAGTGCGAAGGCCGAGCACGAACGGTTCAAGCTGCCCAGCGGAGAGCTGGCCAGCCAGTGAAGGGTCACCAGCCGAAGCCCGCCGAGCGCCATTGCGCCAGCAGCTGCGCGATGTCGACAGGCTCTTCGGTGGACACCTCGATCGCGGCCCGGCGTTCGTCCGCATCCAGCGGCTCGTGCGTGGCCAGCTGGCGCTCCAGCACGGCCAGCCCGGCTTCCGATGCGTCGGCGCCCGCGGCCTCCCGCTCGGTCACGCGGTGGCGCAGCGTGGCCGGCGTGGCGCTGCAGTCCAGGATCGAGAAGGGCACGCGCAGTTCCGTGGCCAGGGCCTCGAAGCTGCGCCGCTCCGCGCTGCGCAGGAACGCCGCGTCGACGATCGCCGGGTAGCCCGCGAGCAGGGCATCGCGGGCGCAGGCACGCAGCCTCTCGAAGGTCCGGCGGGTCGCCTCCGCGCCATAGATGTCCAGCCCTGCGGCGGCGGAGCGCTCCATCGGTGCGAGGCCGAAGAGGCGCTTTCGCTCCACGTCGGAGCGCACCCTCACGGCGCCGGCGGCGCACAGGAGCTGCCGGGCCACGCTGGACTTTCCTGAACCCGAGAAGCCGTGCGTGATCAGCAGCCGCGGGCCCGCTTCCGAAGGCGCGGCCAGCTGCCGCGCGCATGCAAGGTAATCGGGCCCCTTCCTCCTTGCGTCCGGATCGCCCGGCTCACCAGGTTCGCCTGGCATGAGGCCGGACGCCATGGCCCGAACCAGCGCCCTGTAGACCTCGTAGAACCGAAGCACCTGCAATCCCGCGTAGTCGCCGCTGTGCTGCAGCCATGCATCGAGGAAGCGGAACGCGAGCTCGCCATGGCCGTGGGCCTTCAGGTCCATGGCGAGGAAGGCAACGTCGCTCATGACGTCGATCCACCGCAGGGCCGGGTCGAACTCGATGCAGTCGAAGGGCGTGAGCGCGCCGTCGACCAGCACCACGTTGGCCAGGTGCAGGTCGCCATGGCATTCGCGCACGGCACCGGCCTGCTGCCGGGCGATCCAGGCCATGCGCAGCGCGTGGCCCTGGTCCTCGATCCAGCGGCCGATATCGGCCAGCGATGCGGCACGAGCGCCCTCGTCCTTGCGGCCTTCGCCTTCGTGCACCTGGGCGCGCAGGGAGGCCAGCACCTCGGCCGCCGCCTGGACGATCGCATCGGGCGCGCCGAAGCCCGAGACCGGGGCCGCGCGCGGCGCCTGTCCATGCAGGCCGGCCAGCCGCTGTGCGAAGCCATCGAGCAACCGGGGCTGCAGCGCGTCCGCCGCCACCAGGTTGCGCAGCAGCGCGGACTCGTCGAAGCGCCGCATGCGCACCACATGGTCGATCGGCATGCCGCCGCCGATGTGCGGCGACTCCGGGGTGCCGCAAACGGGCGCCACGTCGATGTAGAGCGACGGCGCGAAGCGCCGGTTCAGGCGCAGTTCCTCCTCGCAGAAGTGCCTGCGCGACTCCGGCGTGCCGAAATCGAGGAACGGCAGCCGCACCGGCTTCTTGAGCTTCAAGGCCTGCGTGGGCGTCAGCAGCACCCACGAAATGTGCGTCTCGACCAGCGCCACGGGCTGTCCGGTCTCGCGCTGCAGCTGCGCGCGCAGGGCGTCGATCAATGTGGTGTCCATGGGGCGGCTTCAGCCGGGTGGAGCCCGAAAGGGGATGACGGGGTGCAGGCGCAGCGCCGGAAGACCCCGCAGACCCGACTCAGTGCGCCATCAGCACGGGCACGGTCATCTGCGACAGTATCTGGCGCGTCACACCGCCCAGTATCCGCTCGCGAAGGCGCGAATGGCTGTAGGCGCCCATCACGAGGAGGTCGGCGCCGAAGTCGGACACCCGAGAAAGCAAGGCGTCCGCAATGCCGATCTCCGTGACTTCGGATTCGGCCCGCGCCTGCACGCCGTGGCGCTGCAGGAACTGGATCATGTCGTGGATCAGCAGGCGCTGCGCGCCGTCCTCGTCGCGCGGATGGCGCAGCGACAGCAGCGTGACGCGCGCACTGCGCAGGGCGGGCAAGGCCGCGTGCAGGGCCACGGCCGCCTCGCGCGAACCGTCCCAGGCGACCACGATGTTCCTCGGCACCCCGTCGAACTCGCCGGCCGAAGGAACCACGAGTACCGGCCGGCCGACTTCCATCAGCACGTGCTCGGCGAGGTCGTGCACCGTGGTGTCCCGCCGGGTCGAATCGTCGCCCTGCCCCACCACGACGAGATCGCTGGCATGCCCGTAGCGCACCACGGCGTCCTCAGTGACGCCATCGACCAGCTGCACCTCGTACGACAGCGGCCCCGTGGCTGCGATGTCCTGCCTGAACTCCCGCGCGATGGCCTCGGCGCGGCGGCGCAGGTAGTCGGCCGATTCGGCGATGTAGTCGGTCATGCCGGTGGCGATGGCATCGGCGGGAATAACGCCGTCATAGAGGCCGGTGGGTATCAGGCCCGTCAGGTGGCTCTCGTGCGAACGCGCCCACCGGGCGGCCAGTGCCGCACGCACCGGGCTGCGATCGGAACGGTCCAGGTGGACGAGGATGGTTCTGAAATTCATGTCTGCCCCGCAAGGTGGTGCGCCGGGTCGCGACGCGGAAATCGGAAGGAAATGCCGGAAGCAACTAGCGAAAGGAGATGCCGGCCCCGCGTCCATGTTCGCGCCCCGTGTGGGCACGGAGGTTGACGACGATCAAGTCCGTGTCGGGCTCAGCGCTTGAGCACGCACTTCTCGTACAGGCGCGGTGCCCTCCCCTCGGGGTCGTAGCGTTGCTTGAGTGCCTCGTAGGCAGCCATGCCGTAGGCGCGGTCGAACTCCTCGCGCGTGAAGAAGCTGTCCGAATAGAGCGATTTGATGCCGCCCAGGCGGAGCGCCTCCTGCTCCACCAGCCGGTTGAAATGCCCCGCTTCGTACGCGTCCCGGCGCTCGACCACGTCCCAGAAGCCGAAGTTGACGTACAGCGTGCCCGCATCGAGCGGATAGAGCACGAAGGCTGCGCCCGGCTGGGGCACCCGCACCGGACAGATCCAGACCGGAAGGATGCCGATATCTCGCAGCAGGAACGCCAGGAAGTCGCGTGCGCGGCCGATCGGAATGTCGACGTCCTGGATCACCGATTCGGTGTGCATCCCCCGCAGCGCGGACAAGCGCCTGGTCAGGCCCCAGCGTGCGTTCATGCGCATCAGCCGCGTGTAGGTGCGGGAGTTGAGATGGCTGCGGCCGAACAGTCGCCGTACCAGCGGGTTCTGCGCCGCGAAGTTGCGCGAGCACCAGAACCAGTCGGTGTCCCAGCGCCACAGGTAGTCGCGCACGGCGAGGTGATCGACGGGCATCTCAAGCAGCGAGCGGTAGTAGATGCGCTCGAATTCGTAGTTGCTCGCCCAGGGCGCGGCCTGCTCGAAGCGCGCGACATTCAGCACCATCGAACGGGAGCCGAACACCACGGCATCGACGAAGTCCGCATCGCCTTGTGCCGCCTCCGCCAGGGCCCCGAAGAATTCACTCGGATGCTCCCAGGCGATGTGCTCCACCCGCACGAAGGGCAGCACGGGCTGCGTGCGCAACACCAGCCGCAGCGCGTAACCCAGCGAGCCATAGGAGTTGGGGAGGCCGAAGAACAGGTCGCGATGCTCGTTGTCGGGCGTGCATTGGACGATGCGGCCGTCCGGCAGCAGCACGTCGAGCTCCAGCATCGTGTGGTGGACCAGCCCGTGGCGCATCGAGCTTGCTTCGATGCCCACGCCCGCCACCGCCCCGCCCGCCGTGATGGTCTTGAGCTGCGGCACCACCGCCGGCATCACGCCGCGCGCCAGCGTGGCGTCCACCAGAGTCTCGTAGGTCGCCATGCCTTCGACCTCGACGGTGCCGCGCGCCGCGTCGACATCGATGACATGGTCGAACTCGCCGAGGTCGATCCTTCGCCGGGCGCCGGCCTCGCGGTCGCGGAACAGGTTCGACGTGCGCTTGGCCAATGCGATCGGTGCCCCCGAGCCCGTGCCGCTCTCGCGCAGCGCATCCAGCAGACGGCTCCTGCGGGCCTCGTGGGCCCGCGCTTCGCTGCCGGGGATCATGGCCCGGGCACGTACAGGTGTGCACGGTCCATCGGGTAGCTCCGCGGCGTCACGTTGCCCTTGCTGAAGACGATCTGGAAAAGGTGCGTGTAGCCCGCGGGCGACCGGAACATCTCGGCGCAGCCGACCAGGTAGGTGCGCCAGATTCGCCGGAATCGCTCGTCGAAGCGTTGCGGATCGAGGCGCTGTATCGCGGGCCAATGCTTCTCGAAGCGCTCGGCCCAGGCATCGAGGGTGGGCGCGTAGTGCCTGCGCAGGTTCTCGATGTCCAGCACCTCCAGGCCGTTGCCTTCCATCTCCATGATCACGTCGGCGAGGCTGGGTATCCAGCCGCCCGGGAACACGTGCTTGCGGATGAAGAGCTCCGTCTCGAAGCGGCCCACATGGCCGATGAAATGCAGGATGCCGAGCCCGCCGGGCTTCAGGAACTGCGCATGGGCCCGGACCACCTCGGGCAGCTGGTCGCGGCCCGCATGCTCCAGCGTGCCGATGGAGACGACCTTGTCGTACTGCTCGTCGACGTCGCGAAAGTCGGCTTCGCGCACCTGCAGCGAGGCTTCGAGGCCACGCCGCTCGATCTCGTCGCGCAGCCACTCGACCTGCTCGGTGGCTGTGTTGAGCCCCACGCCCGTGGCGCCGACCTTCTCCTGGGCGCGGAACATGAAGCCGCCGAAGCCGCAGCCGATGTCGATGAAGCGGTCCTCGGGCCGCAGGAGGATCTTGCGGCAGACGTGGTCGATCTTGCGGCGCTGCGCCTCCTCGAGGCTGCGCGTGCCTTCGGGCCAGTAGCCGCAGGTGTACATCATCAGCGGATCGTCGAGCCACAGGCGGTAGAAGCCGGTGCCCAGGCCGTAGTGCGCCCGGGCATTGGCCTTGGCATGGACGGGGTCCCGGTTCGAGTGCCGCAACTCGTGCAGGCTGTTCTCGATGCCGTTGAGCGCGCCCGCCCGATGATCGAAGCCGGCCGCCATGCCCGCGGCCAGGGCGGCGCCGAAATCGCCTTCGACATCCACCTCCCGCTCGAAATAGGCTTCCATCAGGCCGATGTGGCCGCGCGTCGCGGTGGCGAACAGGGCCGCCTCGGTGTGGAAGACGACCGTGAAGGCCGGCGTGCCCTCGCCCACACGGTGGCGGCTGCCATCGGGCATCGCGATGGCGAAGCAGGCCGCGGACCGCCGGCCAAGGTCGTCGAGCATGTGGCGCAGCGGCGGCGACAGCGTCATGGGGCGCGTCCGGTCCCGCTTTCGCCTAGCCGTCCAGCGGCACGCCGCCGCCGAACCTGCAGATCCACTGGTCCGTGAGCTCGCGCTGCACGGCGCCGAAGGAGCGCTGCCAGTCGGTCATCAATTCCAGTTGCCGCAACTGCACCTGCAACGCGCTGCCCGCAACCGCGATCTGCCAGTTCACGAGGGCCTGGAGGTAGTTGCCGTCCAGGGGGACCGGCTGCGCCTGGATCAAAGGAAAGGGTTCCGCGGGCATGAGGGTTTTCTCCTTGGGTCTTCGAGAGCCGAGTTCATCCTAGGCACATGCCGCGGCTGCGGCTTGACACACATCAAGCCCACGCTGCATGCCTTGCGCCTATTTCAGGCCGGCGCGTCGCGCATCGCACTGCGCAGCCGCGCCGCCGCCTGGCTGGTCTGAGCCTCCACGGCCTGCCAATGATCGGCGTCGGCGGCATCCATCTCGGCCACCTTCTGCTCCACCGCCTGCGAGGCCTGCCGCAGCACGAGGATCTGTCTTTCGAGGTTCGCGCGGGCCTTGCCGCCCTCGCCGAGCGCAAGCTGGCGCTCCAGCCGCGCGAGGGTCCGCCCTGCCCGGTCGACGTCCTGCAGCGCCTGCTCGACGATCGCACTCTGCGTGCGGGTGATCGGCGCATGGACGAACGCCGGTTGCAGTGCCAGTGCCTGGCGATCGGCATCGGGCAGCAGCAGGCGGGCGCCGCGCACCACCAGCTGCGAGGCCGGTACGGCGACCAGGTGCCGCGAACCCGAAGGGAAGTTCCCGATCTCGACGATCAGGAAGGTCACGCGCCTGTCCGGCGCGACGATCAGGTCGAGTGCCCTGCCGATGCGCTCGCCCGAGGCGTCGTACACGGCCTGCCCGAGGATGCTCTGCTTTGCGCTCCATCCCGAGATCAGCTGGCCGGTCTCCGTCAGGGTCGCACCCGCATGCGTGACGCCGGCCACCTGCGCGACCGCGATGCCTGTGCCCGCGGCGACCAGCGCCGGCACCAGTCCCAGCGTGGCGAAGTGGCGGATATTCACGCCGCGCCTCCCGATCAGCCCGCCTTCATGGGCGCGGCCATGCCCTCGTGCACCGCGAAATACCGGCGCGCCAGTGCGACGAGCTCGTTCGTGCTCATGCGCTGCACCGTCTCCCAGCCGACGATCTGCCGTGCCAGTTCGGGCCTGTGCTTGTCGACATAGTGGCGAAAGTCGGCCTGCGCCGTGTGGGAACCGGTGACGAGCACCTGCGCGACCCCCTTCATGGCGTCGCAGACTTCGCCGAAGAATTCGTGTTCGCTGCGCACGCTGCTGCCGTGCTGGCGCGTGTAGCGGGCGTGCTCCCTGACCTGCTGCGCGAGGACCTGGGACGCATCGAACTGGAAGACTTGCGCGGCGTGGTGATCGACCCAGGCGACGGCGTGGAAAAGGGACATGGCTCGGATCCGTTCAGAGAAATGAAGAGGCGAGAAAGGAAGGGCAAGGCCCCGGGCGCTATGCCTCGATGAGGACCTTCAGCGCATGCGTCTCGGCCGCGCGAGAGAAGGTGTCGTAGGCATCGATGACCTGGTCCAGTCTGAAGCGGTGCGTGATCAGCCTCGACGGGTCGACCTTGTTCGACTGCACCGTCTTCAGCAGCATCGGCGTCGAGACGGTGTCCACCAGCCGCGTGGTGATCGCGATGTTCTGCGACCACAGGCGCTCCAGGTGGAGATCGGCCGCATGGCCGTGGACGCCGATGTTCGCGATGGTCCCGCCGGGCGCCACGATGTCCTGGCACAGCACGAAGGTGGCCGGGATGCCCACGGCCTCGATGGACACGTCGACACCGCGTCCGCCGGTCAGCGCGAGCACCGACTCCGCCGCGTTGCCGCCGGTGCTGTTGACCGTGTGCGTCGCGCCGAAGCGGCGTGCAACCTCCAGCCTTCCCTCGTCGAGGTCCACGAGGATGATCTGCGAGGGCGAGTAGAACTGGGCCGTGAGCAGCGTGGCCAGGCCGATCGGGCCCGCGCCGACGATGGCCACCGTGCTGCCCGGCGCCACCTTGCCGTTGAGCACGCCGCACTCGAAGCCGGTGGGCAGGATGTCGCTGAGCATCACCAGCGCTTCCTCGTCCACGCCCGGCGGCACGGGGTAGAGGCTGGTGTCGGCGTGCGGTATGCGCACGTACTCCGCCTGCGTGCCGTCGATGGTGTTGCCCAGTATCCAGCCGCCGGTGGCGCAATGCGAATACATGCCGCGGCGGCAGTTCTCGCACTTGCCGCACGAGGAGATGCACGAGATCAGCACGTGGTCGCCGGGGTGGAACGCGGTCACGCCCGCGCCCACGGTCTCGATCACGCCCACGCCCTCGTGGCCGAGGATGCGTCCCGGCGTGCAGCTGGGCACGTCGCCCTTGAGGATGTGCAGGTCGGTGCCGCAGATGGTGGTCTTGAGAATCCGGACGATGGCGTCGCCCGGCGCCTGGATCTCCGGCTTCGGGCGGTCTTCGAGCGACTTCAGGCCGGGGCCCTGGTAGACGAGTGCTTTCATGCCCCGCACGTTAGGTCCCCGAAGAGGCAGCTGCCTTGATCCAGCGCAAGGGACTGCGGCTCGCGCGCCTTGACGCGGCCAGGCGGCCGGAGAGACTGCGTGCATGAACTCGTCGGCCGCGATCGTCGGACTCGCCGTGGCCCTGGGCGTCGGCCTCGTGATCGGCATCGAGCGCGAGCGCCGCAAGGGCGACGGCGACCGCCGCGCGGCGGCGGGGCTGCGCACCTTCGCCATCGTGGCGCTGACCGGCGCCGTCGCGCAGATCCTCCCCGTCCCGTCATTGGTGCCCATCGGAGGCGTGCTGGTCGCCGCGCTGGCGGCGGTGTCGCACTGGAAGAGCCGCTCGCTGGACCCGGGCATGACCACCGAGATCGCCCTCTTCGCGACCTACCTGGTCGGCGTGCTGAGCGTTCTCGAACCGGCGCTGGGTGCCGCCTGCGGAACGGGCCTGGCGCTGCTGCTGGCGGCGCGCCGAAGGTTGCACCGGTTCGCCACGCAGCTGCTGAGCGAGCAGGAGCTGCACGACGGCGTGCTGCTGGCGGCGCTCGCCCTGATCGCGCTGCCGCTCATCCCCTCGCGGCCCATCGAGGTGCTTGGCGGCATCAACCCCCGGCCGCTGGCCTCGATGGTGCTGCTGATCATGGCGATGCAGGCCGCCGGGCAGGCGGCCGTGCGTTGGCTCGGCGTGCGCGGCGGCCTGCTGGGTGCCGGCTTCGCGTCCGGCTTCGTCTCCAGCACCGCCACCGTGGCCTCGTTCGGCAACCGCGCGCGGGCGCAGCCGCTGCATACCGGGCTGCTGGCCGGCGCCGCGGCGCTGTCGGCGGTGGCGACCTGGGTGCTGGCGATCGCGATGACGAGCGCACTGTCACCGCAGGCGGGGGCCGCCCTGGTGCCCGTGGCGCTGGCCGGTGCGGCGGGCGCCGTGGCCGCCGGCCTGTTGCCGCTGCTGACGTCGCGCGACGCCGCGGCCGTCGAGCCGCCCGCCACGCAGCGCAGCGCGCTGCGTCCGCGCGAGGCTCTGGCCGTCGCGCTCGCGCTGGCGCTCGTCGCGCTGCTGGTGGGCTCGGCGCAGCGGCACTTCGGCGATGCAGGGCTGCAGGCGGGCATTGCGCTCGCGGCCCTGGTGGATGCGCACGCTCCCGTGGCTTCGCTCGCATCGCTGCACGCCGCCGGCACATTGACGACGGACCTGTTCATCCAGGGTGTGCTGGTGGCGGTGGGAACCAACACGCTCACGCGGTGCGCGGTGGCGCTCGGCGCGGGCGGCCGCGCCTACGCGCTGCGCGTGGGCGCAGCACTGGTGACCAGCCTGGGCTGCGCATGCATCGCGGCCGCCTGGCTGCGGGCCTGAACCCCATCGAGCCGCATCGAGCCCCACCAAGCCGTCTCAAGCCGCAGCCACCGGCGCCGCACAGCCGCTGCACGCCGGCCGCGTGCGCACTTCCAGCACCGAGCCCTGCGCCGCCGAGCCCGATCGGTAGGCGGCCAGGCCCTTGAGTCCCAGCTGCCAGGCCTGCATGTAGAGTTCCTTGAAGTCCTCGTAGGCGCAGTCGACCGGCACATTGACCGTCTTCGAGATGGCGGCATCGATGTAGGGCGCCACCGCCGCCGCCATGTCCACATGCGCCTTCGCGCTCATCTGCAGCGCGGTGACGAAGGCCGGCCCGAGCGCTGCGCGCTCGCCCCTGCGCTGGCGATACAGCCTCAGCGCGTGATCCTCGACCTCGTACTCCCGCGTCCCGCCTTCGGGCAGGCGCTTGCGCCGCGTGCAGCTCCACGCGAAGGCCGGTTCGATGCCGTTGCTCGCGTTGTCCGCGAAGGCCAGGCTGATGGTGCCCGTGGGCGCGATCGACAGCAGGTGCGAGTTGCGCATGCCCCAGGCGCGGATGCGCGTCTTCATCGGCTCGGACAGGCGCGACGCGAAGGTGCCCCACCCGAGGTACGTGCCGGCATCGAAGAGCGGGAACGCCCCGCGCTCGCGGGCCAGCGCGCACGAAGCGGCGTAGGCCGCATCGCGCAGCGTGCGCGCGATGCGCTGTGCGGTGGCGCGGCCCTGCGGCTCGTCGTAGCGCAGGTTGAGCATGACCAGCGCATCCCCCAGCCCGGTGAAGCCCAGGCCGATGCGCCGCTTCAGCAGCGCCTCGCGACCCTGGCGCTCCAGCGGCCAGGCGGTGATGTCCAGCACGTTGTCGAGCATGCGCACGGCCAGCGCGGCGAGCCGGGAGAAGGCGTCATCGTCGAAGCGCGCCCCCGGCTCGAAGGGGTCCCTCACGAAACGGGTCAGGTCGATCGACCCCAGGCAGCAACTGCCGTAAGGCGGCAGGGGCTGTTCGCCGCAGGGGTTCGCAGCGGCAAGCGTCTCGCAGCTGTAGAGGTTGTTGTCGGCATTGATGCGATCCAGGAAGAGCACGCCCGGCTCGCCGTGTGTATGGACCGAGCGCATGATGCGGTCCCACAATGCCTTCGCGGGGCGGCGGCCGTACACCCACAGCCCGTCCTCGCGCCGGTGCTGCTGCGCGCTGCGGATGCGCGGACCGGGCTCGGCCCGGTGCACCAGCTCGACCTCCCTGTCGTCCAGCACGGCCAGCATGAAGGCGTCGGTCAGCGCCACCGACAGGTTGAAGTTGCTCAGTTCGCCGTCGTCCTTCGCGCCGATGAAGGCCTCGATGTCGGGATGGTCGCAACGCAGCACGGCCATCTGCGCACCCCGTCGCGCTCCGGCCGATTCCACGGTCCGGCACGAACAATCGAAGACGCGCATGAACGGCACGGGTCCCGAGGCGCTGGAGCGCGTGCCGGCCACCCAGGCCCCGTGCGGGCGGATGCGCGAGAAGTCGTAGCCCACGCCGCCACCCATGCGCATGGTCTCTGCGGCTTCCGCCAGCGCGATGTAGATGCCCGGATAGCCCTCGTCGTTGCCGATGATCGAATCGCCCACGGGCTGCACGAAGCAATTGATCAGGGTGGCAGCCAGCGTGGTGCCCGCCGCGGCCTGGATGCGCCCCGCGGGCAGGAAGCCGTCACGCAATGCCTGCAGGAAGCGCGCCGCCCAGGTCTCCCGCTCACCGGGCTTCTCGGCCTGGGCCAGCGCCCGCGCCACCCGGCGATGAATGTCGTCGATGCCGTGTTCGCCCTCCTGCGCGTACTTCTCCATCAGCACGTCGCGGCAGATCGGCTGCAGCGGCAGTTCGGGCGGGCTTGGGCTGTCGGCGGTGTAACTGGTCATGGCCATCGACGCACGGGTGGAGCACCCATGATGGACACGCATCCGGGGACCGCCTTGATCCATCGCAAGACCCCGGCCGCCTCGAACTCCTAGATTCAACCGGACAGCCACAACCAGGAGAAGAAGCACCATGCCAAGCCACTATCGCCTTGCCGACATCACGGTCCGGATTCCCTCAGGCACCACCGAGCCGGGACGCATCGCCCTGCTCCAGGAAGCGGGCATTCCCGTCAACCTGTCCGGCGAGGTCGCACGGGGCTTCCTGTACGAGCGGCAGCCGCGGAGGCTGGGTGCCGATTCGATCTGCCGCTGGTTCGACACCGGCGAAGTCGCGCCCGCGCACGGCATTCCGGGCATGCCCGCCATGTCCTCCATGTCCTCCTCCATGGGACCGGCCGCCGACCGTACGTCCGCCGCTCGCACAGCCTGAGCACCCGAGATGAGCACGCTGCGTTCGATCCTCGTCCATCTCGATGGCACCGACCGTGCCGAGGTGCGACTGCGCCTTGCGCACCGCCTCGCGGCACTGCACGGGTCCGCCTTGACCGCGCTTTTCGCGGTGTCGCCCTCGGTGCTGGCGGTGCTGCCGATGATCGGCGGCCTGCCTCCGATGCCGATGGCCGGCGACATCGACCCCGACCACCGCGCCCATGCGGCCGCGATGTTCGAGCGCCTGCTGCAGGACCACGCCAGCCGCAGCGACTGGCACGAGTTGCGTGGCGAGCCGGTCGTCGAGAGCTTCGTCCAGCATGCGCTGACCAGCGATCTCATGGTGCTGGGACAGCGCGATCCGCGCGACAAGGCCGGCTTCGACGTCCCGGCCGATTTCGTCGAGGCGGTGGTGCTCGCCAGCGGCAAGCCGGCGCTGGTCGTCCCGTTCGCGGGCAGGGTGTCACCGAACCCGGGCAGGGTGCTGGTCGCATGGCGCTGCGCGCGCGAGGCGGCCCGTGCGCTGGAGACCGCGCTGCCCCTGCTGCGCTCGGCGCAGGAGGTCCACCTCGTGGCCCCGGTGAGCGCCTCGGATCCCGAACACGGCACGACGATGTCGAGGCTGCGCGACTACCTGCGGCTGCACGGCGTCGGGCAGCTGCGGGAACACAAGGCGCTGGCGGAGGACAGGCATGCCGGCGAGGCGCTGCTCTCGCTCGCGCAGGAGACCGGCGCGGGCCTGATCGTCATGGGCGCCTACGGCCACAGTCCGGCACGCGAGCTCATGCTGGGCGGCGCCACGCGCACGGTGCTGGAGCGGGCCTCGGTTCCGGTCTGGATGGCGCACTGAGCGCTGCCTTGGGACCTGTTCCGCCGGAACTCATCCAGCCTCCTTCCATATCCGGAGCAGCGATTCGGGCGCCTGCTCCTCGGGCACCTCGAAGACCACAGCCGGGACCGGGCCATCGCCGCGCCCCCCTGCTCCAACGTCGTCGCCGTCGTTGTCGTTCTCGTCGATGAATATCTCGACGCGGTAGCGGCGCCGGTCGGCACCCTGCACGCCGGGGCCGCTTTCGCAGCCGCGCTCCGCGGCCTCCCGCAGCATCTGCATCAGGCGCTGCCTCGTGGCCCCGCCGTCGCCATCGAGCACGACGCTGCGCGGCCGCGAGAGACCTGGAGTCCAGGCAAAACCGCCTTCGCGCGCAATGCACACGGCCCGGATGCGGCGGGCTGGCGGCAGATCGATCATGGCGCTGCGGCACTGCGGCCCCAAGACGCTGCGGCGAACGCCGCGACGAAGCGCGGCAGCTCCCCGAGCGGCAGACTGTCGATGCCGGCTGCGCGCGCACGGCCCGCGCCACCGAACCGGCTGCACAGCGCGTGGGCGCCGTGCGGGCGCGCCTGCGGCGCGCGGACGCTGACGACGTAACCCTCTTCCCGCGCCACGAGCACCGCATGCGCGAGCCCGGGTTCGCTGCTCGCCAGCTCGTTGGCCAGGCAGCCCTGCACGCGACGGCTCCAGGGCGCATCGGGCAGCACGCGAACGCTTCCCTCCTCGCCCTGCCAGATCGGCGCGGTGCCCACGGCCCGGCGCAGGTCGGCCTGGCGCACCGCATCGATCTCGTCGACGATGCTCTCGTGCGCCAGCATGTCGCGCGGGTCGCGGTAGCGCAGCATCAGCGCGTAGAGCAGGCGCGGCGGGATGCGGACGTCGCGCTCATGCTCGCCGTAGGCGTTGTAGTTGATCAGCATGCCCAGCCGGTGCAGCCCCGCACCATCGCCGGGCTCGAAGCCGCCGTCGAGCGCCAGCTGGTCGGCCACGGCCGCCATGTTGTCGCCATAGATCCCCACCAGCGCCCAGGCGCGGCATGCGCCGCCCAGGTGCCGATCCACGAGCAGGCTGGTGCAGACCGCGCTCGCCTCGTCGATGTGCGCCTCGAGCTGCGGATGCCGTGGCACCTCGCCCGCGGCGTGGTGGTCGAAGTAGCGCACGCGCGCGCCCTCGCCGAGCAGCCGCAGCAGGTCGGCGCGGTTGCGCAGCATCGAGAGGTCGAACACGTTGACCTCGTCACCGCGCCCCGCCGAGACGCCGCCGAGCAGTGCGATGTCGCGCTTGAGGCCCGTCACCAGCCGGACGGTGCCTGGCCGGTGCAGCCGCCATTGCACGGCCGCGCAGAGGCCGTCGGCATCGCCGTTGCAGACATCGAACCTCGTGGCCATCGTCCGGCCCTGCCTCTGCCTGTCTCAGGCCCCGGTGCGCCAGGAGCCGTCGGGCTGGCGGCACGCGCTGCCGGCGATGCCGTCGGGACGGCCGCCGACCACGACTTCGAGGCGGAATTCGCGGCAGCGGGCGCCGCTGCGCTCGAAGCTGCGCGTGGGCGTGAACACGAAGCTGTCGCCGGTGTCGCGGTTGTGCCAGGCCGACGACTCGCCGTTGCCCAGGCTCTCCAGCGCGCTCGCCGCGCGGCGGCGGTCGCTGTCGTCCATCGCGCGGGCCGCCACGCTGCCGGGCACGAAAGAAGCGATCGAGCCGGTGAGCATGGCTCCGCCCGGCGCTGCGGCCGGAAAGCCGCCGCATGCGGCTACCAGGGCAGCAGCCGAGATAGCGACAGCAACGGCGAGGGACATCGGAGGCGCCGGGCAACGCTTCATTCGCAGCTCCTCGGCGCCGGCGCTTTCAAGTGCGTTCAGGCGTAGGAACGCAGCCGGCGCGAAAAATCCGCCAATGGCGCGATGCCGCTCGCCTCGGCACGCTGGCACCAGTCCTGCAGTTGCCTGGCCAGCTGCTCGCCGGTGGCGCTGGAACGGCTCCACAGTGCAGCCAGCTCGTCGCGCATCGAATACATCGTAGCCAGCGCCTGCGAGGCCTTCAACGCCTGCAGCATCTGCCGGTGCCGCGAGGGTCCGAGCAGGCCCTGGTCCTTGCCCAGCCAGGGCTTGACGGCCTTCAGGGCGCGCGCAGCTTCAGGCGAGATGCCGCGCAGGCGGTCGAGCTCGGCCACGCAGGCCTTCTTCAGCGAGCGCGTGTAGTTCGACAGCACGTCGTAGTGGCAGCGGATGATCGCCTGCACCGTGGCCAGGTCGACGTTCGCCTTGGGCGCGACCAGCCGCGGCGTGGGCGCCACATGCTTCACGCGGGCCAGGCCCAGCGCCTGCAGCGTGCGGATGTAGAGCCAGCCGATGTCGAACTCGAACCACCTGCTCGACAGCTTCGCCGACGCCGGGAAGGCGTGGTGGTTGTTGTGCAGCTCCTCCCCGCCGATCAGGATGCCGATGGGAAAGATGTTCGTGCTGGCGTCGCGCGCCGGCCAGTTGCGGTAGCCCCAGTAGTGGCCGATGCCGTTGACCACGCCAGCCGCCCAGAACGGGATCCACGCAATCTGGGTGAGCAGCACCAGCGCGCCGGGCACGACGCCGAAGAGCGCCATGTCGACCACGCCCATCAGCACGATACCCAGGGTCTTGTGCTTCGCATAGACGTGCCGCTCCAGCCAGTCGTCAGGCGTGCCGTGGCCGTAGCGCTCCAGGGTCTCGGCGCGCCTGGCTTCGCGCACGTAATAGAAAACGCCGCCCCAGAGCACGCGGTTGAGCCCGTGCACCTGCGGGCTGTGCGGGTCTTCCGGGGTCTCGCACTTGGCGTGGTGCTTGCGGTGCACCGCAGCCCACTCCTTGGTCGCCATGCCGGTGGTCAGCCAGAGCCAGAAGCGGAAGAAGTGGCTCGCCACGGGGTGCAGATCGAGCGCGCGGTGGGCCTGGTGGCGGTGCAGGAATATGGTGACGGAAGCGATGGTGACGTGCGTGAGCGCGAGCGCGGCCAGCAGCACGCCCCACCACGGAAGATCCAGCACGCCGGAATGGAGCAGGGATTGCATTCGTACCTCTTGAACAGTGCCGGCGATTCTGCGTACTGCGGGGGCGCGCACCTTGATGCACGTCAACACGCATCGTCCGGTTTCGCGTTCAGCGAGATCACCCGCCGGAACTTGCCGCTGCGGCCGCATTGCGTGCTCTCGCCCGCGCGGCACTCGATGCGCACGCCCTTCGCGCCCTGCGTCTCGAGGAACGCCGCGAGCGCCGCGCGCGCCTTGCGCAGGGTCCGCTGCATCTTCTGTCCCTGCCCGCGGCTCCTCAGCAGCAGCTCGCGCGGCCCCTGCTGCACCAGCTGGAAGTCGAAAAGTCCCGCCTCCTCCTCGAGGACGGTGCTCACCGCCAGCGGAACCACCCTCACCGCCGGCATGCCGACACCGGCCGCGAGGCACAGGGTGTCGTCGTCGCGCCCATGGACCTCGATGACCGGAAGATGCGATCCGCACCCGCAGGGCGCATCGAGCAGCCTGACCCTGTCGCCCAGGTCGTAGCGGATCACCGGTTGCAGGTGGTTGGCCAGGTTGGTCAGCAGGGTCGTGATACCGGCATGGCCGGCCGGCACTGCCCGGCCCTGGGCATCGACCGGCTCCAGGATCGCCCAGTCGCTGTTCAGGTGCAGCACGCCCAGCGAACATTCGAACGCCAGTGACAGGAACTCCGAGGCGCCATAACTGTTGGCGACCGGGCAGGCGAACGCCTCCTTCAGGAAGGCGCGTCCGGCTGCAGAGAGCGTTTCCCCGCCGGTCCATATCTCGCGCGGCGCTGCCTTGAGCCGGCCAGCCTCCCGCTCCTGCGCGAGCACGATGGCGGCGCTCGGATAGGTGGCCAGCACCGTGGGATTGAAGGCATCGAGCTCGTCGCAGAGCCTGTCCAGCGGCTGCAGGAATGAAATGCCGCGCAGGCGGGACGCGAGGCCGGGCTGCAGGCGGCGCAGCCGCTCGACCGATACCGTGCTCGCGAAATGCCCGCCGGTCGCGCCCACGAAGGCGATGCGCTCCCCCAGGCTCCACGGGTCGAGCAGCCGCTCGAAGGGCCGAAGCAGCGGTCTGCGCAACGCCTCCAGCGCGTCGTACACGGCCATCGCACGCGCGTCCTGCACGAAGATCGCGGGCTCGCCGGTGCTGCCGGAGCTTTCCCATGCCGTGTAGGGGCCCAGGCAGTCGGCCGCGATGTTCGCCGGTTCGGCGAGGAAGCGTCGCAGCGCCGGCAGCGACAACGCCGGGTCGCAGACCCAGCCTGCGAAGTCGCCCATCAGTTCCGCCTTGCGGGCCACCGGCAGCTCCTCCAGCCGCGCAGTGGCCGGATCGCAGCCGGCCAGCAGGCGCCGGTAGCGTGGCGAATGCGCTGCCGCCGCGGCGAGCAGCTCCGCCAATCGCTGCGACCGCATCGCGGCGAGCGAGCCCGCAGCCGCATTCGTGGCCATCGATACCTCGGCCGCAACCACACAGGCCCGCCACGGATCAAAGATCGGCGGCATCGGGCGCGGCTCCGGGCGAACGGGTATCCATGGCGGGTTCCTCGGCCATGGAGCTTGCGCCCATGCCGGCGCGACGGGTTGACGTGCATCAAGCCGGCAGGTCGCGGCGGCCCGCACGATGGCATGTCCCGTCACTGCCGCGCCGTCTTCAATGCCATGACCATCCGTCATCTGGACCGCCTGCTGTCGCCGGCCTCCGTCGCCGTGTTCGGTGCCTCGAACCGGCCTGCCAGCGTTGGCGCCACGGTATGGCGCAACCTGCGCGCCGGCGGCTTCAAGGGCGCGGTGCACGGGGTGAATCCAAAACATGCCTCGCTGGACGGGGTGCCCGTCTTCCCCGACGCGGCGCACCTGCCTGCCGCGCCCGACCTGGCGGTGATCTGCACGCCGCCGGCCACGGTCGCGCCGCTGGTCGCCGAGCTCGGCGCACTGGGCACCCACGCGGCGGTGATCATCACGGCCGGCCTGGAGCCGCGGCAAAAGCAGGCCGCGCTGGAGGCGGCGCGCCCCTTCACCCTGCGCCTGCTGGGACCCAACTGCCTCGGCCTGCTCAGTCCGCACATCGGCCTGAACGCCAGCTTCGCGCACACCGACGCGCTGGCGGGCGACGTGGCCTTCGTCTCGCAGTCGGGTGCACTGGTCACGGCCGTGCTCGACTGGACCCGCAGCCGCGGCGTGGGCCTGTCGCACATGGTCTCGCTGGGCGAACACTGCGACGTCGACTTCGGCGACCTGCTCGACCACCTGGCCAGCGATGCGCACACCCGCTCGATCCTGCTGTACGTGGAATCCATCGAGTCGCCGCGCAAGTTCATGTCCGCCGCGCGCGCGGCCACACGCAACAAACCGGTGATCGTGCTCAAGGCCGGGCGCGCCGGCCACGGCATTGCCGCCGCCACCTCGCACACGGGCGCACTGGCGGGGTCGGACGCGGTCTACGACGCCGCGCTGCGGCGCGCCGGAATGCTGCGCGTCGACACGCTGCAGGAGCTCTTTTTAGCCGCAGAGACTCTGTCGCGCTTCCGGGGCAATGGCCACGGCAGGCTCACGGTCATGACCAACAGCGGGGGCGCCGGCGTGATGGCCGCCGACGCGGCGGCGCGCGAGGGCGTGGTGCTGGCCGACCCGGGTTCCGCGCTGCTCGCCCGCCTCGACGCAGCGTTGCCGGCGAACTGGTCCCGCGCCAACCCCATCGACATCATCGGCGACGCACCCGCCGAGCGCTATGCCGAGACGCTCGGCGCACTGCTGGCCGACACGTCGGCCGGGGCGGTGCTGTTCATGCATGCACCCACGGCCATCGTGCGCAGCGAGGACATCGCGCGCGCGTGCCTGCCGCTGGTGCGCGGCCAGGCCTCGCGCGTGATGAGCGCCTGGCTCGGCGACGCTGCGGTGACCCAGGCGCGCAGGCTCTTCGAGGAGGCCGGCGTGGCCGACTACGCCTCGCCCGAAGAAGCGGTGCATGCCTTTGCGATGCTGCAGACCTATCGGCGCAACCAGGAGATCCTGATGGAGACGCCGGGCGCCGCCCATGGCGCCGTGCCCGATACCGATGCGGTGCGCGCGACGCTGGACGCGGCGCTGGCCGAGCAGCGCGAATGGCTCGGCGAACAGGAGGCCAAGTCGCTGCTGCAGGCCTACGGCATCGAGACGGTGCCCACCGTCGCCGTTGCGCCGACGGCCGAGGCGGCGGTCGAGGCCGGCAAGGGGCTGGGATATCCGTTGGCGTTGAAGATCCTCTCGCGCGACATCACGCACAAGACGGACGTCGGTGGCGTGCGGCTGGGCCTGCGCGACGAAGCCGCGCTGCGCAGCGCAGCCGGTGAAATGCTCGAAGCGGTGAGGAACGCCCGGCCGCTGGCGCAGATCGACGGCTTCACCGTGCAGCACTCGCTGCACCGCCCGCACGCCCAGGAAATCATCGTCGGCGCCAGCATCGACCCTGTCTTCGGTCCCGTGATCCTGTTCGGCCAGGGGGGCACCGCGGTGGCGGCCGCCGCCGACACGGCCATCGCGCTGCCCCCGCTGAACCGCGCCCTCGCCGCGGAACTGGTGTCGCGTACCCGCGTGGCACGCCTGCTGGCCGGCTTTCGCGACCATCCGCCGGCTCGCCTCGATGCGCTCCACGACGTGCTCGTCGCCGTCTCGCGCATGCTGGCCGATCTGCCGCGGCTGGCGGAGCTGGACATCAATCCGCTGTGGGTCGACGAGCATGGTGCGCTGGCGCTCGACGCGCGCATGCGGCTGTCGCGTACGCCGCAGCACGGCACCGCGCGCTTCGCGATCCTGCCCTACCCCGACCAGTGGGTGCGGACGCAGACCTGGAACGGGCGCGAAATCGTGGTGCGGCCGATCAGGCCGGAGGACGAGCCGCAGCATCGACGCTTCCTGGAGTCGCTGGACGCGGAGGACATGCGGATGCGCTTCTTCTCGGTGCGCAAGGAAATGCCGCGCAGCGAGCTCGCGCGATTGACGCAGATCGACTACGACCGGGAGATGGCCTTCATCGCCGAGGACGTCGATGCGCAAGGCCATGCCCGCACGCTCGGCGTGGCGCGCACGGTGTGCGATCCCGACAACGTCGAGGCCGAGTTCGCGCTCGTCGTGCGCTCCGAGCTCAAGGGCCAGGGGCTGGGCAAGGTGCTGTTCGAGCGGCTGATCGAGCACGCGCGCAGCCGCGGCACCCTGCGGCTGGTGGGCATCGTGCTGCGCGAGAACACCCGGATGCTGAAGCTCACGGCCGCGCTGGGCTTCAAGGCCGATCCGGCCGAGCCGCCTTCGTCGGACCTGCGTCGGATGGTGCTGCAACTGAGGGCTTGAGCAGGGTGGTCGCGCTCGGGGGCGCGAAGCCGTAGAAGCGGTCGTTCAGATAGCGGGCGACCTCCATGATGTCCTGGTCGCGCCAGCCCAGCGAGGAGGCCTGCTGCCAGCGCCGCACCTGCTCCTCGAGGCTGTCCCAGTCGTTGACCAGCTTCCTGCCGCGCCAATGCATCTTCTCGTTGTGGCAGGCGACGCAGTTGGCGTTGTAGAGCAGCTCGCCCCGGGATTGGGCTGGGGCGGGGCTGACATGCAGGCCCAGGCAGAGCGACAGGGCGAGCGCGGCCGCGGCACCGCACCCCGACATGCGGCCAGTCTTGCAGGCGATGGGAATCGGGCGCATGGAACTCTCCTTCGAGCGGTGTTGAACGTCGGCCTCGCATCCTCTCGCGTCGACAGCCGGCGCGCTTGATCCAGCGCAACGGAAATCCCGCCGCGCGCGCCTAGATTGAAGTTCCCTCAACCCACTCATGGAGTAAGCGCATGAACACCGCACTGTCCCGCCTGGACCGTATCGAGAACCTCTTTCCCGACATGCTGCGCCGCTGGGCGCGTCCGCTGCAGCTGATCGACGAGGCCGAACTGCCGGCCGACATCCGGCTCGACATCAGCGAGAACGACAAGGAATACCTCGTCACCGCCGAGATCCCCGGCGCGAAGAAGGAAGACGTGCGCGTCTCCATCGACGGCAGCTACGTCTCGATCTCGGCCGAGGTCAGGAAGGACGAGGAAAAGAAGCAAGGCCGCTCCATCGTCCGGGAGACCTATCGCGGCAGCATGTCGCGCGGCTTCTCGCTGGCCAGCGAAGTCGACGACAAGACCGCCGTGGCCAAGCTCGAGGACGGCGTGCTGCACCTGACGCTGCCCAAGCGCGAAGGCACGGCCCGCACCACGCTGAAGATCCAGTAGCGACCGTGCCCTGGTGCCGCCGGCAGCGGGCTCCCCGCGCGGGCCGCCCCGCCTTCGAAGGAGAAAGGGAGCGAAGGAGCCCGCATGCTGAGCGCCTACATCACCCACGCGGACTGCGCGCGCCACGACATGGGCGCGGGCCATCCGGAATGCCCCGAGCGGCTTGCCGCGATCCACGACCGATTGCTGATCTCGGGGCTGCTGGACTACATGGCCCCTCACGACGCCCCGCTTGCCACGGCCGCCCAGCTGGCGCGCGCGCACACGATGTCGTACGTGCGCGAACTCACGGCGATGGCGCCCACCGAGGGTCACCGCTTCGTCGACCCCGACACCGTGATGAGCCCGCACACCCTCCAGGCCGCGCTGCGCGCCGCCGGGGCGGCAGTGCTCGCCACCGATCTGGTCCTGGCGGGCGAAGCGCCCACGGCCTTCTGCAACGTGCGTCCGCCCGGCCATCACGCCACGCGCGACGCCGCCATGGGTTTCTGCTTCTTCAACAACGTGGCGGTGGGCATGCGCCACGCGCTCGATGCGCACGGCCTGAAGCGCGTGGCCCTGATCGACTTCGACGTGCACCACGGCAACGGCAGCGCCGACATCTTCCGCGACGACGAGCGCGTGCTCATGTGCTCCATCTTCGAGCAGGGCCTCTATCCGTTCTCGGGCGAGGACGACAACAGCCTGCGGATGGTGAACATCGGCCTGCCCCCGCGCTCGGGCGGCGATGCGTTCAGGGCGGCCGTCACGCAGCACTGGCTGCCCGCGCTCGACGCCTTCGCCCCCGAGCTCATCTACGTTTCTGCAGGCTTCGACGGGCACCGGGAGGACGACATGGGCAATCTCGGCCTGGTGGAAAACGACTACGCCTGGGTCACCCGCAGGATCATGGAGACGGCGCGGCACCACTGCGGCGGGCGCGTCGTGTCGTGCCTGGAGGGCGGCTACGCGCTGAGCGCCCTGGCGCGCAGCGCGGCCGCGCACGTCAAGGTGCTGATCGGCGCCGACTGATCGGACGGATCGGACGGAGCGCGGGCGACCTGGACACCGGCACCGAGGGCCGCGAGGCCCGGCGACGGGGCCCGGACTCAATGCCCGCTGGGCCCGTGCGCCCCGATGCCGGTTTCCGAGCGCACCTGCTGCGCGAGGAAGCCGCCGCGGTCGACCTGCGCGCGCGCGCTGCGGTCGAGCACCGAGAAAAGCCAGATGCCCGCAAAGGCGATGCTCATCGAGAACAGGCACGGCGAGGTGTACGGGAACAGCGAGGAGCCGGCCGGATGACCGAACGTGGCCTCCCACACCGAGGGCGACACCACCGTGAGGGCCACCGAGGACACCAGCCCGAGGAACCCGCCGATCACCGCCCCGCGCGTGGTGCAGCCCTTCCAGAGCACCGACATGAAGAGGACGGGGAAATTGGCCGAGGCCGCGATGGCGAAGGCCAGCGACACCATGAAGGCGATGTTCTGCTTCTCGAACACGATCCCCAGCAGCACCGCCAGCGCGCCCAGCGCCAGCGTGGTGATCTTGGAGACACGCAGCTCCGCCGCGCTGCCCGCGTCGCCTTTCCTGATGACGGTGGCGTACAGGTCGTGGGAGACGGCCGATGCGCCCGAAAGCGTGAGGCCCGCCACCACGGCCAGGATCGTGGCGAAGGCCACCGCCGAGATGAAGCCGAGGAACACGTTGCCGCCCACTGCGCTCGCCAGGTGGATCGCAGCCATGTTGCCGCCGCCCTTGAGCGCGCCCTTCGCATCGAGGAAGTCGGGGTTCGTCAGGACGAAGGTGATGGCGCCGAAGCCGATGATGAAGGTCAGCAGGTAGAAGTAGCCGATCCATCCGGTCGCCCACATGACCGACTTGCGCGCCTCCTTCGCGCTGGGCACGGTGAAGAAGCGCATCAGGATGTGGGGCAGCCCGGCCGTGCCGAACATGAGCGCCATGCCGAAGGAGATGGCCGAGACCGGGTCCTTCACGAAATTGCCCGGCCCCATGATCGACTGGCCGATGCTCGCAGCCACCTCGGCGGCCTTGCCGTCCTTCAGCGCCAGGTCGGTCTTGACCTTGACCGCGCCCGCGAACATCGCCTCGGGGCTGAAGCCGAAGTGCCAGAGCACCGAGATCGCCATGAAGCTCGCGCCGCCCAGCAGCAGGCCGGCCTTGATGATCTGCACCCAGGTCGTGGCGGTCATGCCCCCGAAGAGCACGTAGACCATCATGAGCGAGCCCACGATGACGACCGCCACCCAGTACTCGAGGCCGAACAGCAGCTTGATCAGCTGCCCGGCGCCCACCATCTGCGCGATCAGGTAGAACGCGACCACCACCAGCGTGCCGGAGGCCGCGAAGATGCGGATCGGCGTCTGCTCGAAGCGGAAGGCCGCGACGTCGGCGAAGGTGAACTTGCCGAGATTGCGCAGGCGCTCCGCCATCAGGAAGGTGATGACCGGCCAGCCCACGAGGAAGCCGATGGAGTAGATCAGCCCGTCGTAGCCGGAGGCCATCACCGCGGCCGAGATGCCGAGGAACGACGCCGCGGACATGTAGTCGCCCGCGATGGCAAGGCCGTTCTGGAAGCCCGTGATGCCGCCGCCGGCCGTGTAGAAGTCGGCCGCGGAACGGGTGCGCGCAGCGGCCCACTTGGTGATGAAGAGGGTTGCCACCACGAAAAGGCCGAACATGCCGATGGCGGTCCAGTTGGTGGCCTGCTTCTGCAGCTGGCCGAGGTCGGCGCCGGCCGCGTGGGCTGCCGCGCCAACCGTCGACAGCACGCACAGGAGCGCGGCAAAGCGCGCGCGCAGGATGCTTGCGGAACGTGCGTTCATGGCTTGTTCCCCTTCACGGCCTCGACGACGGCATCGGAGAGCGCGTCGAACTCGGCGTTGGCGCGGCGGACGTAGTAGCCGGTGATCGCCACGGTGAAGACGATCACGCCGAACCCGATGGGCATGCCCAGGGTCATGACGCCGTCGCCGATGCGCCGCGCCAGGAAGTCCTTGTCGAAGGCCACCAGCAGCACGAAGCCGTAGTAGGCGACGAGCATCAGCGCCGCGAGGGTCCAGCCGAAGCGGTCGCGCCGGCGCTTGAGCTGCTGGTACTTGGGATCGGCCGCGATGCGCGCAGCCAGTTCGTCTTTCATGGCGTCTCCTTGTTGGCGATGGGCGCATTAGGAACGTCCGCATCGGCGCGAGGCTTGCGCTGGCGCAAGCTTTTCCCGCTGGGTGCCGGCAAAGATCTCGCACCCATCCAAGGACACGAGACATGAACGCTCCCGATCTCCAGCCCCGCCTGCCCACCTATGCGCCGCCGCCGGCCCTTGCGCGCAATGCCCATGTCGCGGGCCGCGCCGCCTACGATGCACTGGTGGCCGAAGCGCAAGCCGATTACGAGGGCTACTGGGCCCGCCTGGCACGCGAATTCGTCGCGTGGAAGACGCCTTTCACCAAGGTGCTGGACAGCAGCGACGCACCGCACTACCGGTGGTTCGAGGACGGCACGCTCAACGTCTCGTGGAACTGCCTGGACCGCCAGGTCACCAGTGGCCGGGGCGACAAGGTGGCGATCGTCTTCGAGTCGGACGACGGCCAGGTCACCCGCACGACCTACGCGCAGCTGCTGGCGCAGACCTGCCGCATGGCCAACGCGTTGAAGTCGCTCGGGGTGGGCAAGGGCGACCGAGTCGTCATCTACATGCCGATGTCGGTCGAAGGCGTCGTGGCGATGCAGGCCTGCGCACGGCTGGGCGCGGTGCATTCGGTGGTGTTCGGCGGCTTCTCCGCGCATGCGCTGCGCGACCGGGTCGCGGACACCGGCGCCACGGTGATCGTCACCGCCGACCAGCAGGTCCGCGGGGGCAAGCGGCTGCCGCTGAAGGCGCTGGTCGACGAGGCCCTCGCGCTCGGCGGCTGCGAGGCGGTGCGCTCGGTCATCGTCCATCGGCGCACCGGCGAACCCATCGACTGGACGCCGCGCGACGTCTGGATGCACGAACTCACCCAGACCCGCAGCGACATCTGCGAGCCCGCGTGGGTCGGTGCCGAGCACCCGCTTTTCCTGCTCTACACCTCGGGCTCGACCGGCAAGCCCAAGGGCGTGCAGCACTGCAGCGGCGGCTACCTGCTGCATGCGGCGCTCACCACGACGTGGACCTTCGACATGCACGACGACGACGTGTTCTGGTGCACGGCCGACATCGGCTGGGTCACGGGCCACACCTACATCGCCTACGGCCCGCTGGCCATCGGTGCGACGCAGGTGGTGTTCGAGGGCGTGCCCACCTATCCCGACGCGGGGCGCTTCTGGCAGATGATCGAACGGCACCGCGTCACGGTGTTCTACACGGCCCCCACCGCCATCCGCTCGCTCATCAAGGCGGCCGAGGGCAACCCAGCCGTGCACCCCGATCGTCATGACCTCGGCAGCCTGCGCGTGCTGGGCTCGGTCGGCGAGCCGATCAACCCGGCTGCCTGGGAGTGGTACCGCCAGCACGTGGGCGGCGGGCGCTGCCCGGTGCTCGACACCTGGTGGCAGACCGAGACCGGCGGCCACATGATCACGCCGTTGCCCGGCGCCACCGATCTCGTGCCGGGCTCGTGCACCCTGCCCTTCCCGGGCATCGAGGCCGCCATCGTCGACGAGACCGGCAACGATGTGCCCGACGGGGAGAGCGGCCTGCTGGTCATCAAGAAGCCCTGGCCGAGCATGATCCGCGCGGTGTGGGGCGACGACGCGCGCTACCGGTCGAGCTACTTTCCGCCGGAGCTGCGCGGCTGCTACCTGGCTGGCGACGGCGCGGCGCGCGACAGGCTCACGCGCTACTTCACCATCGGCGGGCGCATCGACGACGTGCTCAACGTCAGCGGCCATCGCATGGGCACGATGGAGATCGAATCGGCGCTCGTGGCCTGTACGGCGCTGGTGGCCGAAGCTGCGGTGGTCGGCCGGCCCGACGAGACCACGGGCGAGGCGATCTGCGCGTTCGTGGTGCTCAAGCAGCCGCGCCCCGCCGGCAAGGAGGCGGACCGGCTGGCCGCAGAACTGCGCGCGTGGATCGGCAAGGAGATCGGCCCCATCGCCAAGCCCCGGGAGATCCGATTCGCCGAGAACCTGCCCAAGACGCGCAGCGGCAAGATCATGCGGCGCCTGCTGCGCTCGGTCGCCAGGGGCGAGGCGATCGCACAGGACGTGTCGACGCTGGAGAACCCGGCGATTCTCGATCAGCTGACCGAGACGCACTGACCCGCGCGGATGGCGGCGGACCGCTATCGGCCCGCCGGGTGCCGGTGCGCGGGAAGCGCGTTCACCGGGATGCGCAGGTACGCGACGCCGTTGTCGTCGGCAGGCGGCAGGCGACCGCCGCGCACGTTCACCTGGATCGAAGGCAGGATCAGCGTGGGCACGTCCAGCGTCGCGTCGCGCGCGGTGCGCATCGCCACGAATTCGTCGGCGCCGATGCCGTCGCGCACGTGGATGTTGTGCGCGCGCTGCTGCGCCACGGTGGTCTGCCAGCCGGGTTGCCTCGATGCCGGCGGGTAGTCGTGGCAGACGTACATGGCCGTCTCGGGCGGCAGCTCCAGCAGCCTGCGCATCGACGCGTAGAGCTGGCGGGCGTCGCCGCCGGGGAAGTCGGCGCGTGCGCTGCCGAGGTCGGGCATGAAGAGCGTGTCGCCGACGAACACGGCGCCATCGACCAGGTAGGCCATGTCCGCGGGCGTGTGGCCCGGCACCAGCCAGGCGGTGACCTCGATCTCGCCGATTCGGAAGACCTCGCCGTCCTTGAAGAGATGGTCGAACTGGCTGCCGTCGGGCAGGAAGGCGCGCTCGAAGTTGAAGAGCTTGCCGAAGGTCGCCTGGACGACGCGGATGTTCTCGCCGATGGCGATCTTTCCGCCTGCATGCTGCTGGACATGGCGCGCGCCGGAAAGGTGGTCGGCGTGCGCGTGCGTTTCCAGGATCCACTCGAGCTGCAGCGCGTGCTCGCGCAGGTAGGCCAGCAGCCTGTCGGCCGAGGCGGTGCCGGTGTGGCCCGACCTGAAGTGGTAGTCGAGCACCGGATCGATGACCGCGGCATGCCTTCCCGCGTGCTCCCACACGACGTAGGACACGGTGCCTGTGGCGGCATCGAAAAAACCCTGGATGGTTGTGCGTGCGGTCATGGCGGTTCCCGAGACAAACAATATATATTTAAATATAATATTCAAATCGAAAACGTCAACCCGTCCCGTGAAGAAATCCACCCTCGCCATCGATCCCGAAGTGCTGCGCGGCGCCGCCGGCAAGGCAGTCGCGGCGCTCAAGCTGCTGGCCAACGAAGACCGACTGCTGCTGCTGTGCCAGCTCTCGCAGGGCGAGATGTGCGTGAGCAACCTCGAGGAAACGCTCGGCATCCACCAGCCCACGCTGTCGCAGCAGCTGGGCGTGCTGCGCAACGAAGGCGTGGTCGACACCCGCCGCGAAGGCAAGAACATCTTCTACAGCGTGGCCGATCCTGCGCTCATGGAGATCCTGCGCGTGCTCTATCGCCTCTACTGCCCCCCGGAGAAATGATGTCCATCGACTGGAACCACTTCACACCCCTCGCCTCGCTGGCAGGCGGCGTACTCATCGGCATCGCCGCGGCGATGTTCTTGCTGCTCAACGGGCGCATCGCAGGCATCAGCGGCGTGCTGGGAGGCCTGCTCAGGCCCTCGAAGGGCGACATCGGCTGGCGTGCCGCCTTCGTGCTCGGGCTCGTGGGCGCGCCATCGGTCTACCTGCTCTTCACGTCGCTGCCCCACCCGCAGATCGACGCCGGCTACGGCACGCTGGTGCTGGCCGGCCTGCTCGTCGGACTGGGCACGCGCTACGGCTCCGGCTGCACCAGCGGCCACGGGGTCTGCGGCCTCTCCCGTCTGTCGCCGCGCTCGCTGGTGGCCACGGGCGCGTTCATGGGCGCGGGCTTCGCCACGGTGTTCGTGGTGCGCCACTTGCTCGGCATCTGAGGAGAACGCCATGACCCTTTTCGTCTCGCTGCTCGCAGGCCTGGTCTTTGGGCTCGGCCTCATCGTTTCGGGCATGGCCGATCCGGCCAAGGTGCTCGGCTTCCTGGACCTGGCCGGACGGTGGGATCCATCCCTGGCCTTCGTGATGGCGGGCGCGATCGGCATCGCATCGATCGCATTCCTCGCCGCCAGGCGGCGCAGCGTGTCGCTGCTGGGCGCGGCGATGCGCCTGCCGTCCGCGCGCGAGATCGACCGTCGCCTGGTCCTGGGCAGCCTGGTCTTCGGGGTGGGCTGGGGCATCGCCGGCTTCTGCCCCGGTCCGGGCCTCGTCGCCCTGGGCATGGGCGAATCCAAGGCCTTCGTCTTCGTGCTCGCGATGCTCGCGGGCATGGGCCTCTTCGAACTCATCGAGCACCGCGCGCCACGGGCCTGACACTACCCTGCGGCTGTCTGCTCGCCTGCGGCCGCATGCACCAGCAGCACGGGAACGCCGGTGCCGCGCACGATCCGCTCGGTGCTGCTTCCCAGCAGCAGCTGCCCGAGGCCTCGCCGGCCTCGCGTGCCGGCAATGATCAGGTCGGCGTGCCATCCCCGTGCCTCGTCCGCGACGAGGCTGGCCACGGTGCCGTCCGCTTCGCTGTAGAGCACGGTGTCGACCTCGACGCCGGCGGAACGAACGCACGCGCTCGGCGCTGCGCGCAAGCATGCGCGCGGCTTCGGCGCGCAGCTCGGGCGATCGGTCATGGGCGAAGCCGGCCCGTGAAACCGAGAGGTCGTCGATGGCGTGGAGCAGCCGCACCCGGCTTCTCATCGGCCGGGCAAGGCCGATCGCCTCCTCGATGCCCTGGGCCGATGCCGGGCTGCCGTCTATGGGAACGAGTATTCGTCGGTACACGGTGGCTCCTTGCCGGACGGGGCTGCGTCAGCAGCCCCAGTGCCTGCACGCTCTTCACCCATCCATTCTGGGCATCGCCGCGGCCTTCGGATTGACATGCATCAACCGCGGATCTTGCCGTCCACCACCTGGATGATGCGGTCGCAGCGCCCGGCCAGCTCGGGGTTGTGCGTGACGAAGAGAACCGCCATGCCGCGCTCGCGGTTGGCCTTGCGCAGCAGCTCGAAGACGGCATCCGCCGACTTCGTGTCGAGGTTGCCCGTGGGCTCGTCCGCGAGCAACAGCGGCGGATCCATCGCCAGGGAGCGCGCCACGGCCACTCGCTGCTGTTGGCCGCCGCTGAGCTGGGTGACCATGCTGTCCCGCCATTTCGCCAGGCCCACGCTCTCAAGCAGCGCGGACGCGCGCTGCGCCATGTCGTCCCTGAAGAAGCCGGCATCGCCGAGCATCGGCATCGCCACGTTCTCCAGCGCGGAGAAGCCGGCGAGCAGGTTGTGGTACTGGAAGATGAAGCCGATGCTGTGTCCGCGCAGCCGCGTGAGCGCGCGCTCGTCGAGCAGACGGGTCTCCCGGCCGCCGATGCACAGCGACCCGCTGGTCGGCCGGTCGAGCAGCCCGACGATGTTCAGCAGCGTGCTCTTGCCCGAACCCGAGGGGCCCATGACCGCGCAGAACTCGCCGCGCGCCAGCGTGAGATCGATGCCGTGGAGCACCTGCGTCTCGTTCGGCAGCCCCAGGTTGAAGGCCTTGCGCACGTCGCGCAGGCTGACGACCGGCTCAGCCACGGATCGCCACCACGGGGTCGAGCTGCGCCGCGCGCAGCGCCGGCGCGAACGCCGCCGCCAGCCCTGTCAGCGTGGCCAGCAGCAGCGACGCCACGAACAGGCCCGGCTCGATGGCCAGCGGAAAGAGCGGTGTGCCGTCGGGGTTGAGTGCGTAGCGCTGCCACAGCAACAGCGCCACCAGCCCCATGCCGGCGCCACCCAGCGAACCGAGCAGCCCCAGCAGCCCGCCTTGCAGCAGGAACACCCGCAGCACCTGGCCGCGGGAGATGCCCATCGCGCGCAGGATGCCGATCTCCCGCGACTTCTGCACGACCGACACCACCAGCACGCTGGCGATGCCGAAGGCCACCGACAGCCCCACGAAGAAGCGGATGGTGGTGTTGGAGGTCTTCTGCGCCTGCACCGCAGTGAAGAACTGGGCGTTGGTGGCGATCCAGCTGTCGGCCTCCACGCCGGTGGCCGCGGTGATGCGCTGTGCGATGACATCGGCGGCGTAGATGTCCTTGACCTTCACCTCGAGGCTGGAGACGCCGCCCACGAGGCCCAGCAGGCTCTGCGCCGTGCGCAGCGCCACGAAGGTGGTGCGCTGGTTGGCGGGCTTGCTGCCCAGGTCGAACAGGCCGGTCACCATGAGCGTCTGGTCGCCGCCGCTGGCCGACGACACCCGCAGCTTGTCGCCGACGCCCACGCCCAGGTCGCTCGCGAGGTCGGTGCCGATCAGGATGTCGCCCGGCGTGAGGCGCGTGCTGCCGCGCACGATCTTCTCGGGCAACGCCACGATCAGGAAGTAGAGCGCCGGATCGATGCCGTTGACCGAGACCGCGCGGCTCGCCTCGCCGCGGATCGCGAGCGCGGAACCGCTCGCGGTGGGCGCGACCACCTCCACGTCCGGCATCGCGCGAACCTGCGCCGCGACCGACTGCCACTGGTCGATCGACTTGAGCCTTTGCAGCGGTGCCTGCACCACCGCATCTTCGAGCGCGCTGCCCGCGCCGAGCCGACGCGCCACCTCCTTCGGCGGCAGCAGCTGGATCTGCGACTGCGCCGTGAGCACGCGGCGCACGAAGTTGGACTGCAGCCCGTTGAGCAGCGCCGACATGAACACGATCACGGCCACGCCGATCGCGATGCCGGCCACGATGAACAGCGTCTGCATCCGCCCTTCGCGCAGGAAGCGGAGCGCCACGATCCATTCGAAGGGCAGCCAGCGGCTCTTCATGGCTTCAGCGCTTCACGGCGAGGGCGCGCGCGCGTCCGGCGGCTGCACGGCGATCGCGCGCAGGCGTGAGCCGCTTGCAATGCCCTGCGCCTTCGCCGACAGCACCAGGTCGCCAGGGCTCAGCCCGTCGAGCACCTCGGCGAAGCCGCCGCCACGAAGCCCCAGCCGCACCGGCTGGCGCCGCGCGTGACGGCCATCGACCTTCAGCACCCACGCCGAGGCGAGGTCCGCGTCGCGCAGCGCATCGGACGGAACCAGCACCGCCTGCTGCCGCTGCGCGACCTGGATGTCGACCGACACGGTCATGTCCTGGCGCAGGTAGGCCGGCGGCTGCGGGACGTCGAGCTTCACCTCGACCGAGCCGCGCTGCACGTCCACGCCTGGATTGATGTAGACCAGTTCGGCGAGCATTCGCTGGCCCGGGTAGGCGTCGGCCGAGGCAATGGCCTTCTGGCCCGGCGCGAGCATCTGGAGGTTCTTCTCGTCGATCTGCACCACCAGCTGCGTCTTGCCGGCCGGCGACAGCACCATCAGCGCCTTGCCCGGCTGCACCACGTCGCCGGGTTCCACCGCGCGGTCGATCAGCGTTCCCTCCACCGGTGCGGCGACCGTGGCGTAGACCAGGCGGGAGCGGGCCACGGCCGCGCCCGCCACCGCCTGCGCCAGCGCGGTCTCGGCCATCGCGTGGTCGCTGCCGCCCTCGCGCGCGCTTTGGAGCTGGCTGCGGCTCGCACGCAGCTGCGATTCGGCGAGCTCCGCCGCCTTGCGCAGCTCGTCCAGCGCGGCCTGTCCCATGAAGCCCTGGCGGAACAGGTCCGTGTTGCGGCGCAGCTGAGCGCGCGCGTTTTCCAGGTTGACCTCGGCCTGCCGCACGGTCTGCGCCGCCACAGGCGCCTGCACCTCGCGCAACTGCCGCAGCCGCGCCCTCGCCTGGGACACGGCTGCCTCGGCCTGCGAGAGCGCGGCCGACCACTCCGCGCTGTCGAGTTCGATCAGCACCTGCCCCGCGCGCACATGCTGGCCCTCCGCCACAGGCACGGCCCTCACGACACCCGTGACCTGGACGCCGATGTTCACGCGATGCGGCGCCTCCACATGCCCGCTCGCGACCACCGACTGCACGAAGTCTCGCCGCACCACCAACGTCGCCTCCACGCGCGGCCCGAGCAGGAACCGAGGCGCCAGCCACGCAACGGCCGCGATCGCGCCCAGCGCGACGAGGGCGATCGCGATGCGGGGCCTGACGGCCGTCCACAGCCGAGCAGTCCATGCGCGGCGTGGCGATTCAGGCGACGGCTGCGGCATCTTCTTGCGCCGGCAAGCTGCCGGACTCCTTCATCGGCCGTGCCGCATGCACCACGAGCCGCACCGGGATCGTTGTGGCGGCCCGCACGGCGTTTCCGAGACCACGGCGCCGCCCGTTCGTGCCGATCACGATGATTCCCGCCTTCCAGGCCCCGGCCTGCTCGACGACGAGGTCCGCGATACGGTCCGCCCCCGCCGTGAAGAGCAGGGTCTGCGCGGCGATACCGGCGGCCTCGGCACGTGCGCGGCCCAGTTGCAGAACCTGCATGCCGGCCTGCTCCATCCACGGGATCAGGTCTGCGCCCGCGGGCTTGCGGCGGCCGACGCATCTCGCGGTGTCCACGACGTGCACGAGCCGCAGTGCGCAGCCATCGCGCACCGCGAGACGGATGGCTTCGTCCAGTCCGCGCAGCGAAGCGGTGCTGCTGTCCAGCGGGACGAGGATACGGGCGGGCATGGCAGCTTCCGGTCGTGCGGCGGTGTGGCTCGGGTGGGGTCGGCTCGGCTGCAGTCTCCGTGCGCCGACGCCGGGCGGCTTGACGCACATCAAGCCGCCGGCAGCGCCATGGCGATGTTGATGTGGCGCAAGCCCGGGCTCGGCGCGCGACGGAAGAATCTGGCTGCCCGTCGCGCCGGGGCCGGCGGCAGGTGCCTGTTGCAGGCGGCCCCGAGGACCCGAGGAGAAACCCATGTCCGTCTACAAGCACGTGCTGGTTCCGGTGGATGGCAGCCCCACGGCCGACTGCGGCCTGCAGGAAGCCATCCGCCTGGCAGCCGAACTCGGGAGCAGGCTGCGCCTGCTCCACGTGATCGACGACTTTCCCATGCTGATCGAGATGTCGAGCGTCTCCAGTTTCGAGGCGGGCCTGCAGAAGGCGCGCGAATACGGCGAATCCGTCCTCGGGCGTGCCCAGGCCAGGGCGACCGCTGCCGGCGTGGAGGCCGAGACCGTGCCGCGCGAGATCACGCAGGGCCGCATCGCCGAGGTCGTGACCGAAGAGGCCGCCAAGGCGGCCTGCGACCTGATCGTCATGGGAACCCACGGCCGCCGCGGCTTCAGCCGGCTGGCACTCGGCAGCGACGCCGACCGCGTGGCGCGAAGCAGCCCGGTGCCGGTGCTGCTGGTGCGCGCCGCGGCGACGCCGAGCTGAATGCACAGGCCGCCCCACACCACCCTTGAACCAACGGAAGACGCATGAACTCCCACACACTTCGCAACCTGATGGCGTGCGCGACCCTCGCCGCCGGCGCCTGCGCATTCGCTGCCGACTACGCCGCACCCGGCCAGCTCAGCCCGCCCGAGAGCGCAACGCAACGAGCGGCGCAAGAGGCGGGCAAGGCGACGCGCGCAGCGGCCAGCCGGGCCGCGCGCGATGCGGAAAAGGCGGCCCGCAAGGCAGCGGATGCCGCCAAGGCCGCCGCCGACATGGGCAAGGCCACCACCGGCAAGGTATCGAGGGCTTTGGCCGAGGGCATCCGCCAGGCTGCACGCAAGGCGGCCCAGGCAGCGACGCGCCTGGAGGAAAAGACCGCCCTGTCGGCCGCCAAGGCCATCGACGAAGGCAGGGACGCCGCGCAGGCCGCCCAGGAAGAAAGCCGCAAGGCAGCGCTGGCGTCGAAGGAGGCCCTTGCCCGGGCGGAGGAATCGGTGAGCCGGTCCGCGCAGGCCGGTAAGGAAGAGGCCGAGAAGGCGGCGCAAGCCACGCGCGAAGCGCTCGACAAGGCGGAGGAGGCGATGCGCTCGGCCGCCAGGGCCGCCGCCGACGCCTCTGCGCGCACCGCCGAGGCCCTGAAGCGCAAGCCCCCTGCCGCGGGCACCGAAGGAAAGTGACGCCGGCGCCCGTCGCCGCAGAGGAAGACCCATGAATCCCGACATCCAACTCAGGCACGACGTCTTCGCCCAGCTCAACTGGGATCCGGCCGTCAACGGCTGCGACGTCGACGTGTGCGTCAAGGACGGCGTCGTGACCCTTCGCGGCCAGGTGGCCGACGAGGCGCACCGCGCCGCCGTCGAGCGGGCGGCACGCCGCACCGAGGGACTGACGACGCTGCTGAACAGGCTCGTCGTGCTGCCGCCGCGGTAGGCAGCGCAACCCTCCGGCTGTGGGCGCGAGCCCGCCCGACCGCGACGCGGCAGCGGCGCGCGCCCTGGTTAGGTTTCAATGCGCCATCAGCAGGGGGATGCCGGTTCGCGTCAGCACGTCGCGGGTCACACCGCCCAGCCACTGCTCCTGCATGCGGGCGTGGCCATAGCCTCCCATCACGAGCAGGTCGGTGCCGAGCACCTCGGCGCGGTCCAGCAGTGCGTCGCCGATGCGCAGCGGTGTCGCGAGGCGTTCGACGCTGGCCTGCACACCGTGGCGCAGCAGCCAGCCGCTCAGTGCCGCCGGGTGGGGCGCATCCGGCACATGCGCCGAGGCCTCGGCCGAGTCCCCGCGTCGCAGGGTCAGCACCGTGACGTGCGCGGCGCGGCGCAGCAGCGGCATGGCCCCGCGCATCGCCATCGATGCCTCCCGGCCTCCGTCCCAGGCCACCAGGATCCTGTCGAAACCCGAAGAACGGCGGCACCCTGCGCACGGAACGATGAGTACGGGCCGCCCTGCATCCAGCATGACCTGCTCGGGCAGTCGGCGCGCGGCGTCGCTCACCGCCGCTGACATGTCGGCCTGGCCGACGACGATCAGGTCGCTGGCCCGTCCATGGTGGACCACGGCACTCACCGGATCGCCGTCCACCAGCCTTGCGTCGCACGAGAACGTCGCCGGCCTCGTCCGGCTGCGGAACACATGGGCGACGGTTTCGGCACGCCGGCGCAAGTACAGGGAGGCCTCGACGATCGCTTCGTCCAGCCGCCCTCCGCCACGGACGGCCGTGCCGGCGGCGGCTGTTGTCCATGTGGGCACGATGCCCATGAGATGGCTCCCGTGCAGCCTCGCAAGCTGCACCGCCAGGCGCGTGCGTGCCTCGCAGCACTCGGTGTGGTCCAGGTGCACGGAGATGGTCGACAGCGTCATGCGTGCCGCCTTGCCGCAGGTGCGCTGCGGCCTGCCGCGGCGCGGCGCGCGGCAGGCGCCGTGGCCAGAGCGTCGTGCAGGGTGTGCAGTGCCTGGTTCACCACGGCCTTTCGCGAGGGCGGTGCCTGTACCGGCGCGGGTTCGGCGGGCCGCGGCATGTGCGCGGCTTCGCCCGATTCCGAATGGCCGAATACCTGCATCGGCGCCATGGCCAGCGCGTACCAGTCCTCGGCGCGGATGACCGCATCGGTCTCGGCGCGGGTCAGCGCGATGCAGTCCTGCAGCAGCCGCGAGCCGATCGTCTCGAACATCGATACCGCGTGCAGACAGATGCCGTACTGGGCCTTGCACAGCGCCAGCGGGAAGGTGAAGTCGGTGCTCATCGCGTGTCCTCCAGCCCGAAGGGCTTCGCCCGGATGCTGACGCGGCGACGCCCTGCCCGGTTTGCGCGGGATCAAGACAACACAAATCCGCGGCTGCTGTATCGGTTGTTACCGGTTTGACGGACATCAACCCGATGCGCACCCATGTGCCCATACTGGAGCGTCGATCCATTCCGCAGGAAATCGACATGCCTTCTCCCCGCGAAACGGCGGTCCCGGACGACTTCACGCTGCTCGACGCCTGGTGGCGCGCCGCCAACTACCTGTCGGTGGGCCAGATCTACCTGATGGACAACCCGCTGCTGCGCGAGCCGCTCGCGCTGCACCACATCAAGCCGCGCCTGCTGGGCCATTGGGGCACGACGCCGGGCCTCAACTTCGTCTATGCCCACATGAACCGCGCCATCAACGCCCGGGACCTCGACGCGATCTTCATCGCGGGCCCCGGCCACGGCGGCCCGGGCGTGGTCGCCAACACATGGCTCGAAGGCAGCTACAGCGAGGTCTATCCGGAGGTCGGACGGGACGCGGCAGGCCTGCAGCGGCTGTTCACGCAGTTCTCGTTTCCTGGCGGCATTCCGAGCCACGCGGCGCCCGAGACGCCGGGCTCCATCCACGAGGGCGGCGAGCTTGGCTATTCGCTGCTGCACGCGTACGGCGCCGTGTTCGACAACCCGTCGCTGCTCGCCTGCTGCGTGGTGGGCGACGGCGAAGCCGAGACCGGCGCGCTGGCGGCGAGCTGGCACTCCAACAAGTTCCTGAACCCCGAGCGCGACGGCGCGGTGCTGCCGGTGCTGCACCTCAACGGCTACAAGATCGCCGGCCCGACCGTGCTGGCGCGCATCGGCGAGGAGGAACTCACGCAGCTGCTGCGCGGCTACGGCCACGAACCGTACTTCGTGGTGGGCGACGAGCCCGCCGACATGCACAGGCAGATGGCGGCGGCGCTGGACACTGCGCTGGACGGCATCCGCGCCATCCAGGCCAATGCCCGCACGAACGGCTTCCACGTGCGCCCACGGTGGCCGATGATCGTGCTGCGCTCCCCAAAGGGCTGGACCGGCCCGCGCCACGTGGACGGCGTGCAGATCGAAGGCACGTTCCGTGCGCACCAGGTTCCGCTCGCCGACTTCTCGGCCAAGCCGCAGCACATCGAGCTGCTGGAGCGGTGGCTGCTGAGCTATCGCCCGCAGGAGCTGTTCGACGCCGACGGCGCCCTGCGCCCCGAAATCGCCTCGATCGCACCCCGGGGCGATCGCCGCATGAGTGCCAATCCGCACGCCAATGGCGGGCTGCTGCTGAAGGACCTGGCGCTGCCGCCCTTTCGCGCGCACGCGGTTCCCGTGGCGGCGCCGGGAGGCTGCGACGCCGAAGCCACGCGCGTCGCGGGCACCTTCCTGCGCGAGGTCATGCGCGCCAACGAGCAGGCGTGCAACTTCCGCGTGATGGGACCGGACGAGACCGCCTCGAACCGGCTCTCGGCCCTGTTCGAGGTGACCGGGCGGACCACGACCGCGCAGGTGTGGCCGGGCGACGAGAACCTCTCGCCCGACGGCCGCGTGATGGAGGTACTGAGCGAACACCTTTGCCAGGGCTGGCTGGAGGGCTACCTGCTGACCGGGCGGCACGGCTTCTTTTCGTGCTACGAGGCCTTCATCCACATCGTCGACTCGATGTTCAACCAGCACGCCAAGTGGCTCAAGGTGACGCGCGGCATCGGCTGGCGCCGGCCGATCGCCTCGCTGAACTACCTGCTCACGAGCCACGTCTGGCGCCAGGACCACAACGGCTTCAGCCACCAGGACCCGGGCTTCCTCGACCATGTCGCAAGCAAGAAGGCGGAAGTCGTGCGCGTGTACCTGCCGCCCGACGCCAACACGCTGCTGTCGGTGGTCGACCATTGCCTGCGCAGCCGCGACTACGTCAACGTCATCGTGGCCGGCAAGCAGCCCGCGCCCCAGTGGCTGGACATCGAGTCGGCGGCCCGCCACTGCGCCGCGGGCCTGGGCATCTGGGAATGGGCGAGCAACGACGAAGGCGGCGCGCCCGACGTGGTGATGGCCTGCGCCGGCGACGTGCCCACGCTGGAGACGCTCGCGGCCGTCGACCTGCTGCGCGGGAAGCTGCCGTCGCTGAAGGTGCGCGTGGTCAACGTGGTCGACCTGATGGCGCTGCAGTCGCCGGACGCTCACCCGCACGGGCTGCCCGATGCGGATTTCGATGCGATCTTCACCACCGGCCGGCCGGTGATCTTCGCGTTCCACGGGTACCCGGCGCTGATCCACCGGCTGATCTACAAGCGGCGCAACCATCCCGGCTTCCACGTGCACGGCTACTGCGAGGAAGGCACCACCACCACGCCCTTCGACATGACGGTGCTCAACCGGCTGGACCGCTTCCACCTCGCAGCCGACGCGATCGCCCGCGTACCGGGCCTGTGCGACAGCGCCGGCCACGTGCAGCAGCACCTGCGCGACCGGCTGCTGGCGCACAGGGCCTACATCACGCGCCACGGCAAGGACATGCCGGAGGTCGAGGACTGGCGCTGGCGCGGCCAGCCCCCGTGCGGCGAAGGTTGACGGCGCTGGCGGCGCGGCACCGGGCTACCCCGGGGGGTACCCTGGTGCAGGTGCTTTGGCGCTGCCTGCGTGCTACGCTCAGCGCAGGCCGGACCACCCATGCAGTCCGCGCCCCATCTTGTTGCCAGCGCATGAAAACCACGCCCCACATCGTTGTTCTGGACGACGAAATCGACATCACGCAGTTGCTGGCCAACTATCTCCAGGGCCACGGCTTCCGCGTCACCCAGGTGCATGAGGGCCGCGCCCTCATGGCGCTGATGGAGTCCGACCCCGCAGATCTCGTGCTGCTCGACCTGGGCCTGCCCGGCGAGGACGGCTTCTCCATCGCGCGGCGGATGCGCGAGAGCTGGCATTGCGGCCTCGTGATCGTGACGGGCCGCGGCGATGCGGTGGACAAGGTCGTGGGCCTCGAGGTGGGCGCGGACGACTACGTGACCAAGCCCTTCGACCTGCGCGAGCTGGCGGCCCGCGTGAAGGCGGTGCTGCGGCGGCTCGCGCCGGCCATGCCCGCTGCGCCGGCTGCAGCGTCCGCCTCCCCCGACAAACTGTGCTTCGCCGGCTGGCAGCTCGACACCGCCGCGCGCAGCCTGATGAATCCGCGCGGCGAGCCGGTGACCTTGACGGGCGGCGAGTTCGACCTGCTGCAGGCCTTTGCGCGCCATCCGGGCCGCGTGCTGTCGCGCGACTTCCTGCTCGAACAGACGCGCGGGCGCGAGGCCGCGCCCTTCGACCGCACGATCGACGTGCAGGTGGGCCGGCTGCGCAAGAAGATCGAGGCCGACGCCGAGGATCCGCAGCTCATCAAGTCGGTGCGGGGGGCGGGCTACATCCTGGTCCCGCCGGTTTCCCATGGCTGACACGGCCGGCGAGGCGCGCCAACCCTCCGCCGGCAGCGGCCAGATCCTGCCGTCCGGCATCGACGAAGGCAGCGTCTTCCGCTCGCTCTTCTCCGCATATCCCGACTCGCTGCTCGTGGTGGACCAGTCCGGCGGCATCGTGCTCGCCAACCCCTCGGCGGCCGCGCTGCTGGGCTATGCACCGGACGAGCTCCTCGGCCTCAACGTCGACGCGCTCGTGCCCGACAGCATCCGCCCGCGCCACGCCTCCTACCGCGAGGCCTACGGCCGGGCCCCGCGCCCGCGTCCCATGGGCACGCACATGGAGCTCGTGGCCAAGCGCAAGGACGGCAGCGAGGTGATGGTGGAGATCGCGCTGAGCCCGCTGCAGAACCATGGCCTGCCATTCGTCGTCGCGGCCATCCGCGACATCGGCGCCTACCCGCGCGTGAAGCAGGCGCTGCAACGCGCGCGCTACAGCGAGCACCTGGCCCAGCTGGGCCGCCTCGCAGTCGACACGCGCGACCTGCAGGCGGTGCTCGAGCACGTGCCGGAGATCATCGCCAAGGCCCTGGAGGTGGAGGTCGCGATGGTGTGGCTGCTCGACGCGGGCCGCTCCGAGTTCCGCGTGGCCAGCGGGGTCGGGCTGGTCGCCGGCGAGGAGATCGGCGCGCGCCTGGCGAACCGTCCGGACACGCCGCCGGGCTTCGTTCTCTCGCAGAACCGGCCGGTGGTGGTGCAGGACTACCGCAAGGAGACGCGGTTCCGCGTGCCGGGGGCCTACCTCGATGCCGGGCTGGTGAGCGCACTTGCAGTGCCGCTGTCCGACCGGGGCCGCGTCACCGGGATGCTCTCGGTGCGCTCCAGGGAGTCCAAGCGCTTCGGCGACGAGGAGGTGCGCTTCCTCGAATCGCTGTCGAGCCTGCTCGCGACCAGCCTGCAGCGCATGCAGACGGAGGAGGCGCTCAACCATGCCCAGCGGCTGGAGAGCGTCGGCCAGCTCACCGGCGGCATCGCGCACGACTTCAACAACCTGCTCACCGTGATCCAGGGCAACCTCCAGGTCCTCGAGGAGCTGCCCGCCCTCGCGCACGACGGCTACGCCCAGCAACTGCTGGGCGCCGCCACCCGCGCTTCGCGGCGCGGTGCGGAGCTCACGGGCAAGCTGCTGGCGTTCTCGCGCCGGCAGGTGCTGCAGCCGGTGGCGGTGGACACGCACGCGCTGCTGCATTCGCTGGCCGACATGCTGCGCCGTACGCTGGACCAGCGCATCCGCATCGAGATCGCCACGGCGCCCGGCCGACCGCTGGTAGTGGCCGACCCGGGCCAGCTGGAATCCGCACTGCTCAACATCGCGATCAACGCGCGCGACGCCATGCCCGACGGCGGCACGCTCCATTTCCGCACTGCCATCTGCGGCGCGCTGCCGACGGTCCTTCGCAACGAGCGCAACGAACCGCAGGCGGGCACCGCCGCGCACTTCGTCGCGATCTCCATCGCGGACAGCGGCAGCGGCATGTCCGACGAAGTCAAGGAACGGGCCTTCGAGCCCTTCTTCACCACCAAGGAGGCGGGTCGCGGCACGGGGCTCGGGCTGAGCACGGTGTACGGCTTCGTCAACCAGTCGCGCGGCGCCGTCGCGATCGACAGCGAGATCGGCCGGGGCACCACGGTGACGCTCTACCTCCCGCAGCAGCAGGAGGCCTGCGCGCCCGCCGCGATGGAAGAGCATGGTGGCGATGCGCTCGCGCCCGGCCTGCGGGTGATGCTGGTCGAGGACGACGCTGAAGTCCGCAAGGTGGTGGAGAACTTCCTGCACACGCTGGGCTGCGAGATCGTCATCGCGGCCCCCACCGCCGAACAGGCGCTGGCTGCACTGGATGCGGGCGCCGGCGACTTCGACCTGCTGCTCAGCGACATCGCGCTGGGCGCCGGCATGCGCGGCACGCGGCTGGCCGCCGAGGTGCAGCAGCGCCTCCCGGGGGTCGCGGTGCTGCTGATGTCGGGTTTCTCGTCGGAACTGCTCGATGCCGACCGCGAGGTGCCGCAGAGCTGGGAACTGCTTCGCAAGCCCTACACGCGATCGGAACTGGCGCAGGCCATGGCGAGGGTCCTGGCCGGCCGGGACTGAGCGCCGCCGCAGCCTGCGCTACTGCGGCTACTGCAGCATCGCGGGCGCAGGCGCCAGGCAGCGCTGCACGAATGCGGAGAGGGCGCCCACATCGGGAATCTGTACATCGCGGCGCCCCTTGGTCGCGAACCCGATGACGTTGTCGCGCGCCAGGCGCGACAGCGCGCGGCTGACGCTCTCGAGGGTCATGCCCAGGTAGTTGCCGATCTCGGCGCGCGTCATGCGCAGCGTGATCTCGTCGGCGCGCATGCCGCGCTCCGCGAGCGACTCGGCCCAGTAGCGCAGGAAATCAGCGACCCGGGCATCGGCCGGAAGGGTGCACACGGACATCAGCGAATCCCGGTCGTGCGAAATCTCTCGGCTCATCGCGGCGTGCAGTACCTGCAGCAGCTCGGGACGGGTGATGCAGGCTGCCAGCAGCGCCTCGTACGAAACCACCCAGACCTCTCCGGTGTCCATGGACACCGCGTCGCACGAATAGCGCCCGCCGGCGATGCCGTCGAAGCCGAGCCAGTCGCCGCGGAACTTCAGTCCCACCACCTGCTCGCGCCCGTCGGCCGACAGGTTCACGATCTTGAAGAAGCCCGAGTTCAGGATGTAGAGATTGCCGAAGCGCTCGCCGGCCTGGTAGATCGTGTCGCCCATGTGGACCACGCGGCGCTGCGGCCTGAGCTGCTCGCCGAGCAGCCGGAGCGTCTCGGCGGTGCTGCGGTTCCCGCCATCGTGGCCGGCGGCAGCGGGCATCCCCGGACATGGGGAAGAAGGAGCAATCTTCGAGGCGGCGGCGGTGTCGAGCATCTTCGTTCCTTGGTGGTTCTTGCGTGTCGATGGAGGAATGCTAGGAAGCCCTCGGCAACGCAATGACAACGGTCGGAATCGCTGCGTAACGCTCGGTGAATGCAATGTGTCCGGCGTGTATCAAGGGCCCGCGGCGTGCTGCAGTTCACACGCTGGCGTGCCATGGCTTGCGCTGCATCAAACAGGGGACCACCCGCCCCCCTACCCTCGGCAGGTCGCACATTGACACGCCCTATGCCGCCTACCCATACCGTCCGCAGTCCCGAGGCCGACCTCAAGCTCTCCCCGCTCAACGCGGCGAGCCTGCTGGCCCGCGCGCGCATCCTTCAGCAGGCCTGCGTCGACGGCACCACGCGCCCGCTGCTGCGCGGCAAGAACCTGGGGCTGGTCTACGAGGCGCAGCCCGCCGAATCGCTGGCCTTCTTCCGCCGCGCCGCCGAGGAGCTCGGCGCCCACGTGGCGGTGATGCGCTCGAGCCTGTCGGCGGCGAGCACGCCGCAGGAAGTGCAGCACACGGCCCGCATGCTCGGGCGCCTCTACGACGCCATCGAATGCCAGGGGCTCGACCCCGCGCTCGTGCGGTGCATCGGGCAGCACGCCGGCATTCCGGTCTTCGAGGGTGCCGCGATGAAGACCCACCCGGCCAGCCAGCTTGCGGAACTGCTCTCGGACGCGACCCTGCCGGCCGACAACCGCCGCTTCATCCTCCAGGCGATGCTGCTCGAAGCGATCGGATGAGGCGCAAGGCCGGGTGCGCCCACGCTTGATCCAGCGCAAGACGCCTTTCCCGCGCCCTTCCTACAGTGGATTCCACGGCCGCCAGGGCTGCGCCAGGACGACCGGCTCCATCCATCCAACGCAAGGAATCCCACCATGAAGACCGATACCCAATTGCGCAACGACATCCAGGCCGAGCTGAACTGGGCTCCCGAGGTCAAATCCTCCGACATCGGCGTGATCGTCAAGGACGGCGTGGTCACGCTCACCGGCCATCTCTCCAGCTATGCCGAGAAATACGCGGTCGAGCGCGCCGTGCAGCGCGTCTACGGCGTGAAGGCGCTGGCGGTCGAACTGACGGTGAAGCTGCCCTTCGACAACCAGCGCACGGACGCGGACATCGCGCTGGCGGCCGAACGCGCGCTCGAATGGAACGCGCTCGTGCCCGACGGAAAGATCCACCCGATGGTCGAGAAGGGCTGGCTCAGCCTGACCGGCGAGGTCGAGTGGGACTACCAGCGCAGCGCCGCCGAAGTGGCCGTGCGCGACCTGATGGGCGTGACCGGCGTGTCGAACCTCGTGAAGGTCAAGCCCAGGGTGAGCCCCGCCGACGTCGAGAAGAAGATCCACGACGCGCTCTCGCGCCAGGCCGACCGCGAGGCCCGCAAGCTTTCCATTGCGGTGGACGGCTCCCACGTCACGCTGCGCGGCACCGTCCATTCGTGGTCGGAACGCGACGCCGTGCAAGGCGCTGCCTGGTCCACGCCGGGCGTCACGGTCGTGGTGAACGACCTGCTCGTGGACGCCTGAGATGCGCGTCGCGCTCGTCACCGGCGGGACCTCGGGCATCGGGGCGGCCACGGCCGAGGCCCTGCAGGCGGCGGGCTACCGCGTGGCGGTGAACTTCGCCAACCGCACGGAGGCCGCGCAGGCCTTCGCCGCGCGCACCGGCATCCCGGCGTTCGCATGGAACGTGGCGGAACATGCGGCCTGCCAGGCCGGCGTCGCGCGCGTCGAGGCCGAGCTCGGTCCCATCGACGTGCTGGTCAACAACGCCGGCATCACCCGCGACACGATGCTGCACAGGATGAACCTCGAGCAGTGGCGCGAGGTGCTGGAGGTCAATCTCGGCGGTTGCTTCAACATGTGCCACGCCGTCATCGGCGGCATGCGCGAACGCCGCTTCGGCCGGATCGTGAACATGGGCTCGGTCAACGGACTGTCCGGGCAGGCGGGCCAGGTGAACTACGCGGCCACGAAGGCCGGGCTCGTCGGCCTCACCAAGTCGCTCGCGCTGGAAGGCGCCTCGCGCAACATCACCGCGAACGTGGTCGCGCCGGGCTACACCGACACCCCCATGGTGGGGGCGGTCGCACCCGAGATGATGGCGAGGATCCTGTCGGACATTCCGGCCGGCCGCCTCGCCACGCCCGCCGAGATCGCGCGCGGCGTCGTGTTTCTCGTCGCCGACGAGTCCGCGTTCATCAACGGCATCACCCTGTCGATCAACGGCGGCAAGTACATGGCCTAGGCGGCGGCCCGGAACTTCGCCCATCACGAGCGCGAGCCCTCCATGCGCAACACCTCCGAGACGCGCGACATCGAGCCGGCCTGTGCAGTCGCGCCGACCATGCGGGCCATGGTGCTGAACGCGGCGCTGCTGCCGCTGCAACTCGAGCGGCGCAACATCCCGCAGCCCGGCCCGGGCGAGCTGCGCCTGCGCGTGCTGGCATGCGCAGTCTGCCGCACCGACCTGCACGTGGTCGATGGCGAGCTGCCGCTGCCGCTGCTGCCCATCGTGCCGGGGCACGAGATCGTCGGCATCGTGGAGGCCATGGGTGCGGGCGGACAGGGCCATCGCATCGGCGACCGCGTGGGCGTGCCATGGCTGGGCCACAGCTGCGGCTGCTGCGCCTTCTGCGCGGACGGCCGCGAGAACCTTTGCGACACGCCCCGCTTCACGGGCTATCACCGCGACGGCGGCTTCGCGAGCCATGTGATCGCTGAGGCGGCGTTCTGCCTGCCGCTTGCCATGCCCGAGACCGACGCCGCGCGCATCGCCCCGCTGCTGTGCGCGGGCCTGATCGGCTGGCGCAGCCTCAAGGCCGCGGGCGACGGCGCACAGCGGCTGGGCATCTTCGGATTCGGCGCCGCAGCGCACCTGGTGACGCAGGCGGCGGTTGCGCAGGGGCGCGAGGTCTGCGCCTTCACCCGAGCCGGGGACACGGCGACACAGGCCTTCGCGCGCAGCCTGGGGGCCGCCTGGGCCGGCGGCTCGAACGAGCGCCCGCCCGAGCTCCTGGATGCCGCCATCATCTTCGCGCCCGCCGGCGAGCTGGTGCCCGCGGCGCTGCGCGTGGTGCACAAGGGTGGCCGGGTGGTGTGCGGGGGCATTCACATGAGCGACATTCCCGCCTTTCCGTACCGGCTGCTGTGGGAGGAACGCAGCGTGGTCTCGGTGGCCAACCTCACGCGCGCGGATGCGCGGGAATTCCTCGACTTCGTGCAGACGCATCCGCTGCAGGTCCACGTCACGACCTATCCGCTCGCGCAGGCCAACGAAGCGCTGGCCGATCTGCGCGCCGGCCGCATCGAGGGCGCCGCGGTGCTGGTGCCCTGATGCGCCGCCGCCGTGATCCCCGGCTCAGAGTTCCAGCGATTCGCGGTATTCGGGCACGGTGCACGGCCAGCCGTGGCGCTCCTCGATGGCCAGCCGCAGCGCGTCCGCGGCCACCGGTTCTCCATGCGTGACGAACACGCGCCGAGGCGCCTGCTGGGCGTCGAGCCACGCGAGCAGCTCCTCCCGGTCGGCGTGGGCCGACAGCGTCTCCAGGTTCGCGACCTCCGCGCGCACCGGCACGTAGGCGCCATGGATCTTGACCGCCTCGGCACCGGCCACCATGGCGGCACCGCGCGTGCCGGCCGCCTGGAAGCCCGCGAACAGGATGGTGTTGCGGGCATCGGGCGCGTAGGCCTTCAGGTGGTGGAGTACCCGCCCGCCGGTGGCCATGCCGCTGGCGGAGACGATGATCGACGGAAAGGCCAGGGTGTTCAGCCGTATCGATTCCTCGACCGTGTTGACGACGATGGTCTTCCCCAGCATCGTCGCGCACTGCTGCGCGCTCAGCCGATGCTCGTCGCAGTGCTTCCTGTAGATGCGTGTGGCGTCGGTCGCCATCGGGCTGTTCAGGTACACCGGCATGTCCGGGATGCGGTGCGCGTCCTTGAGCAGGTGGATGCAGTGCAGCAGCGTCTGTGCCCGTCCGACGGCGAAGGCCGGGATCAGCACGATGCCGCCGCGCGCGGCGGTGCGGTTGATCACGCCCGCGAGCTCGGTGAGCGTGTCGGCCGTGGGATGCCTGCGGTCGCCGTAGGTGGATTCCATCACCACGTACTCCGCGGGGCGGGCCACTTCGGGCGGACGCATCAGCAGGTCCTGGCTGCGCCCCAGATCGCCCGAGAAGAGGATGCTCGCGCCGCCCCAGCCGACGCGCAGGCTGCCCGCGCCGAGGATGTGGCCGGCCCTGGCCAGCTGCCAGGACCATCCGGGCCACGGGGAACACTCCTGGCCGAAGTCCACGGCCTCGAAGCGTCCGAGCGCCGCACGCGCCTCCTGCTCGGTGTACAGCGGCAGCGCGGGCTTGTGCTTCGAATGGCCGTGCCGGTTGGCATAGTCGGCATCCTCCTCCTGCAGACGGCCCGAATCAGGCAGCAGCAGTTCGCACAGTTCCAGTGTGGCCTTCGTGCAGTACACGGTCCCCTTGAAGCCGAGCCGGACCAGACGCGGTACGAAGCCGCTGTGGTCGATGTGGGCGTGCGTGAGCAGTACGGCATCGATGCTCGCGGGATCGACCGGCAGCACGTCCCAGTTGCGCAGGCGCAGCTGCTTGAGCCCCTGGAAGAGCCCGCAATCGACCAGCAGCCGCCGGCCGCCATGGCTCAGCAGGTACTTCGAGCCGGTGACGGTGCCCGTGCCACCGAGGAAGTCGATGCGCATGAAAGCCTCAGTGGGACATCAGCACCGGCAGCGTCATCCACTGCAGCATGGACAGCGTGGCACCGCCCAGCACCCACTCGCGCGCCCTGCTGTGGCCATAGCAGCCCATCACCAGCAGGTCGGCGCTCAGGTCGGCAGCCAGCGAGAGCAGGCGGTTGCCGACGTCATCCTCCTTGTCGCCACCGGGATGCAGGCGGACCTCGCCCACGCCCTGCATCCGCAGGTAGGCCCGCAGGCTCTGCAGCGATTCGTTCGCGCCCTCGCCGTAGGCCACGGCATCCACCCGGCCCGCCTTGCGCAGCCATGGCAGTGCGGCGCTCACGGCGCGCGCGGCCTCGCGCGTCTCCTTCCAGGCCACCAGCACCTTGCTGCCGATCGGGCCGACCGGCCCCGCGTAGGGCAGCACCAGCGCCGGCCGACCGCTTTGCACCAGCAGGCTGGGCAGGAAGTCGCCGGGGAGCTCGCCGTCCATCGGGTCGTTGCGGTCGCGCTGCCCCAGGACCAGCAGGTCGGCGTACAGGGCGCGCCGGGCGAAGCCCCACGGGCCGTCGCTCTCGGGCTCGGTCCAGTGCAGGCGCGGCGAGCCCGCGCCGTGCTGCATGAAGGTGGCGTGCATCTTGTCGCGCGCGTCCTTGTCGATCTCCTGCATGATCGCGACCGCCTCGGCGGCCGCTTCGATGGCGTACGGATAGCGCATGAGCGCGGACAGGGTGCACGGCTGCGCCGTGACCTCTGCCTCGAAGGTCTCGGCGAGCTCACGGGCCAGCTTGATGCGCTCCACCGTGCGGGCCGAGCCGTCGAGATGGAGCAGGATGGATTTGGGGGTCTGCATGGAGGCTCTCCTGGACAGGCGGTTTGCGATGGAAGCGACCTTAGGCCTGCGGGCCGCGCACGGGCTTGCGCTGCGTCAATCGGCCGCAGGACCGCAGCAGCCCGCGCCACGGCTTGATCCACCTCAACCCCCGCCACGGTCGCGGCACGCAAGATTTGCTCCCATCGTGCAAAGGAGATGTCGCATGCCTTTCCTGACGAAGAATGTCGGAGTCCTCGACCGCGCGCTGCGCATTGGCGCAGGCCTGCTGATGATCGCCCTGGCGGTGCGGGGAACCATCGGGTTCTGGGGCTACATCGGCGTGGTGCCACTGCTGACGGGCGTGGTGGGCAACTGCCCTGCCTACACGCTGTTCGGCGTCAGCACCTGCCCGCGCGACGGCCACTGAGACTGGCGGATGCGCATCCGTCGAACGACGCAGGGCCGCATGTCCGTCCATCTGCTGCTGCTCATCGTGCTGTGTGCCGCGCTGGGTGGCGCAGTGCTATGGTTCGCGTTCCAGCTCCTCATCAAGTGGCTCACGCTGGACTGAGCTTCGTACGGAGGCTGCCATGTGCATGAACCTGCTGCGCAGGCTGGCCGCCTCGCGACTGCCTTGCAGCGAGGCGGATCCCGCGATGATCGACAGGTTGCGCGTGCTCCTGGCCGCGGGTCAGGTCGAGGCCCGCATTCCTCCCGCCGTCTCGCAGCCGGGCCATGGCACGGGCGACTGCACGCACCAGGATGCGGCCACGGTGACCCGCATCACCCCTCGCGGGTGGGAGACCCTCGCCGCAGATGCGCCACCGGGCGAGGCCACGCGTTTCATCGGCACCAGGCATCGATCTGGCGCATGAGGTCCGAGCCCACGGCGTGCGCGGCGGCGCCGGCCAGCAGCACGCCCGCCAGCCGTGCGCCCCAGGCCTGGCCCGCCGCACCGCTGGCCAGGCGCAGGCGCCGCCACAGCCACGGACCGACCGCGAGCGAAAGCCCGCTTCCCACCGCGAACAACGCCATCAGCATCGCGCCTTCCCACGGCCCGCTGCCCAGGCCCGCCAGCATCAGCGCCGAATAGAGCAGCCCGCACGGCAGCGCCACCCACAGCAGACCGGCCGCGAGCACGCCGAGCCCCGTGCCCCCCGCATGCGGACGAAGACGCGCTTCGAGCGAGCGGCCGATGCGCCGCGCCCACAGCGGCTGCCGCCCCGTGACGGCCAGCATCGCGCCCCAGGCGAACACGAAGACGTGCAGCAGCACCCACAGCGGCCGCAATGCGGCGACCTGGGCGCTGGCCAGCGCGAGGCCGTCGACGCTGGCCGCCGCGATGGCGCCGGCCGCCGCGTAGCTTGCGACGCGGCCCAGATGGAAGGCACCGGGCGCGGCGAGTGCCGGCACCGCGCCACCACCTGCGGCGGTGAGCGGCACGATCCTTATCACCGCCGACGAGGCGGCACCGCACATCGCCACGCAGTGCGGCCCGCCGGCAAGGCCCATGAGCAGCGCGGCACCGGCGAGCGCGGCCTGCATGGTCAGACCACGCGCGAGAAGCGCGTGCGGTTGGCGCGGCAGTATCGGTCGAACACCATCGCGACCGCGCGCACGAGGAACCAGCCCTCCTCGGTGACCGCGAGGCCGTGGTCGCTCAGGCGCACCAGGCCGTCGGCGACCAGCGGGCCGAGCGCCGCGAACTCGGTGGCGAAGTAGCGCCGGAAGTCGACCGCGAAGGCTTCGCCGATGGCATCGAAGTCGAGCCGCCCCCGGCACATCAGCGCCATGATCACCTCGCGCCGCAGCAGGTCGTCGCGCGACAGCGCAAGGCCCCGCACCACCGGCAGGCACCCCTGGTCGAGCAAGGCGCGGTAGTCGTCCAGGCTCTTGGCGTTCTGGCTGTAGGTGGCGCCCACGCGGCCGATGCCCGATACGCCGAGCGCGATCAGGTCGCCTTCGGGCCGCGTGCCGTAGCCCTGGAAGTCGCGGTGCAGCCGCCCTTGCTTCTTCGCGACGGCGAGCGGATCGTCGGGCAGCGCGAAATGGTCCATGCCGATGTAGACGTAGCCGGCGCCCGTGAGCCTCGCGATGGCGTTCGCGAGCATGCGCACGCGCGCGGCAGCGTCCGGCAGTTCCTCGGCATGGATGCGCCGCTGCGGCTTGAAGCGCTCGGGCAGGTGCGCGTAGGCATAGAGCGCGATGCGGTCGGGCCGCAGCTCGCAGACCTGCGCGAGCGTGCGCTCGAACGAGGCGTCGTTCTGCCGCGGCAGGCCGTAGATCAGGTCCACGTTGATCGACTCGAAGCCCAGCGAGCGGGCCTCGTCCATCAGCGCGAAGACCTGCGATGCGGGCTGGATGCGGTGCACCGCCTTCTGCACGGCCGGGTCGAAGTCCTGCACGCCGAAGCTCAGGCGGTTGAAGCCGAGCGCCGCGAGGTTGGAAAGCCGTTGCGCGTCCACCGTGCGCGGATCGATCTCGATGGAGCGCTCGCCGCCGGGCACGAAGGCGAAGGCCCGGTGCAGCAGCGCCATGAGCTCGCCGAGCTCCGCATCGTCGAGGAAGGTCGGCGATCCGCCGCCCAGGTGCAGATGGGACACGGTGGCGCTGCGGCCGAGCTGCGCGACCTGCAGCTCGACTTCGCGCCCGAGGTACGCGAGGTACTGGCGGCCCCATTCGCGGTGGCGCGTCACGATCTTGTTGCAGGCGCAGTAGTAGCACAGCGACTCGCAGAAGGGGATGTGGACGTACAGCGACAGCGGCGGCGCCTCGGGGCCGGCTGCGCGGCGCTGTGCCAGCGCACGCACGTAGTCGTTCTCTCCGAAGGCCTCGACGAAGCAGTCCGCGGTGGGATAGGAGGTGTAGCGCGGGCCGGGCACGTCGAACTGCCGCAGCAGGTCGATCGGCAGCGGGGCCTGCACGGTTCCGGTTTCGGTTCCGGTGTCGGGAGCGAGGGCAATGGAAGTCATGGGGTGGGTGTGCGCATGGGAGCGTCGGGCTGCACGGGTGCAGGCGGCGCGGTCAGCAGCACCGTGCAGGCGCTCGAGGCCGCGGCCATCAGCCAGAAGACGAAGAAGGCACCCGTATAGATGCCCTGCCGCGTCATGTGCAGCGCATCGGCGCCGCAGAAGGTGTTGATCGGATCGACCAGCGCGAAGACCAGCACCTCCATGCCGCAGGCCACCAGGAAGGAAGGCCAGAGGATGGCGGCGACCAGCCGCATCGCGTTCATGGCGCCGCCCTCGAACCCGCGGAGGGCACGTCTTCCGCAGGCGTCATCGCGTGGTTGCGGCCCGTCAGCGCGGGGAGGTGGCGCTTGCCGGCCAGCGTCTTGTTGATCTCGATGCCCTCGCGGTAGTAGTCCTCGGACACCAGCGCATCGGGGCTTCGCCAGGCCAGCCAGAAGGTCACGAAGCTCGCGATCATCACGGCCACCGGGCCGCCGATCACCATCCACAGCAGCGGATGGCGCCACCAGGGCTTGTGCGCCTCGAGCGCTTCGGCGGCCAGCGCGTTCATCGTCGAACCGGTTGCTGCATTCATTCCAGACCTTTCAGCGCGGCACCAGGAAGGCCGCTTTCTCGGAAACCTGCGCGCCGCTGCCTTCCTCGCGGATGCCGAAGTGCACCGTGTGCGATCCGGCGGGCACGCTGCCGTAGGGCACCTGAAGCCGCACCGCGACCCAGCGCGACTGGGCCGCATCGACGGCCACCGGCTCGTCCGGCGACACGCTGAGCCCTTCGAGCCCGCTGGCGGCGATGCGGTAGCGCTGCGGCTGCTCGGTGGCGTTCATGATCTGCAGCCGGTAGACGTTCTCGAGCCTTCCGCCCTCGGCGATGCGCGCCAGCGCGGCCCGGTCGCGCACCACGTCGACCTTCAGCGGCGAGCGCACCACCAGGCTGGCCAGCAGGCCGGTCACCAGCAGCAGCAGGATCGCGGCGTAGACCAGCACCCGCGGGCGCAGCACGCGCCGCAGCAGCTGCCGGCGCGACCACCCGGCCTCCATGCCGTTCTGCGTGTCGTAGCGGATCAGCCCCGGCGCATAGGCCATCTTCTGCATGACCGTGTCGCAGGCGTCCGCGCACAGGCCGCAGCCGATGCATTCGTACTGCAGGCCCTGGCGGATGTCGATGCCGGTGGGGCACACCTGCACGCACAGGCCGCAGTCGATGCAGTCGATGCAGTCGCCGAGCGCCATCGACCGCGGATCGGGGCCCTTGCGGCGCGGCGCGCGCGGCTCGCCGCGCCGGGGGTCGTAGGTCACGATGAGCGTGTCGCGATCGAACATCGCGCTCTGGAAGCGCGCATAGGGGCACATGTACTTGCAGACCTGCTCGCGCATGAACCCGGCGTTGCCGTAGGTCGCGAAACCGTAGAAGAACACCCAGAAGACCTCCCACGAGCCCATCTTCGTCTGCAGGAAGGCCACGCCGAGCTCACGGATCGGCGTGAAGTAGCCCACGAAGGTGAAGCCGGTCCACATCGCAATGCCGATCCACAGCAGGTGCTTGGCCCACTTCTTCACCAGCTTCTCGAGCGACATCGGCTCGGCGTCCAGCCGCATGCGCGCAGCGCGGTTGCCTTCGATGCGCTGCTCCACCCACATGAAGATTTCGGTGTAGACGGTCTGCGGGCAGGCGTAGCCGCACCACAGCCGCCCCGCCACGGCGGTGAAGAGAAAGAGCGAGAGCGCGCTGATGACCAGCAGGCCCGAGAGGTAGATCAGGTCTTGCGGGTAGAGCACCAGCCCGAAGATGTAGAAGCGCCGCGCCACGAGGTCGAACAGCACCATCTGGCGCCCGCCCCATTCCACCCAGGGCATGCCGTAGAACACGAGCTGCGTGAGAAAAACCAGCGCCCAGCGCCAGCGCGCGAACACACCGCGCACGGTGCGGGGATAGATCTTCTTCGAGGCCTCGTACAGGCCGACCTCCTCGCCGCCTCCCGGGTTGGCGTTCGCGATGGGAATGATCCTGCGGGTCATGGCGGTCCGCCGGCCTCAGGGCGTGGCCGCAGGCGCATTGTTGGAGAGCCCCCAGACGTAGGACGCGACCATCCGGATCTGTGCCTCGGTGAGGCGGCCTTCCTGCGCGGGCATCTCGTTGTGCTTGCCCGAGTTGATCATCTGGATGATGGCGGCCTCGCCATAGCCGTGCAGCCAGATCCTGTCGCTGAGATTGGGCGCGCCCAGGGCCTGGTTGCCCACGCCGCCGATGCCGTGGCATGCGGCGCATGCCGTGAACTTCGCCTTGCCGAGGCCGGCGCGCACCGAGTCGTGCGGCTCGCCCGACAGGCTCAGCACGTAGTTGGCGACGTTCTTCACGTCGTCGGGCGTACCGACGGCGGCGGCCATGGGCGGCATCACGCCCACCCGCCCCCTGGTGATGGTCTCGATGATCTTCTCGGGCGTGCCGCCGTAGAGCCAGTCCTTGTCCGTCAGGTTGGGAAAGCCCTTGCTGCCGCGCGCATCGGAGCCATGGCACTGGGCGCAGTTGCCCATGAAGAGCCGCTCGCCGATGGCATGGGCCTGCGGGTCGCGCGAGATTTCCTCGACAGGCATCGACGCGTACTTCGCATAGACGGGTGAGAGCTCCTGCGTGGCCCTGGCGACTTCCGCCTCGTACGCGCCGCGCGAAGTCCAGTCGGACTTACCGCGGAAGCTCCCCAGCCCCGGAAAGAGCGCGAGATAGCCGAGCCCGAAGACGATGGTCAGCACGAACAGGCCGACCCACCACATCGGCAGCGGGTTGTTGGCCTCGCGCAGGTCTTCGTCCCAGACGTGGCCGGTCGTGTTGTCGGCGCTGGCGGCGACGCGCTTGCGGGCCGTGAGCCACAGCAGGATCACGCAGCCGAGGATGCCCAGCAGCGAGACCGCGGCCACGTAGTCGGACCAGAAACGGTGGATGAAATCGCTCATCGTGCTTATCCCTTCACTTCAGTCCTGCTCGAAGGGCAGGCGTGCCGCTTCCTGGAAGCCGGGCGCGTTGCGGCGCGAATACGCCCAGATCACGATGCCGATGAACAGCGCGAAGCACACGACGGTGGCGGCGACGCGCAAGATGGTGAGGTCGATCATGGTTTTGCGTCCTTTGCCGCTTGCCTACTTGAGCGCCAGGCCCAGCGACTGCAGGTAGGCCACCGTGGCCTCCATCTCGGTCCTGCCCCGGACGTCTTCCGCGGCCCCGGCGATCTCGGCATCGGTATAGGGCACGCCGACGCGGCGCAGCGCGCGCATGTGGGCGGGCAGCGACTCGGCATCGACCGGCGTCTTCTCCAGCCAGCTGTAGGCCGGCATGTTCGACTCGGGCACGACGTCGCGCGGGTTGTTCAGGTGGATGCGATGCCACTCGTCGCTGTACTTGCCGCCCACGCGCTGCAGGTCGGGGCCGGTGCGCTTGCTGCCCCACTGGAACGGATGGTCGTAGACGAACTCGCCGGCCACCGAGTAGTGGCCATAGCGGAGCGTCTCCGAGCGGAAGGGCCGGATCATCTGCGAGTGGCAGTTGTAGCAACCTTCGCGCAGGTAGATGTCACGGCCGGCCAGCTGCAGCGGCGTGAGCGGCTTGACGCCCTGCACCGCCTCGGTGGTCGACTTCTGGAAGAACAGCGGCACGATCTCGACGAGGCCGCCGACGGCCACCACCACGAGGATCAGCACGATCATCAGCAGGTTGTTGGTCTCGATCTTCTCGTGCGTGAAGCCGCCCGAGCTGGAAGTCTTGGAATTCATCGTGCGTCCTCAGGCATGGGCCATGGCAGGCGGCGGGATCTCGGCGCGCACCGCGCGCCCGGAGATGACGGTCATCCAGACGTTCCACGCCATCAGCAACATCCCGCTGAGGTATAGAACGCCGCCGATCACGCGCACCAGGTAGAACGGGAAGGTGGCCTTCACGCTCTCCACGAAGGTGTAGGTGAGCGTGCCGTCGGGGTTGATCGAGCGCCACATGAGACCCTGCATCACGCCGGCGATCCACATCGCGGCGATGTACAGCACGATGCCGATGGTGGCGATCCAGAAGTGCACCTCGATGGCCCGCACGCTGTACATGGCGGTGCGGCCGTACATGCGCGGGATCAGGTAGTAGAGCGACCCCATGGTGATGAAGCCCACCCAGCCGAGCGCGCCGGAGTGCACGTGGCCGATGGTCCAGTCGGTGTAGTGGCTCAGGGCGTTGACGGTCTTGATGGACATCATCGGCCCCTCGAAGGTCGACATGCCGTAGAACGAGAGCGCCACGATCAGGAAGCGCAGGATCGGGTCGGTGCGCAGCTTGTGCCAGGCGCCCGAGAGCGTCATCACGCCGTTGATCATCCCGCCCCAGCTCGGCGCGAGCAGGATCAGCGAGAACACCATGCCCAGCGACTGCGTCCAGTCGGGCAGCGCGGTGTAGTGCAGGTGGTGCGGGCCCGCCCACATGTAGGTGAAGATCAGCGCCCAGAAGTGCACGATCGACAGCCGGTACGAATACACCGGCCGTCCCGCCTGCTTGGGGATGTAGTAGTACATCATCCCCAGGAAGCCGGCCGTGAGGAAGAAGCCCACTGCGTTGTGGCCGTACCACCACTGCACCATCGCGTCCTGCACGCCGGCATAGGCGGAGTAGCTCTTCATCCATCCCGCCGGAACCGCCGCGCCATTGACGATGTGCAGCAGCGCGACCGCGATGATGAAGGCGCCGAAGAACCAGTTGGCCACGTAGATGTGGCGCACCTTGCGCGTGCCGATGGTGCCGAAGAACACGATGGCGTAGGCCACCCAGACCACCGCGATCAGCAGGGCGATCGGCCATTCGAGCTCTGCGTATTCCTTGCCGCGCGTGTAGCCCATCGGCAGGCTGACGGCGGCCGCCACGATCACCGCCTGCCAGCCCCAGAACACGAAGGACGCGAGCCGGGGCGCGAAGAGCCGGACCTGGCAGGTGCGCTGGACCACGTGGAAGCTGGTCGCCATCAGCGCGCAGCCGCCGAACGCGAAGATGACCGCGTTGGTGTGCAGCGGCCGCAGGCGTCCGTAGCTGAGCCATGGCACGCCGAGGTTGAGCTCGGGCCACGTCAGCTGGGAGGCGATGACCACGCCCACCAGCATGCCGACCACGCCCCACACCACGGACATGAGCGCGAACTGCCGCACGACCGTGTCGTCGTATTCCGCGGCGGGGGGTCTGGGTTCCTGCATCGTCGTGCCCTTGATTGAGTTGCGGGCAGTTTCCGTGGGTTACCAGCCCGAGGGCTTGATGCATATCAATCGCCGTGCAGGATGCGTTCGCCTTCCATGTCGACGTCTTCGAACTGGCCGCGCTCGATGGCCCACCACAGTCCGCCGAGGATCGCGAGGACCAGCATCACGGACAGCGGCACGAGGAGAAAGAGGATGTCCATCAGCGCACGCCTTCTCCAGCGCCAGCGCGCGACAGCCGCGCGGCGTTGAGGACGACGACGAGCGAGCTCGCGGCCATGCCGAGGCCCGCGAGCCAGGCCGGCAGCCAGCCGGCGACGGCCAGCGGCACGCACAGCGCGTTGTAGCCCGCGGCCCACACGAGGTTCTGCCGTACCACGCGCAAGGTCCTGCGTGCCTGCGCGATCGCCTGCGGGATGCTGGCGAGCCTGTCGCCGAGCACCACGAAGTCGGCGTGCGCGCGCGACAGCGGCACCGAGCGGCCGAAGGCGAACGAGGCATTCGCACGCGCCAGCGACGGGCCATCGTTGAGGCCGTCGCCCACCATCGCGATCCGCCGCCCTTCGGCCTGCAAACGCCACAGCACGTCGAGCTTGTCTTCCGGCGTGCAGTCGCCCTGCGCGAAGTCGATGCCGCAGCGCACGGCGATCTCCCTCGCAGCCGCGTCCCTGTCGCCCGAGAGCAGCCGCACCGTGACCCCTTGCGCGCGCAGCGTCGCCACGGCCTCGGCGGCATCGGCGCGAAGCTCCTCGGCCAGCACGAAGCTCGCGAGCCAGCCCTGCTCGTCGGCCAGGTGGACCTGCGCGGCCTCGACCTCCAATGCAGCCACCTCGCAGAAGCCCGCCGAGCCCAGGCGCACGCGCCGGTCCGTGCCGGCTGCTGCGCGCGTGCGATGCAGGCGGCCCTCGATGCCCTGGCCCGCCGCCTCGACGGTTTGCTGCGCGATCCAATCGGGTGGCGAGCGGAACTGCGCGTTCCAGGCATTCACCAGCGACTGCGACACAGGGTGCAGCGACTGCCCGGCGAGTGCTGCCGCCATCTCGAGCGCATCGCCGGGCCGCAGGCCCTGTCGGCAGTAGATGCGCTCCAGCCGGGGGACATCGCCCGTCAGCGTGCCGGTCTTGTCGAACACCACGGTGTCGACCGATTCCAGCGCTTCCAGCGCCTGCAGGTTCGAGGTCATCACGCCGCCGCGCGCCAGCGCGCCCGCACTGGCGAGCATGGCGGCCGGCGTCGCGAGCGAGAGCGCGCACGGGCAGGTCACGATGAGCACCGCGACCGCCACCATCAGCGCCCTGCCCGGGTCCGTCGGCCACCAGAACGCGGCTGCGATGGCCGCCGATGCCAGCACCGCGACGAGGAAGGGACGCGCCACGCGGTCCGCCAGCAGCGCGAGGCGCGGCTTGCGCGAGGCGGCGCTCTCCATCAGCCGGACGATCTGCGCGAAGCGCGTGCCCCGGCCCACCGATTCGATGCGCACCCGCACCGGAGCCGTCAGGTTGTGGCTGCCGGCGAGCACGCGGTCGCCGCATGCGCGGGGCACCGGCCGCGATTCGCCGGTCAGCAGGGCCTCGTCGGCGCTGGTGTCGCCTTCGACCAGCACGCCGTCGGCCGGGAAGGCTTCGCCAGGGCGCACCCGAACCACGTCCCCCACGGCGAGCCGGCGCACTGCCACGCGCTTCCAGCTGCCGTCGGCCGCGAGTCGGTCGATGGCATCGGGCAGCCGGTTCATCAGCGCATCGAGGGCGCCGGCCGTGCGCTCGCGCAGCCGCGCCTCCAGCCATCGGCCGGTGAGCAGGAAGAAGACGAACATCGTCAGCGAGTCGAAATAGACCTCGTGGCCGAGCCGGCCGCCGGCATCGAAGGTGGCGGCGCTGCTGACCGCGAAGGTGACGAGCACGCCGAAGGCCACGGGCAGGTCCATCCCGATACGGCCCATGCGCAGGTCGCGCCAGGCGCTGCGAAAGAAGGGACCGCAGGAGAAGAGCACTACCGGCAGCGTCAGCACCCAGGAGGCCCAGCGCAGCAGTTGCGCCGAATCGGCGCCCATGTCGCCGGGCCGCGCGACGTACGCGGGGTAGGCGTACATCATCACCTGCATCATGCAGAGGCCGGAGACCAGCCACCGCCACAGGGCCAGCCGCGATTCGCGCCGACGCAGCTCCCTCGCGGAGCGGTCGCAGCCCGGCAGCAGCGGGTAGCCGGCCTTCGTGCTCGCCTCGAACCAGCGCGAGGGCCGCGTCTGCGCAGGCGACCAGACGACGCGCGCACGCCGGCTGGCCGCGTTGACCTGCGCCTCGCGCACGCCGGGAACCCGGCGCAACGCGTCCTCGACGGTGAAGGCACAGGCCGCGCAGGTCATGCCCTCGACCATGACCTGCGACTCCCAGCAGCCGCCATCGGTGTCATTCAACTCGCGCCCGAACGCGGCCCACTCGGCCGGATCGTCCAGCATCTGCCAGGCGTCTTCACCGACTGGAGCTGGCAGAGCTGGAGCAACTGGAATGGCAGGGATCACGGCGCGATCCGGGGCGAGCGTGGCATTCATCGGGCGAGCCTAAGAGGCAGGCGCCGCGAGGCGCTTGATATGCATCAAGCCGCAAGGACCGTCGCCTGCCTAAGCTCGGGCGCACACTGTGTGGAGATCCTCAATGTTCAAGCGCATCCTCGTCGCCACCGACGGCACCGCCCTTTCGAAGAAGGCCGTCGACAGCGCCATCTCGCTGGCGGTGCAGAACGACGCCGACCTGGTCGCGCTGACCGTCGTTCCCCGTTATCCGAAGAGCTATTTCGAAGGCTCGATGACCTTCTCCGCCGAAGACGTCGGCCGCATCGAGAAGCAGTGGGCCGAGAAGGCGCAGGCCATGCTCGACAAGGTGCGCGACCGCGCGCGGGAACGCGGCGTGCGGATCAAGACGGCACAGGCCAGCTCGGACCTGGTCGCCGAGTCGATCATCGCGGCGGCGAAGAAGCACCGCAGCGACCTGATCGTGATGGCCTCGCACGGGCGCAAGGGCCTCAAGCGCCTGCTGCTGGGCAGCGAGACGCAGCAGGTGCTGGTGCGCTCGACGCTGCCTGTGCTGGTGCTGCGCTGAAGCGGTGCCTTGCGGAGGGCAAGGTGATCCGCGAGTCCCTTTGAGCGGCCGCTGGCGCACCCGCTCAGATGCCGCGCCGCACCAGACCCCGGAAAACGTCATCAAGAGTGCCTGTATGAAGCGCGCATATGTCGGGCTCTCGCGAGAACGGTGGAGCTTCGGGCCGTTAGAGTGTCGAAGTTGCCATTTTTTCGAGCCGACCAATGATCACTGTCACCTCCGTCGAGGCACAAGGCAAACTCGGAGAGCTTCTTGACAATGCGCAACGCGAGCCGGTCGTCATCACGCGCGACGGGTGCCCCGCTGCGTACCTCATTTCTCCGCAGCAAATGAAGGAGCTTCAAGAGGGGCGTGCAAACGCCGAGCACAGCAAACCATACAGCTGGACAGCAGCCAACGTTCAGACTTGGAACGACTTTGACGCTCGATTCGGCGCGTTCGCAGACGAGCACTCGCTGCTCTGAATGCATGACGCCAGTCGCCCTACGTCGCAACAAGGGCAGTCAGAAAGACCGCATCCCTTTGCAGTCGCGATTCAGTCCGCGCGATGCAATGCCCGTAGCAGGCGCATGTGATCGGGCGAAACTTGGTGAAAGGCAGGCCGAACCGGCATCCAACGATGCGCGCCGCGCTGCAGGAAGACGGCGCCCCGCTGGATCTGAAAACCATATAGGCAGCCTGCCTACGCACGGTTCCAACCACCTCCCAGCGCCTTGTAGAGATTGACGAGGTTCACCGCATCCTTGAGCTGAAGCTCGATCAGTTGCTGCTGCTCGGCGTACAGCTCGCGCTGCGCGTCCTGGCTGGAGAAATAGTCTTCGAGGCCGCTGCGAAAGCGTGCCTGCGAGATGCGCGCGACGTTCTCCAGCGACTGCACGCGCAGCTGCTGCGCCTCCAGCTGCGGGCGCAGATGGTCGCTGGCGATCAGGGCGTTGGCGGTTTCTCGGAGCGCTACCTGGGCTGCGGATTCGTACGAGGCCATCGCCGCGGCGAGCTTCTCTTCGTTGCTCGTGATATTGGCTGAGCGGCGCCCCCAGTCGAACAGCGGCAGCGACACGCCCAGCACGCCGGCCCAGCTCCTGTTGCCGCTGCTGAGCAGCGTGCTCAGCTCGTTGCTCACGCCGCCCGTCAGCGCGGTCAGCGAGATGGTCGGCAGCATGGCTGCCTTGGCCGCGCCGATGCCGGCATTGGCGGCTTCGACACGCGCCTGGGCGGCCAGCAGGTCGGGCCGGCGCTGCAACAGGCTGGAGGGCAGCCCCGCCGCCACCTGCTCGGTGGAGCGTTCGGGCCAGGGCCGCGCGGAACCCGTGTCCTGCGGCACGGGCTGGCCGACCAGCACGTTGAGCCCCTGCAGATCCTGGGCGACGCGCATGCGGTACTCCTCCTGCCGCACGCGTGCGTTCTGCAGCAGCGACTGCACGCGGTACACGTCGAGCTGCGCTGCGCCGCCCACGGCCTTGGCGCGGCCGATCGTGTCTGCGTTGGCCGAGAGCGAGGCGACGTTGGCGTCGGCCAGTGCGAGCAGTGCGCGATCGGCGCGCAGCGCGAGGTACGCGTTGGCGACCTCGCCTACCAGATTCATGCGGGCGGCCGCATAGTCCATGTTGCCGGCCTCCGCGAGGGCGCCGCTTTGCTGCGCGGAGCTCCGCTGGCGCCCGAAGAAGTCGAGCTCGTACGACATCACGCCGGCCTGGATGTCGAAGCTATTCGAGACGCGGCCATCGGACGGAACGTTGCCCACCGGGCTGAGCGAGCCCTGCGGCGTGGTCTGCGCGCGCTGGGCGTTGCCGGAGAGGCCCAGCTGCGGGAACAACGACGCGCGGCTTCCCGCGTAGACCGCGCGCGCCTCGCGTGCACGCGCTGCATAGACGCGCAGATCCCGGTTCTGGCGCAGGGCCGTGTCGATCAGGCCGCGCAGTTCTTCGTCCTGCACGAAGCCGCGCCAATCGGCGGGCTGCGCCGTCGCCACCGTCGCGCCGGCGGGCCAGCTCGACGGCACGGCCAGATCGGGCTGCTTGAGCGGCGGCGTGAGGTTGCAGCCGCTCGTCGCCAGCAGCACGCACACCGCCAGCACGAGCAGCGACACGCGCAGGAACATGCGCACGAAGCCGGCACCGGGCGAGCCGAAGCCCGCGCTCGCAAGCAGGGCCGAGGCCGCGCCCCAGGGCCGCACCTGCACCGCGACGTGGCTCGGCGATACGTTGAAGACGTGGCTCACCAGCTGCTCGCGCTGTGCCTCGGTGGCGGCGAAGCGCAGCTCCGCGCCGGCTCGCCTGCGGCGCACGATGAAGGCCGGCAGCCATCCCACCGTCTCGACGTGGACCTCCAGCGGCTGCCCCGCGCACAGGCGCCTGAGCACCGCGCCGCCTTCGAGCATGGCGCCGTCCGCCGCGATGTTGACGAAGCGCGAATCGCCCTCCCCTGCGGCCGTGCGCACGCGGGTCGCGGCGGACCAGGGAAAGCGTTCCTCGCCATCCGGCCGGGGCAGGTCGACGCAGGCGATGAGCGCGCCCAAACATAGGACGAGCGCGATGCCGGTCCACACCAAGTTGAGCTCATCGCCCGGCGCGAGCGCCGGCCCGGTCATGATGGCCGTCGCGCCCCCCAGTTGCAGCGCGACGAGCAACCCGCCGAACACGGCGACCAGCTTCCAGTGCACCACCGTTTTCGAGCGGTCCAGGCCCTTGGCCGTAACCTTGAACGGATGCCCGAAAGGCTTGAGCATCGCGCTCAGCAGCGTGCCCGTGACGGCCATCGCGGCGACGAGCTGGCTCACCTCGCTGAACACCGGCAGGCAGCGCCGCTGGCTGATCCAGTAGCTGTAGGCCCAGAACATCACGAGCGGCGGCAGCCCGTAGGCGGCGAAGGCCTGCGGGGTCGCGTGGAAGGCCGACACGTCCGCATACCAGTACAGCGCGGGCGCCAGCATGATCAGCGCCATGAAGGGCTTGCCGAGCCAGTGCAGCAGGCCGTGCAGGAAGTGCAGCCGCGCCGAAAGGCTGTAGCCCTTGCCGCGCAGCGGCCCGTTCGGCAGCAGCGCGAGCTGCACCGTGCCCAGGCACCAGCGGCTGCGCTGGTTGATGTAGTCGATGATGCTCTCGGCCGACAAGCCGTTCGACAGCCGCTCGCCCAGCCAGCGCGTGATGTGGCCGCGCCGCAGCAGCAGGTAGGTGGTGTGGATGTCCTCGCACACGCTGCCCACCGGGAAGCCGCCTGCGGCCGTGATCAGGTCGCGGCGCACAATGAACGAAGTGCCCACACAGAAGGCGGAGTCCACCGCATCCTTCGCGGGCTGCAGCACATCGAAGAACACGCGCTGCTCGTCGACCCAACTGTCGGTGGCGCGCAGGTTGTGCTGGATGGGATCGGCGTTGTAGTAGAACTGCGGCGTCTGCACCAGCCCCACCTTCGGGTCGTCGAAGAGCCCGAGCATGCGGTAGGCGATCTGCCGGCGCGGGGCGAAGTCGGCGTCGAGCACGAGGATGAACGGCGCATTGGTCGTCTGCGCCGACAGCCGCAGGCCGTTGTTGAGATTGCCCGCCTTGGCGTGGCTGTTGTCGGGGCGGCGCGCGTAGTTCACGCCCCTGCGCGCGCAGTAGTCGCGCAGCCAGTCGCGCCGCGTGTCGTCGAGCACCCAGACCTGCAGCCGCGGGTAGTCGATGGCCTGCGCGGCGATGATGGTCTTCTCGAGCACGGCCAGTTCCTCGTTGTAGGTGCAGATGAAGACGTCCAGTGCGGGCACGTCCGCGCCACGCCCGCGCAGCGCAGCCTCGCCCAGATCAGCGAGCCGCCGGTTGTCGCGGCGACGAACCAGCATGTGAATCGACATCAGCGTGTAGACCACGGCCGTCATCTCGAAGAACAGAAACACCCAGGCGAAGAGAGTCTCGAAGCCGAGGTCCGACGGGGGCATGGTGGCCGTGACACGCCAGACGGCGTAGCGCATGAGCAGCAGCGCGGTCAGCGCCCCGAACAGGACGCGGTGACTCGTGCGCTCGACACGACCCCAGGTCATCAGGAGCAGCGCGAGCCCCGCCACGAGGGCGTTGAGCTGGAACTCCGGCGTGGCGATCAGGTGGGACATGATGGAATGGCTCCTGCTGCGGCGGTCTTGCCGGTGAATGGGTTGAAGCCGGTGGCAGCCAGCGCGATCCACGCGGTGGCGCCCAGGTGCGGCCAGTGGTAGTAGAAGAAGTCGGGGCCTGGCGAATCGGGCCCGATGGCCAGTCCGGTCGAGATGCGCGCGCTGGGGGTGGCGTAGTACAGGCCGTTGTCCGCGCGCTGCGATGCGAGCAGCCGCCACAGCGCCTCGGGTGCCGTGCCCCTGCGAGCGACGAGCGTGGCGGCGAACTGTGCGCTGCCCTCGGTCCAGATGCCGTCCGGCTCGCGCGAGAAGCCGTAGCCCTCGCCAAAGCGGTGGTGCTTCTGCGCCCAGTCGAGCGCACCCATCCAGGCGCAGGAGCGATCGGTGGCCGCCAGCAGCGGCCAGAGCTGCGCGTCGAGCCCCGATCCCTCGGTGGAAATGGTGGAGCCGTCTTCCTTCGTGCCGATGTGGAAACGCTGCTGCGCCGGGTTCCACATGCGGCCCACGAAGTCGAGCGCGGTGCGTGCCTGTCGGCGCACGGCCTCGTCCTGAACCCCGCTTGCTGCGGTGCCTCCCGCCCGTGCAGCCCAGGCGGCGGCCACTGCGATGTCGATGTTGTGTTCGGTCGACTTCCAGGTTTGCGGGCGCTGGGCTTCGTCCCAGCCGAACCAGCCGCCGTTGTAGCCGTCGGGATCGTTTTTCGCGCGCGTGCGTTGCTCGACCCAGCCAAGCAGCTTTCTCGCACCCGCCAAATAGGCCGGCGAGGGTTCGGCCTGCGACAGGTTCAGCAGCAGCAGTGCGGCCCAGGCCACATTGCCGGTGGCGGTGCTGACCTGGTAGGCGTCGGCGATCCACTGTTTGCGGCCTTCGTCCCAACGGCCGGGCAGCGTGCCTTTCTCTTCGGTCATCGGACCGGCGCGGTACGCGTTTCGCACGCGACCGTCGGCGACGTGGGGGTCGCGTTCGATCGCGCGCACGACGGCGTCGCCGATGCGCCGGGCGGAGGCTGGGTCGCCACATGCAAGGAGCGCAATGCCGGCCAGAGCGTTGTCGTACGTGTAGGCCGCCCCCACGAGCGCAGGCTCCAGCGGCGGCGAGCCGCGATCGTTGCCGGCCATGCGATAGCTCGGAAGGAACAGCGGGCCGGTGGCCGCGCCCTTCTGCGCATCCTTCACGGCCTGGCGCAGGCCGTCGCAGCTTTGCTGCGCGAGGCGTTGTTGCGCGGCCGTCGCCGTGGCAGTCGCTGTCGCGCTCGTCGTTGCGGCCGTGCCGGACTGTTGCGCGAAGGACGCCGCCGGCGACGCGAGCGCCAGCCACGCAGCCATGCACGGCGCCAGGGTGAGCGTCGATGGAGCGGCTCGCATGGTTGGCACTTTCGCGAAGGACATGCCTTGCCTCAGGAGCGCAGGCTCGCCGTGACGACCTTGCCGGGCGCGCACAGCGTGCTTCCTTCCGTGGCCTTCTGCGCAGCGTCGCCTTCGAAGTCCGCCACGGCATAGATGGAACCTTGCTCCGCGAAGGGGAACGGCACGCTGTAGGTGCTTTGCAGCGCATCGGACACCACCGGCAGCAGCTGCTGAACGCGCGCGGGCATCGCGGGGCCGTTCTGGTCGAGCTTCACGTCGAGCATCGAGCCGATGCTCAGGCGCTTCGCCACCCGCGCGGAAAAGACGGCGACCACGCCGAGACGCCGACAGTCGGTGACGCGCACCAGAGAAGCGCCGGCGGTGACGTAGGCACCTTCCGGTGCCAGCACGGTGTGGACCAGTCCGGGCTGCGCCGCCCTGACTTCGTAGGCGGAGAGTTTCTCCACGCGCTGGCGTTCCTCGTTCTCGAGCGCCGTCACCTGCTTGAGCTGCGAGAGGATGGCGGCACCGTCCTGCTGGGTGCGATTGACGCTGTTGCGCAGCACCTCGCGCCGGCTCTCCAGTGTCTGGAAGATGCTGTTGCCCCCGGCGCCCACGAAGGCGCCCTGCCCCGCGCTGGCCACCGTCTGCGCCTGACCGGCGAACGTCTGCTCGGCCACCGCCGCATTGGCACGCGCCGTGTTCAACTGGGCCTCGGCCGCGTTCATCACCTGTTCGCTGATGGCACCCTGTTCGAGCAGCGCCCTGTTCACGCGCACCTTGTTCTCCTGCTCTTCCACCACGCTGTGGGCGACGTCGCGCTGCCGCTGCGCGATCTGCCACGCGTCCCAGGCCTGCGCGAGCGAGGCCTCGCGATGGACGTTGGCCTCGTGCCCGACGAACTTCAGCTCCTGGCTGTCCGCCTTGTAGTGGTTGCCCAGTTGCGCGAGCTGGCTCTGCAGCGCCAGGCGCTGCGAACTCAGCGTGGTGAGGAGCTCCTGGTTGATGGTCGGGTTGCGTACGGTTGCCACGACGGTCCCCGGCTCGACCGTATCGCGCGCGTGCACCACCATCTGCGTGACCACGCCGTTGATCGGCGACGTGATGAGCCCGACGGGCGCCTGCAGCACGGCCCGGGTGGCCTGCGAGGAAAGCAGCGGCTGGACCAGCGTCGCGATCATCAGCCACAGCACGAAGGCCAGCAGGCCATAGGCTGCCAGCTTGGGCACGAAGGCGCCGCGCTGCCGAAACCGGCCTTGCGAAGCGGAAGGCCCGAGCGACCGTCGGCGCTGGAAAGAAAGACCTGAGCGGAGTTTCGAAGCAGGCATGACCACCTCTCTTTGGGATGGGCGCACGCGGGGCTCGCACCGCCGGCACACGTCCATGGGTTGATGAATTGAGGCACTGATTGGCAATGCGTCTGCGGGGGTCCGATTCGCCGTCGCTGATTTGCTGCAGTGCAATATCAAGGTACGACGGAACTCCGTTCTTGGCTGCGTCGGTGCGAAACAGAGTGTGCAAAGTTCACATTTCGACCACAACGCGAAGCGAGCCAAAGTCCTACAGCACCATGGGAAGAAGCGCACGCGGCGACAAAAGGTTGAACCTTTAGGCAACGCCGTGCGGGCGCAAGTCGTCAGAGGGGACGCTTAGAGTCCGCGAAGCGAATGTGGCGCGAAGCCCAGATGAAGACGGCGAGGGGCAGGCCGATATTCAGTAACGTCAGTGACGGATCGGTCCAAACATGAACGCCTTCTGACGCCCGGCAAGTGCAGTTGAACCTCCTCGAGGTACATGCTGGAGCGCCGGGTTGTGGCGCTGACGATCCGACTCATTGGTTGTCCCGGCAGATGCGCAGCTTCCGGGAAAGGTCACTCGCGCGTGATCTCGGTGCTGGGTGAGCAGCCGATCACGCGCATCGCACTCCCTGGTCGTTCGGCGTCACCGGCCGCCGAACTCATCGGCCCGCAGCTGATCTGCGGAAGGCATCAGCAGATTTTTCTCGTGCCCGAGGTTTTCCATCGCCTCGCGCATGGGAGCTGTGATGGGCGCGGTAGTCGTGGCATCCGGCGCCATTCGGTAGCAGCAGCATGATCTACCGCTTCACCTGATACGGCGCTTCGCGCGACTGGACGAGGGGGTTCGACCTTCGTGGCAGGGCACACGCAAAAGAGCAGGATTTCCTCTTCAGACGGGGCATGCATTTCCAGCACCGCACAGAAGGCGGTATGGACCCGTCCCTTTTTTGAAGCGCGACGGTGCACTTGCCTTGCGTCAGAGACATGTTCAGCGTCGCCCCGGCGCGCATCGGCCCGGCTAACCGGGCGCGCCGCCTGGCCTAGCGGAAGAACAGGGCGATGAGGATGATGATCGGGATCGGTACACCCAGGAAGTACAGCAGAAGTGAGCGCATGGTGATTTCCTTCGGGGATTGGATGCGAGAGCGCTATCGGTCAAAGGTCGCGGCAGCGGCCGCCATAAGTTGCGGCGAAGCTTGCGACGAAGGCGCCGATCAGCAGCGAGACCACCAGCCACAGCGAGGCATAGGCCGATGCCTTGCGCGCCGTGTCGGCGGCCTCCCTGGCCTTGGCCTGCGCGTCCTTCAGCGCAGCCTGGGTCTTCGCAAAGGTGTCGGTCACACGCTTCTCCGCGTCCTGCTGGCTGAGGCCTGTGCGTTGTGCGACCAGCTGTCCAAGGTATCGCGTGTCCTCGGAAGGCAAGGCGCCGGTGCGGATGCCGTTGAGCAGGATGCGGCTGGCTTCGGCATCGGTGGCCATGGGGTTGCCGCTCGGCGTCAGCGGCGGGATCGCGGGCGCCGTGGTGGTGTCGCCCGACGGCGCGCCCGATGCCGAGGTCGCGGCCGAGGTGGAGGCGACGGGCTCGCGGCGGAACAACGAATCGACGAAGTAGCTCACCGGTCCGGTGCTGGCATCCGACCCGCCTTGGGCTCGGGTCGCGTTCGACGCGGAAGCCACTGTCGCGGATGCGGCGGTGGAAGCGGCGCCGCCGAGCACCGTGGCGCCGGCCTGGGTGCCCGCGCCGACGATTGAGCTGACGACGGAAGCCAGCAAAGATGCCGTCAGCAAGGTGGCCATGGCCCACGCGAGAAAGCCGTGCGCCGTGTCGCGGAAGTAGACCTCGTCGGTATGCACGCCGGTCCACTTGGTGCGAAGCCGTCCCGCCAGGTAGCCGCCCATGCCGGAGGCCGCGATCTGCGTGAACGCGAGCCACACGATGGTGGCCATGCCGAGCGTGGCGGCATTGGCGCCCTGGCTGGACCAGGGACTGATGGAAGACATGCCGAGGCCTGTGCCGAGCAGCAAAAGCACGAGGGACAGCGCCGCGGCGCCGGCGGCACCAGCGAAGATCGCCCCCCATGAAACACCGCTGAGGCCGGAGGAATCTTCGGTGACGCCGATCGGTGGCTGGACGCCGTACTGGGCCATGGCTGCTCCTTGTGTTTGTAGTGAAGCCTGGACTTTTCTGCGGGCGTTTCATCCCACTGGTCAGCGGCTTGCGTGTCGTCGGGTAGGTAACGATGCCGTGCGAGGCCGGCTCGTGCAGGTCGTGCTGCAGGCGCCGAGCCGCTGCCGCTCGCTTGCTGGCATGTTCGTTGGCGGAGTGAAGAGATCCAGCGCGGCGCCCGGCTGATTCAGGCGAGCCTGTCGGCAGCGCGCGCGACTGCCGGACCTGCGCGATCTCAGAGGATTCAGCGGATGTCTTGGGGCAGACGCAGCGTGGCTTCAGGGCCCTGCGCCGGTGTCGCCGGCGTTGCGGACAGCAGCTGAAGATCGAATTGGAAAGCTCCTCCGGCGCGCTCTCGCTCCACGGCCAGATGCAGCAGGGCGATGGTGGCGATCATCACCGTGATCGTGAGCAGGAGCCAGAACTCCCCCCGCGGTGGCTGCGGCTGTGGCTGCTGGGTGTCTCGACGATTGCGACTTCTCACTTCTTTCCTCCGGTGGTTGGGCAGTGGAGTCTGCGTTCCGCGGGCTGGTCGGGGCTGTCGGACAAAGTTGGTGTGCGTTGTCTTCCGCTGCCGATAGCTCGGCGCGCAGCCCCTCGACACCCGGCAGTCTGGAGGCGGGATGAGGCCCGACGATCCTGGAGACCTGCCCTGCTCAGGACCGTGGCAGGTACATCGAGGTGGTGGACCGCGACGCGTGGCCCATGTTGTTCTGCACCGCCGCCAGGGGCATCGGCGCACGCCCTTCCCTTCCGCGCAAGGCGTGTGCCCCGTGCGAGTGCCGCAGCCAGTGCGTGCTGGCCTTTCTCAGTTGCGCGGCGTCGGCGGCGTCGAGTTCCTGCGCGGCGCGGGCAAGGAAAGCCTTGATGGCCTGGTACAGGCCCGACGCCGACCACCCGGTCGGGCGCTCGGCCCCCGTGCCGAAGCGCGCCAGCAACGGGACGCTCCGATTGGCGGGCGCATCGACCTGGCGGTCGAAGCCGTGGCGCGCCAGCTCCTCGCCGAGCTCGTCGATCAGTTCCGGTGGCACCGGAACCTCGCGGCGCTCGCCGCGCTTGCCGGTCACGGACAGCAGCCAGGGGCAGCCGTCCGGGGCCGGCTGCCCGGGACGCAGGTCTCCACAGCGCGCTTCGCTGATCTCGGACAGGCGCAGCCCGGTCGCGTAGAGCCAGCGCATGCCCCTGCGCAGGCGGCGGCCGGGCTCGGTGTCCACGTGGCTGCGCAGTTGTCCGTCGACGTGGTCCCACTGCGCGAAGCTCAGCATGCGGTTCGCCCCGAGGCGGCCTTGCGCATCCGGCGGCAGCACCGACTGCGAGAAAGGGTTGCCCGTCACGTAGCCCTGCTCCACCAGGAAGGCGAACAGGCTTCGCAGGATGATCAGCGACTGCCGCATCGCCGCCGGCGTCAGCGCGCCTTCGAGCGGTCGCCACATCGGCGACCAGCGCTGGTGATGACGCGCGCCGCACCATCGGGCGGGCGGCTGCGCGAGAAAGGCCTGGTAGGCCTGCGCGTCCTCGCCGGTGAGGGAGGACAGGGCTTTGCCGTGTTCCAGGACCGACCACAGCAGCAGCCGCTCCGCTTCCTTGCGGTAGGAGCGCTGGGTGGAGGTCATGGGCGCCCGGGGCTCGCCATTCCCCTTCGAAACGAGCCATGCGCCGATGGCTTCGTGGTCGTCTGCTGCCACCAGATTGCAGAGCTCACGTGGGGCCCGGCAGGCGCCCTCCCGGCCATTCAGGTTCGCGGGCAGCACGAACTTCTCGTAGGGCACCAGCGCGGTCGCGGACGGAACCACCGACGCCAGGGTGGATGGGTTCAATTGGGCTCGGGGTGCAGCAGCGTGAGCGTTCACTCGCAGACCCAGCACCTGCTCGTTGGCATGCAGCCAGTCGAGGATGCGTGCCGCCTTGCCCTGCCCCACGCCCTGCACCTCGACCCACCAGCGGGCGCCGCTGTCGTTGATGTGCGCGACCAACTGGGCCAGCGTCGCCAGCCCCGAGCGTTCCAGCCGCTCCGCCAGCGCGGGGTGCAGCCAGGCGGCCACGCTGTCGCCGGGGCGCGGGTCCTGCGCGACCAGGCGCTCCAGCCAGTGCAGCGCCTCCAGTTGGCGCTCGATGACGCGCGCCCGGCGCGAGCCCCCCCCATGCCGGCCTCCGGCCGAGCCGCCGCCTTGCCCGAACGCCGCCTCATAAGCCTCGATCTGCTCGGCCTCGGAGAAATCTTCCAGGCCTTCGGCTTGTGCGAATTCGGCCAGGCTCGGCAACGCCGGCGTCGCGGTGAAGCGTTCGGGATCGAGCAGGATCAGGCGCGCCGTGCCCGGCTTGTGCTCGCGGCGCGCGGCCGCGGCGAAGGCGTCGCGGATCCAGGCGATGGTGCGGCGCACCGTCCGCAGGTCGACATGCTCGCCTTCCAGCCGAAGGTAGCGGTCCCAACTGGCACGCTCGTCGACGCCCTGCGCGAGCGCGCGCATGAAGGCGAAGTGGCCGCGGTGAAGCTTGCGCGGGGAGGTCGGCTTCACAGGGAGGAGGACGCCTCGGATGCTGGCCGGGTCTGCCAGAACTTCCACCAGCGGCGTGGCTCGACCACGGGCGGCGGCAATTCCTGGGCGCGGCTCACGCGGATGCGCTGGCGCCACTCGACCTCCAGCGCATGGGCCACGCCGTAGGCTTGCCGGGCACCGCGCGAGGCGCGGGCGCGCCACTCGATGGCCAGGCGCTCGAGTTCGTCGTCTTCCAGGCTGGCGAGTTCCTCTCGGGTCGGAACGGGATGAGAGCTCATCGTGCCAGCTCCTCTGCACAGCTTCCGGCGGCAACCGCGCAGCATGCATGCCCAACGGGGGCCCCTCTCCAGATCCTCGTGCTCACTGCGACCTCCTTTGCATGACCTTTTCCTGAATGCTACCTGCCGCGCTGAACCGCGGACGCTCCGGATCATCGCTCGCTCCCCTTCTTGGCTTTGTAGGCGGATAGGCGAAGCGATGGCGACTCACATAATCATCAATGATAATTTGTGTTGTTCTTGCTGGCAATCTCGACAGGTCACTACCGGAGATGGGGCTAACTTGTTGATTCGCTTGGATATTTTCACGGGGCTTGTCAGTGATGGACACGCCGACGTGCGGACGAATGTGCCATCTACTGAGCATCGAGGTTCACTTTGTGCTGCAAGTGGTTGCCGTAGCAGCGTATTTGGGTTCAAGGCCACGCCGCTACTTGGCGGAGGTTTTGCCGTACGAAGTTGGAGGGGTAGTAAAGATGCGGGGTTGCTTACTGGGCGAGTCCGACGACACCAAATGCAGCTCAGGTGAGCGAGCCGGTCTTCGGGGCCCTCTTCGCCTCAAGAACAATCCCGCTGCCACGTGCCTTAGATCTCGATCTTTCCACGGCACGTGTTGCAGGCGCAATGCGAGAACGACGCAGTGCCCAGGCCAAGCGACGGCGCAGCATTAACTCCCCACCTCGCCGATTTGAAATGTGTGGTTATTTGGGATTTAGGAATTCGCTGAGAAGTGGGCGCAAACATACCGAACGACGCCACCGGGCGAGCCAGCTTCGGAGGTTTTGCGCTATTGGTCCGGAGCTGGTCGGCCGTGATTTATGTTCCGAACCGGGAAGCCGTGCTCTATCCACGGTGCATGCAGATCTTCACGTCACGCGGCCCCACCTGAAGCGGCATGTTGAGCTCGCAGCTTGAGTTCGTGTGCTTTTCCAGAACCAGTGCTTTCATGTCTCGGAGTCCGTCGATCGATGTTGTCGGCACAGCGCGGATGGGATGAACTCGGAGATATTGCGATCGCCTTGATCGAGGTTCATTGGCACCTGGCTGCTGAGGCATTCGTGGCAGCGGAAGCGCGTTGACGGCTCGACTGGCCAGCGCATCTTTGGCATTGGCGGCACAGCCGGCAAGCATCGCCTCAAGATTAGATGGAGGGGTGCCACGAGTCGTCTGCTCGCATCCCCTCTGCACACAGGAGCCAAAGCCCCCATGTTCCGCCCGATATGCCGTGGATGAGGATGGAGCCCCCCTGGTTGCGCGAATAGGCGCATTCGATTTGCTGGGAGCGTTATCGATGCGGCCAATGGCTGTGCCGGCCTTGCCCGCCCTCGCAGCCGAGCGATTCAGATGAAGAGAGGGCGGCGCCCTTCCCTCTCCTTCTGACATTCAGGCCCCGCTTCGTTTCCCAACGGTGCTCACATGAGGCGCAATGGCGCCCCGGTCAGCCCAGCAGGCGAACCCGCTGCAGGGTTTCCGCCACGGATCGGACCAATGCATCCGATGCCACTTCAGACATGGCACCAGGCAGCAATGTCAGCGTCACGGTCCCGTCGACGGCGCGCTGGCATGAACCCACCGTCTTGCCATCGCTCTGGATCGCGAGCTTTTCCGGTTTCGCCGCCGCCTCCATGCCGAGCAGGCGTGCCACCACCGCAGCGGGTGCGAGCTTCAGGCCCCGGACCTTCTCGGCGCGCTTCAGGACGCTGCGGCGATCCTTGTCGAGGGCAGCATTGAGTTGCTCCGCATGGCGGTGCTGCACTTCCAACGGGCTGCGGAAGCACTCGAGCACGGCTGACGGCAGCTGAGCCACCATCAGCGCCTTGCGCACCCAGGTGTGGCTGCGCCCCACTTTTTCAGCAAGCTGGCGCTGGGTCGGGAACAGCTGCTCGTCGAGCGCGCGCTGGTACATCACGCCCTGCTCGTACGCCGACAGGTCCGTGCGCTCGCGGTTCTCACGGTCCATGGCCGTGAACAGCTCGATGTCACCAAGCTCGTCGACCCAGATCGCCGCCAGTACAGGAATGCCGAGATCCAGGCATGCGCGATGGCGCCGATGACCGAACACCAGCTCGTACTGGCCTGGCTCGTTCGGCACGGCACGCACCAGGATCGGCTGCACGTTGCCGCCCGCCTGTTCGATGTCGGCCTTCAGCGCGGCGAACGCCGCTGTCTCAAACGAGGCTGGATGGCGGTTCGCCCATCGCGATGCACGGATGGTCTTGGGGTCGAGCTTGCGCGTCGGCGTCGATCCGTCATGCTGCTGGAGGCGCTCGCGCAAGGCCGCAAGTTCCCCTTCCACCGCCTGCATCTGGCCGCGGAATGCCAGCATCTGGCCCGGCCCCGTGCGTGGTGCCATCGCTCCGGTCTGGGCCGGTGGAAACCTGGTTTCCATGGGTGCAGCTGTTGCCGCACCTGGAAAGACCGGCGCCACCGCAACCGGGGCCGCGGGCGCCGCCGATGCAGGCGCCGGTTCGGGAATCGACAATCCCGCGGTCAGGGCTTCGAGGCGTTTGCGGGTACTAGCCATTGGAATCTCCTTGGCGGTGGAAACCAGGTTTCCAGGTACCGCGCACCGCGCGCCCCTGGCTGGGTGCGGGCGGGCGAGCCGCCGGCACTGAATGGACTGGAAGGCTGGGTTCCAGCTGGCTGGTCAGGATTGATGCCTGCCCATGGAAACCCGGTTTCCACATGCGCATCGCTGTCGACAGGCACTGGTAGATAGCTGTCGCGCCGCCGAGATGTTGCCGCCTGACCATCCAACGGGTTCCGGTCTGAATCGCTACACGACGGGCAAGACATGCGAGGCTGGAAACCTGGTTTCCACGCTGCGCCCGCAACCTCGTGAATTGATGGGTGGCCTGCCTCATTGCACCTGTGCCTTGTCTGCCCAGCTGCTCACCACGGACTGCTCGACCAGATCGACGAACGCGTCATAGGCGTCCGACGCGCGCTTGTAGGTCTTGGCAGCGCCTTCGTATTTCTGGACGTCATAGACGGTCGCAAACTCCGCCGCCTTGTTGCTCGTCACGCTGGTCTTCGGGATTTCGACGGGCAGCGTGTACTCGCCGTACGTCGCCTGGATCCACTGCCGCACCGCCGGCGTGGCGGGATCGCTCGGATCGACGCGGCTGAGCAGCACGTGCAGGAAATCGAAGGCCTTGCCGGCCATGTCGCCGCCTTGCGCATCGAGGTTCGCGCCCAGGTCCGCCAGCAGTGACCAGAACTGCGCCGAGGAAGCGAAGTCCAGTCCGGACGGCGGCACCGGCACAACGATCCCGTTGGCAGCCCATAGCGCATTGATGGTCACATAAGACAGGGAAGGAGGCGTGTCGATGATGATCACGTCGTAGAGATCGCGCACGCTCTCCAGGCCCGCGTTGAGCACGTCCCAGAACCGCGCACCCGGTTCCTGCATCTGCCGCGCGGGCAGCGCGAATTCGGCCGAGAAAAGGAAGGGGGCCGCAGCCACCAGGTCCAGCCCGTCCCAATAGGTCGAGCGGATCGCATAACGGATGTCGGACTGGCTGCCGTCGCAAAGCGGGGCAATGGTCATGTCCTCGCTGATCTCAGCCTCTGGCAGCAGACCGTGCAGGGTCGTGAGCGAGCCCTGCGGATCGGTGTCGATCGCCAGCACCCGGTGACCGCGCAGGCTCAGGCCCTGTGCCAGCACCATGGCGGTCGTCGTCTTGGCGACGCCGCCCTTGAAGTTACCCACCGCAATCGTGAATGCCTTCTTGCCCGCGGGTCGCATCTTGTCCGCGCGGTACGTGCGGGTCCAGGCGCGGAGCTCGCTGAGCTCGAAGTTGCGCTTGCCGCCAGCGGGCGTCAGCCGGCCACTGGGCAGATCCTCCTTGGTGATGCGGTAGGCCACATGTGCCTTGTCGACGCCGCACAGGGCCGCCAACTGGGCAGTGGAATACACCGGCGCAACCTTGCGCGCCTCGGGTGCCAGCAAGCGCCCACGGATCTGCTCGACCATGGAGCCTGCGCGGACAGCCAACGCCGCGATGCGCGGCATATCGATGCGCGCGCGCTCGGGAGATGCAGCGACGGTGGAAGAGGGGGAGGGTGTGGAAACCTGGTTTCCAACCCCGGCGGGGACGGGCAATGCCATGAAGAACAGCCTTATTCGACAGAATTTAGCCATTCTATGGGATTCTGTCGAATGAACAAGAACTGCCGATACAGGCACCCCGAGCCGTACTCCGATTGTGAGAACGTTTGGGGACCGAGGTGAGATCGATTGGGATTGTCCTCCCGCCGCCGCCTCTCAGGTGAACGGAATCGAGCTCGAGACAGCCATTCGACGGCGATGAAAAGCCCCGACCCGGTCAATTCACGGGCTTCAGGCCCCGGCAACCCCCAGCGTGGGTGCAACCACCCCCAGTCCACTCACGCTAAATCCCAACCATCCACACGCCAAACATCCCAAAACCCCAATCGAGCTCACATTCAATCCCAAAACCTCTCACGTCAAATCCCAACGGTACTTACAGAAACGCTTCCAAGCCCTTGTCAAGACTGAAGAAACAGCTCCCTCAATTCTTCAACCTCCTCAAGTGTTCTCTTTCAAAGTCTCAAGAGAGCTTTCGTAGCTTTGTAAATTGACCGATTCACAAAACAGCGGCATGATGTGAATCCGCATATCCCCGAACGAGGCCCCAATGGAAGACGGCGAAGTTACGCGACAGCCGCCCAAACCAGCGCAGGCCCCTGACGAACAGAGCGTGGCGAAGGCCAATGAGGCCATCGCCATCCGCCCCAAGCGCGGCCGGCTGACCTTGCTGTCCCGCCGCATCTACAACGCGCTGCTGTACCACTCGCAGCGCCAGGGGGTCGACGAACCCGTTTACAAGCTCGCGCTCAGCGAACTTATCGGCGACGCCCGCTTCAACTCGAACAACACCGAACTGCTGAAGTCCCACCTGCGCGACATGCAGGCGACCACCATCGAATGGTCGACCAGCGGCGCAGGCCTGAAACGCTGGGTGTCGTCACAACTGCTCGGCACCGTGACGATCGAGGAGCAGGGCAGGGGGCGGCCGTGCACGATCACCTGGCGCTACCCGGAAGAGATCCGCGAACGCCTGGTGAAACCGCACCAGTACACGCGCGTGCTACTGGAGATCAGCGGCCAGATGCGCAGCTATCCGGCGGCCGTGCTCTACGAGATCGGCGCGCGCTATCTCACCTCGCCGAGCCGCCTGTCGATGCGCGAGGACGTCCTGTGGTGGGCTGCGGTTCTCACGGGGCGCAGCGACATCACCGAGGTCGACTACCGTTTTCTCAAGCGCGACGTGATCAGCAAGGCCCTCGCGGAGATCGACGCCCTGTGCGAGGACTTCAGTCTCGAACTGATCGAGCACAAGCGGGGGCGCCGCATCGAGGAGATCCAGTTCCGCGTTCTGCCCAAGGTGCAGCAGCGGCTCGGCGCCGCCGACGATCCCAGCCGCAACGTCTTCGACCTCGAACTGGTCGGCAAGCTCATCGCGCTCGGCATCAAGCAGGACGAAGCCCAGGACCTGTACGCCACCACCGACGAAGCGCAATTGCGCGGCACGCTCGAGCATGTAGAGCAGCGTCTTCGCAGCCAGTCGCTGCCGGCGCTCAAGTCGCCGGCGGCGTACTTCAAGGATGCGCTCAAGAAGGGATACGCAGGCGTGAAGGGCGCGATCGAAGTCTCCGAACCCGCGTCCGCGCCCGCCCTCGCGCAAGGACGCGCCGCGCCCGCTGCGAGCGGCGAGGACCGCATGCATCGCATCCGTGAACTGTGGGAGAACGACCGGATGCAAAAGGCCAAGGCGCTCTACAAGGAGATGCCCGAGGCGATGCAGGCGGAAATGCGCTCTCGCTTCGAGACCGAACGGCTCGCGCAGATCGCCACGCCCATTGCGCGGGCCTGGCGGCGCGACGGACCGGCCAGCCGCATCGCGGGAACGACCTTCCATCGTTGGCTCGCCCAGGTCACCTGGCCCGAGGAACCTTCCGACCGCGTGCTGCTCGACTTCGCTCTGGCGCAGGGCGTCGCCGGCATGTGAGCGGTGCAGGGGGGCGCGAGCGGGCGCTCACTGAGCGATCGAAGGTCTCCCCCACAAGCCTCGGCGTCGAAGCACCTGCCTCCCTGTGCTCCGGAGACTTTCGCCGTTGCGCCGTCGGGCGTATGGCCCCGTTCCACGCCCGGCTGCACCATGGCGGTCTGTTCTCCCTAGGAAGCACATGCTCATCGCACAGTTGTCCGATCCGCACATCCGGCCTGAAGGCGTGCTCTACCAAGGCGTCGCAGCTTCTAACCAGATGTTTGCGGAAGCACTTGCACATTTGCACACGCTCGACCGCGTGCCCGACCTGCTGCTAATCACCGGCGATCTCGTGGACGAGGGACGACCCGAGGAATACGCGATGGTCCGCGAGTTGCTCTCGGCATCGCGCATTCCCTTCCTCGTGATCCCCGGCAACCACGATCACCGCGAGAACTTCCGCATCGCCTTCCGGGACCAGCCCTATCTGCCGGCCGAAGGCGCTCTGCACTGGTGCGTGGACGACCATCCGGTGCGCTTCATCGGGCTCGACTCGTGCCCCGTCGGAAAGCACCACGGACACGTCGACGCGCAGGCCGTCGAGTGGCTGGCGCACACGCTCGCGCAGGACACCGCCAAGCCCACCGTGCTCATGCTTCATCACCCGCCCTTCATCAGCGGCATCCCCTACATGGACATCTACCGCTGCATGGAGACACAGCAGCTGGAGGAGGTGGTTCGCCGCGCACCCAACGTCGAACTCGTGCTGTGCGGCCACGTGCATCGCACGATGCTGCGGCGCTGGGCCGGCACCGTTGTCTGTTCCTGCCCGAGCACCACCACCGAGATCGATCTGCAGCTTGCCGCCGACGCGCCGCCGCAGTCGCACATCGGACCGCGCGGCTGCATGCTGCACCTGTGGGATGAGGCCCACGGCATGGTCAGCCACGTGAGCCACATCGGCGCTTTCGCGGGTCCCTACGGATTCGCCTGAGCACGGCGAGCGACGAGGGAGCGCTCCTGCGCGGGAGGAGCTGTCGTTCGATCATTCGCCTGCAATTGACCGAAGACCGCGCTGGGCGCACATATCCACGCGACAGCAGCAGGAGCGAGCGTGTCACGGCAAAAAGTCAAGAGGCGATTGCCTCGAATACAGGCACTCTGGCGGCGACCCGCATGATTGCTGGCAACGCCGATGTTGTCCCTGTGTTATCCACAAAGTTTCCCACAGAGCCATGGGACAACTTTCCTGCGGGAAGACATCGTCTCGCGCTTCCCCGCGGCCTCATCTCGTCTCTGCACGGCTGGAGCAGCTGCTGGTTCCTCGGCTCGCCGATCCGCTGGCGCCGACAGAAACGCTGCAGCAGGCGACGGGCGAATCGCCTGTGACGCCGGCAAACTACTAGCGGGTGCTTTCCTGGTCGCGCACGTGAAGGATGGTGCCGTCCTGCGAAAACTCGAGCAGCAGGGGCGCATCGAGCATCTGGTACTTCTGCGCGAGCTGGAACAGCGCCTCCTTGAAGGACCCGCTGAAGCTCGCGGAACGGACCTCCGGCGTGATCGTGTAGTCGCGAGTGCTGTCCCACTGCACGCTGACGCCCACCGCGTTGCCCCAACGCAGGATCACGAGCCGCAACGACTCGTCCTCGATCGGCCAGTGGGCACGCACTGCGCGGACTCGCCGGTCGATCAACGCGGCGGCATCCGCTGCCGAGGTGTCGGTCGCGGCCTGCGCAGGAAGCACCGCTTCCGGCGCAGGCAGGGCAACGGCCGCGGGCATGTCCCGCCCGATCTTCTCCACCTGCACTCCCGCGGTGGCACCGGCGAGGGTGGTGAAGAGGCTCGCGCCGAGGGCTGCCCAGGTCGATGGATGGAGCAGGGCTCTTCCGAGCGTTGAATTCACAGATTGACGGTGTTCTGACAGTTCGATTCCGGGGCCACCGCGCACAGCCACCATGTCGCGGCCGGCCACCATTTCTGATGGTATCCGGCTCGCGAGGTCGGGATCTGCTTCGGACCTGTCGAACCGCGCTGCCGATGGGCATCCGTGCGCGCCTCGTGACCCTGCTGAAACAGCCATCCCCGACAGTAAAGCGCTTGGGGTTTGACCCACCATGCGCTGACCTGCTTCCCCCCAAAAAGAAAACCCGCCGAAGCGGGCCAAATGGACAGCCGGTGGAGGGAGGAGGGAGAGAATGGCTGTCCGGGGTGGAGTTTAATCCTTTTGTACTCAACATAAAACCCCGGTCGGGGACGCGGTGTCCGTGGCACCTGACCTGTCCGGAGGCCGCATGCCGTGGGGCCCTTGCGTTTCTTGAACTGGCGGGGCCGATCCCTATGTTCCGCCTCGGAGTGAACTGTTGAGGAGTTGCAATGCCGATGGACTTTCTGCGGCGCATCGAGGAGGCTTCCTTTCCCCTGGCCATCCACGAAGAGGCCGACATACAGCGGGCCGCCGTGCTGGTGGCCGCCCAGTTGATCGAGGCCAACCTTCCCGAGCCCGGCAAGGGCGAGGGGCGCGGCGCGGTGATCCTGCGCATCACGCCGTTGGGGCGGGCGGAGCTCTCTCGGCTTCGGCCGCAGTGAGGGCGAGGCATCAGGTTCGTTTCGCGCTGGCTCGGCGCTCACACCCCCGCCGGTAGCAACGCGGCAAGCGCGTCTCGCATCAGCCGCGCGATCAGCTGCTGGCGCTCGCGCGGCATGCGCTCCAGGGTCGATGCCACGCTGATGGCGGCCGAGGGTTCGCCTTCGGCGTTGTGCACCGCCATGCCCACTGCGAGAACGCCGTCGGTGGCATGGTTGCCGATGACCGACCAGCCCCGTTCGCGCGTGGCCTGCACCAGCAGCGCCATCCGCTCGGGCGTCATCCCGCGGTAGCGCGGCAGGCTCGTTGCGTTGGCTGCAATGGCGGCCTTCACCTGATCGTCGGGCAGTGCCGACAGCAGCGCCAGCCCCGCCGCGCCCACGCCGAGCGGCTGGCGGGTTCCGACTTGGATCACGAGGATCTGTATCGGGTGCGTTCCGACGTGCCTCGCGATGCATCGCGAGGCGGCGCCCTCGCGCACGATGGCGAAGGCCGCGTCTCCGCATGCCGTGCTCACCCGTTCCAGCACGGGGCGCAGGCGCGCCGCCAGGTTCGGCGCCGCATCGTTCAGCGCCAGGGCGGCCAGCCGCTGCCCCGCCACGTAGCGGAAGCGCCCGCGCTGCGCCACGTAGCCGCTCTCCACCAGCGTGGCGATCAATCGGTGGACCGTCGCGCGCTCCAGCTGCGCGATGCGGCACAGGTCCACCACGCGGAGTCCCTCGCGGTCGGCCGCGAGCACGGCGTCCAGCAGTTGCAGGCCGCGACGAAGCGTCCGGCCGCCGCCGTCCTCCGCTTGCTCGCTGCCGGATCGGCCGCGCGCCGGGGTCGTCGAAGCGGGCTCGGGATCGAGGTTGGTGGAGGGGCGGCGGGTCGGCATGCGGTGGATCTCGGGGCGGGAGCGGAACCTCCGAGTGTGCCCAAAACGTCCGCCTGCCGGACGTTTCGATTGGTGCGTTGGTCGGGCCTGCCGAAGAATTCCCCGCTGACGCATCGGCCGCCTGCGAAATGCAGGGCTGTTGGCAGGGGCCATCGCCGACGTCGAGACCTCGAAGGAGACAACACGACATGATTCCCCCCACCGCATCCCGCCGGCGGCTGCTGGCACTTGCCACCGCGCTGCTTTGCAGCGCGGCCCTTCCCGCACGGGCCGAGCCCGCCGCCTGGCCGTCCAAGCCGATCAAGCTCGTGGTCGGCTATGCCGCGGGAGGCGCCACGGACGTGGTCGCGCGCCTGGTCGCGGTGCGGCTCGGCGAGCAGCTCGGACAGCCCGTGCTCGTGGACAACCGCACGGGCGCCAACAGCAACGTGGGCGCAGAGGCCGTGGCGCGCGCCCCGGCGGACGGCTACACGCTCTACGTCTACACCATCGCCAACACGATCAACGCTTCGCTCTATGCGCGGCTCGGCTACGACCCGGTGAAGGACTTCGAGCCGGTCGGCCTGATCGCGAAGATTCCCAACATCCTGGTGGTCAACCCCAAGCTGCCCATCAGGAGCGTGGCCGACTACCTGCGCTTCGCGAAGGAGCAGCCCGACGGCATCACCTTCGCCTCCTCGGGCAGCGGTTCGTCCATCCACCTGTCCGGCGAGATGTTCAAGATGAAGGCGGGCCTGAAGATGCTGCACGTGCCCTACAGGGGGAGCGCACCCGCGATCACCGACCTGCTGGGCGGGCAGGTGCAGTCGATGTTCGACAACATGCCCTCGGCGCTGCCGCACGTGCAGGGCGGACGCCTGCGCGCGATCGCCATCACGAGCGCGCAGCGTTCGCCGCTCTTGCCCGACGTCCCCACGGTGGCGGAGTCGGGCTACCCGGGCTTCGACGTGCAGTCGTGGTTCGGGCTGGCCGCACCGGCAGGGACGCCGCATCCGGTGATCGAGCGCCTGAACGCCGCGCTGGACAAGGTGATGGCCGCACCCGAGGTGCGCCAGCGCCTGAGGGACCTGGGCGCCACGCCCGAAGCCGGCACGCCCGAGCAGATGCGCGCCCTCGCCGTCGCGGAGATTAAGCGCTGGCGCGAGGTGGTCAAGGCCTCGGGCGCCAAGGCCGAATAGATCGCAGCCAAGGCAACCCCCAAGCTCAACCCCGACAACGCCGACAAGGAGCCTCCACCGCATGTTTCCGATCGACTTCTTCTGGCGTGCTGCCCAGCGCTGGCCCGAACGCATCGCCATCGATGCCCCCGAGGGCCCGATCCGCTACGACGCGCTCGCCGCGCAGGTGGCCGCGCTCGCCGCCGCACTGAATGCCCTCGACCCCGAACCGCAAAGCCGCGTGGGCATCTGCGCGAACAACAGCGCCGGGCACATCGCGGCACTGCTGGCCGTGCTGGCCTGCGGCAAGGTGTGGGTGCCGCTCAATCCGAAGAGCACCCGCCCCGAGCTGCGCCGCATCGTCGACGCAACGGAGCCTTCGATCCTCGTCGTCGAGCCAGGCTGCGCCGGCCTGCTCGAAGGCGCGCCGGGCGCGCGCATCCATTGCGGCGAAGCAGCGGCCGGCGAACCCACCGTCGCGTCGCTGACGGCGCGCCATGCCGGTGCCGCACGGCCATCGTTCCATCTGCCGCCCGAGGCTGCGCAGGCGATCAAGTTCACCGGGGGCACCACCGGCGCGCCCAAGGGGGTGATCCAGCCGTACCGCGCCTGGATGGCCACGATCGTCAACCAGATCCATGCCTGGGGCTTCGACGCGAACGACCGCTACATCGTGGCCGCGCCCATCACGCACGGCACCTCGACCTATCTCCTGCCCATCCTGGCGCAGGGCGGCTGTCACGTGCTGCTGGCGGAAGGCGGCGCGCAGGCGGTGCGCACGGCCTTCCGCGAGCGCGGGGGCACGGTGTGCTTCATGCCGCCCACCCTGGTCTACATGCTGATGGCGCTGCCGGGCGCATCGCGCGCCGACTTCCCTCAGCTGCGCCGGCTGATCTACGGCGGAGCGCCGATGCCGCCCGAGAAGATTCGCCAGGTGCGCGACTTCTTCGGTCCGGTGCTCGGCACCACCTACGGCCAGACCGAGGCGCCGCAGATCCTGACCGTGATGCGGCCCGAGGACTTCGAGGACGAGCGCAACTGGGCGGCCGTGGGCCGCGCCACGTGGTACAGCGACGTGGCCATCATGGCGCCCGATGGCCGGCTGCTGCCTGCAGGCGAGGTCGGCGAGGTGGTGGCGCGCGGCGACCTGGTGATGAGCGGCTACTGGCGCCTGCCCGACAAGACCGCCGAGACGCTCGTGGGCGACTGGCTGCACACCGGCGACCGCGGCCTGATCGACGATCGCGGCTATCTGTACCTCAAGGACCGGCTCAAGGACCTCGTCATCACCGGCGGCTTCAACGTCTATCCGGTGGACGTCGAGAACGCGCTCGGCCAGCACCCCGCCGTGCACGAGTGCGCCGTGTTCGGCATCCCCGACGACAAGTGGGGCGAGGCGGTGCAGGCCGCCGTGCAGCTGCGCCCCGGCACGCAGGTCTCGGCCGCCGAGCTGATCGCCTTCGTGCGCGAACGCCTGGGGCCCGTGCAGACGCCCAAGCAGGTCCACTTCTACGAGAGCCTGCCTCGCTCGCCCGTGGGCAAAGTGCTCAAGGCGGCCGTGCGCGAACGCGCGGTGGCCGGCGGGGCCGCTACCTCGGCCACCTCTTCTTCCTCTTCAACCGCCACCGTCCAATGAAAGACCACGCCATGCCCGACGCTCCAGCCACGCCCGTGACGGGCCTTTGCACCCATACGCTCACCAGCCTCCACTACCGGGACGACGACCTCGTCGAGGACCTGCTCGGCAAGAAGACCTTCACCGAGGCGCTACTCAAGCAGATCCTGAACCGCACGCCGCGCGGCGTGGACCTGCGCATCACCGACGCCGTGTTGATCGTGCTGATGGAGCACGGCCTCACGCCCAGCGCCATCGCCACGCGCCTGGTCTACATGAGCGCGCCCGAGAACCTGCAGGGCGCCGTCTCTGCGGGGCTGCTCGCGGTGGGCAGTTCCTTCGTCGGCACGATGGAGAACTGCTCGGGCCTGCTCGATCGCATCGGCGCAGCCGCCGATGCGGACGCCGAAGCGCTGGAGATCGCGCGCGAGCACAAGGCGCTCAAGGCGGCGGTGCCCGGCTTCGGCCATCACCTGCACAAGCCGGTCGATCCGCGCGCCTACAAGCTGCTCGACATGGCACGTGCCGAGCCCGAACTGCCCGGAGACAAGGTGCGCGCGCTCGAGCGCCTGTCGGCGGCGGTGGACGCGGTGGCGGGGCGCCCCATCACGATCAATGCCACGGGCGCCGTGGCGGCCCTGCTCGGCGAGATCGGCGTGCCCACCGCCGTGATGCGCGGTTTCGCGGTCATCTCGCGCGCGGCGGGCCTGGTGGCGCACATCGTCGAGGAGCAGCAAAGCCCGTCCGGCCGCTTCATCTGGGACACGGTCGAGCACGCGATCCCGTTCGTGGCTGCAGCCGAGGCGCCGCGATAAAGGCGCCGACGTCGGCGCGCGGCCGAGCCTGCGGGGCGGTGGTCACCGTGGAGCGACGACCTCGAATTCGAACTGCACGGGGGCGGAGCCCTCGACGTAGACGCTGATCAGGTAGCGGCCGGGAGGGTCGCCCTTGACCACGTCCCAGGCCTTCGAGATGGTGCCGTCGTAGACGGTCAGGGTCGCGTCCAGCGAAAGCGTCTTTCGGTCCGCCGACATGCCGTGAGCCTGCCCGCCGGTGCCCCATGTCTTCGGGGCTTCCGGCAATGTCATGCGTTCGAGCACGCGCACCTTGCCGTTCTTGCGGTTGAGCTTCAGGGCCCATCCGTAGCCCTGGCCGACCGCCAGGGGGACGGTGTTCGAGACCCTGAAGTCCAGCACTTCGTTGTTCGGCGCGAGCCTGACGAGGCCGAAGGTCGCGTCGAGCGGACACGCGGCGTTCGATGCCGCAGCCTCGGCGCAAGCCTTGAACACGGCGGCGTTGGATTCGGCGACGGCGCTGCGCGAGGCGGCGCCCGTCGTCTGAGCGCCCGCGTGGGTGCAAGCGGCTGCGGCGAGTAGAACGAGAAGGTGGCGAATGCGTTTCATGGGATATGAACTCGGTCGGCGACGGGCGAGAGATTAAGCCATCGGACGCGCGTGCCGGCATGCTTCGAAGGCCGATCGATCGAGGGCTTCAGGCGAAAGGATCGATCTAGAAAAAATGTTCTAGAATATTTGTTCTAGATAAACATCGACCCGCCCCCGTTGGCGGATTCCATGCCCAAGTCAAATCGCCCGATCAAGCCCACGCCGGCCGAACTCAACCTGCTTCGCGTCCTCTGGGAACTCGGCCCTGCGACGGTGAAGCAGGTTCATCTGGCCGTGCAGGTCGACCGGCCCGAAGCAACCTACGCCACCGTGTTGAGGCAACTTCAGCTCATGCATGCCAAGGGGCTGCTGCGGCGCGACGAGAGCGAGCGGTCCCATGTCTATGCGGCGGCCCAGAAGAAGAACGCGCTTCAGACCAATCTGCTCAAGGAGCTGATCAACAAGGCCTTCGCCGGCTCAGGGAAGGCGCTGGTTCTGGCCGCATTGCGAGGACACGTGACGCAGGAGGAGCGCGACGAGATACGGCAGATCCTGCACGGAGAGGACCAGTGAGCGAGCTGTCCTTCGGCGTCGTCGACGCCCTGGGTCACGCGCTGCTGCATTTCGTGTGGAAGGGCGCTCTGCTCGGCATGGCAACCGCCGTCCTGCTGAGATCGCTGCGCCACGGCAGACCGCAAGCCCGCTATGCGCTGCTTCTTGGAGCCTTGATGCTTTGCGTCGCCATACCCGCCCTCGACGCGTACCGGTACCTCGCCGCCGGCGCGGCAGTCCCTGACGCAGGGGGCATCAGGAACTGGCGTGGATGGCCGGCCGCTTTCCCGAGCGGCTTCATGCCCTGGCTGGTGGCAGCCTGGCTGCTTGGCGTTGTCGCCATGTCGATACGCCTCGCCTCCGGGCTGCTCTGGGTCGCTCGCGCAGCCGCCTGCCATCGTGGCCGGGAAGATGCGAAATGGCAGGCGCACGTGTTGCGCATGGCCGCGCACTGGGGCATTCGCCGCCACATCTCGCTGCGCATCGTGCCCCGGCTCGAACGGCCGCTCACCGCGGGCTGGTGGCGCCCGGTCATCCTGCTGCCCGCCGCATTGCTGACGCAGATGCCGGCCCCTTTGCTCGAGGCCTTGCTGGCGCATGAGGTTGCCCACATCAGGCGCTTCGATTACCTGTTCAACCTGCTGCAGGTTGCCGTGGAAGCCCTGCTGTTCTACCACCCGGTCGTGTGGTGGTTGTCCCGCGAGATCCGCATCGAGAGGGAAAAGATCGCGGATGAACTCGCAGCCAGCTATCTCGGTGAACCTCGCCGGCTCGCGTTGGCGCTGGAGCAATTGAGCCATCTCGATCCCGGCTCTGCGCCGACGCCGTTCCTCGGGCAATTTGCCGGCAGAGGCGAGCTTTCGGACCGCATCCGGCAACTGGTGCGTCCAGGTCATCGCTCGCCGCATTGGAGGGCCGTTGTTCCTGCCGCCACCTTCGCGGTGCTGGCGGCAGGCGTTGCGCTCGTCACGCTCCGTGCGGAACCCCTCCACGATGCGGTTGCACACGCCCCCGATGACGCGATCAAGGCACTTGGTGGTTCGATCCGATCGAATCACGCCTTGTTGATCGACGACAGCTCGGGAAGCGTGCTGTTGCAGAAGAACGCTTCAGAAGTCGCGCCCGTCGCCTCGCTGACCAAGCTGGTCACCGCCATGGTGGTACTCGACGCGAGGCCCGACATGGAAGCCATGGTCAGCATCGACGCGATCGATGCCGGCGGGGCGGATCGCGAGCGCGTGGGGATTCCCGTGGGAACGAACCTGCCCTTCAGGGAGGTCGTGCGGCTTGCGCTCATGTCTTCGGACAATCGTGCGACCTATGCGCTCGCCAGGCGGTATCCCGGAGGCATGGCCGCGTTCGAGACCGCGCTGCGAGCCAAGATATCCGCACTGGGTCTGGCGCATACCAGTTTGAGCGAGCCCACGGGACTTTCCGCGCGCAACACTTCCACTGCGGCCGACATGGCTGTGGTGGCCCTTGCAGCCTCGCGCTATCCGGCCATCGCGCAGGGAACGACGATCGCCGCCGACACCATCGACATCGACGGCAGGAAGATCGAATACCGCAACACCAATCCCCTCGTCGGCCAGCGAGGCTGGGACATCCAGTTGTCGAAGACGGGATTCATCGATGCGGCAGGGCGCTGCCTGGTCATGCGCCTGCGCTCTTCGGGACGCAGCTTCACGATGGTGCTGCTCAACTCCAGCGGGACGGCAGCACTGGCCGAAGACACCACCAACATCCGAAACGCGCTCCAGGGCATTGCCGCAGGGCATCGTGCCTGACGGCCGGTTCACGTCGCCATCATCCAATCCCTTTGCGAACTCGACATCGAATGAAGACACTGCGTCGCCTTGCTCCCACCGTTTCCCTCTGTATTGCCGCGCTGCTTGCGGCTCCCGTGGCGCATGCCCGGACGCTGTGTACCGTGATCGCGGATGCCGACACCGGTGAGTTCGTCGTCAAGCAGGGGCGGTGCGACGAAAGGGTCACGCCTGCGTCCACCTTCAAGATCGCGCTTGCCCTGATGGGCTTCGATTCCGGATTCCTGAAGAACGAGCATGCGCCCGTGCTGCCCTTTCGCGAAGGCTATCCCGCCTGGAACGAGAGCTGGAAGCAGCCGACGGATCCACAGCGCTGGCTGAAGTACTCGGTGTTCTGGTTCTCGCAGAGGGTGACGTATGCACTGGGCAAGGAGCGATTTGCACGCTATGCCGAGGAGTTCGCGTACGGCAACGCCGACGTATCGGGCGACCCAGGGAAAGGCAATGGGCTGGAGCGGTCCTGGGTCTCGTCCTCTCTGAAAATCTCGCCCCTGGAGCAGATCGGCTTCGTGAGAAAGCTGATCCACGACCAGTTGCCCGTATCGCGCGGCGCGTCCGAGATGACGCGCCGGACCATCGAGGCCATCGAACTGCCGGACGGATGGACTGCGCACGGAAAAACCGGCACGGCCTACCCCAAGATGCCCGATGGTTCCAGCGACGAGGCGCATGGATACGGCTGGTACGTGGGCTGGATCACCAAGGGAAAGAAATCCTTCGTGTTCGCACGGTTGGACCAGGACGAGAAGAAGGCATCGCCGCCCACCGGCTTGCGTGTACGTGATTCGCTCCTGCCGACGCTGCCTGCACTTCTCGGTCCCACGGCGAAGTGACCGCCGTCGGCGACGATCGACGCAGCGCGCGGATCGACGTGCTGCGGGGCATTGCGATCCTGCTCGTTCTGCTGCACCACTTCAACATCGCCTATCGGCTCGAGGACACGCTCCTTGCACGTGCCATGGGCTGGGAGGCGGTGCGAGCGCTGGTTCGCAACGGTAACTACGGCGTGACGATGTTCTTCGTCATCTCCGGCTTCCTGATCACATCGAATGCCAAGAGGCGGTGGGGTGCCCTCGAAAAGATCAGGCCGCTGGAGTTCTACGGCATGCGCGTGGCCCGAATCGTGCCGTGTCTCCTGCTTCTGCTGGTGGTCGTCAACCTCCTGGCTTGGGCGGGCATCGCGATCTTCCAGAACCGCCCGGCCTCGGGAGCGCCGGTCTCCCTCTGGCTCGTCAACCTGGCCTCCCTGACCTTCTGGATGAACGTCCTGCTGGATCGGTACGGGTGGGTCAACTATGCGCTGGGCGTGCTTTGGTCCCTGTCGGTCGAGGAAGTGTTCTACCTCTGCTTTCCGATTCTTTGCGTGGCGATGCGCCGGGAACGCCGCCTGCTGTTGTTCTGGACGACGCTGATCGCGTTCGCGCCGGTCTACCGCCTGATGCACCAGGGCGATGAAGCCGGATTCCTCTACGCCTACTTCGCATCGTTTGACGGCATCGCTGTCGGCTGCTGCATGGCCTTGCTCGACGAACGTGTGACGCTCACTGCGCGTGCAAGAGGATTGCTTCAGATCGGCACGGCAGCCTCCATGGTCTTCCTCTACCTCTACTGGCCCATCTCGCAGAGCAATGTCCTGGGCGTTACTGCGATGTCCTTCGGCACTGCCATCTTGCTGCTCGGTACAAGCGATCGATCAGGTGGAGAGACCAGCACTCGCATGGGATTGGGGCGTGCATTCGAATGGCTTGGGCGGCGCAGCTATGAGCTTTACCTGTTCCACCTCGTCTTGCTGGGAGGCTTGCGGACCATGTTCCCGCCCCGGCTGGCCGATGGCGACGAGAAGATGTTCCTGCTCAGCGCCTTCCTGATCCTGACGCTGGGAGTGGGCGAAGGCATCGCTCGTTTCTACAGTGAGCCCCTCAACTCGCGGATTCGCCGCCGCATCGCAGCCTCGAACCCCATGAGGGGCACCGGAGATCCAGCGAGCAGTTCGAAGAACTGACAGGGCTCGCAGGCCCGCTGCCACTGGGGCTGATGGTTGCAGCGAGGGCGAGGGCGAGGGCGCGGGAGCGGCGTGCCCCTCAGCTAGCTGCTCGACCTGCCCTTGACCCTCTTCGAAGCGAACAGCGCTTCGCAAGACGCGCGCAGCCAGCGGCTGGCCGGGTCCTGGTGATAGCGCGCATGCCAGTGCTGCTTGACGGTGAAGGGCGGTACCGGCACCGGGCAATCGTGGACCTTCAGGACGCCGGGATTCGAGTTCGCGAGGGTCTCGCCGATGTGGCGCGGCACGGTAGCGATCAGGTCGGTCGTGGACACGACGGCCGCAAGCCCGAGAAACCCCGGCAGCTCCAGCAAGACACGCCGCTCGACCTTCTGCCGCTGCAGTGCCGCCTCCAGCAGCAGCACACCGGTGCCCCCGACGATGCCGACATGGGCCTCGGCCTTGTACTCGCGCAGGCCCAATCCCTTGGCGCCGATGCGCGGATGGCGCGCGTTCACCAGGCACACCCAGTCCTGTGGATAGAGGACCTGCTGGTAGAAGCCCGATTCCAGCTGGGGCACCAGGCCGATCGCGAGGTCCGCCTCGCCCGATTGCAGCGCCTGGGCGGTTTGCTCGTCGATGCGCGCGGCCTCCAGGCGAACGCCGGGCGCGACTGCCCGCACGTGCGCCAGCAGGCGTGGCAGCAGGGTGATGTGGCTGGCGTCCGTCATGCAGATGCGAAAGCGCCGTGTCGCGATCGACGGGTCGAAGGGCTCTGCAGGCGCGGCCACGCGTCGCAGTGCGGCCAGGGCTTCCCGCACCGGCACGATCAGCTCCTGCGCGCGCGGTGTGGGCTGCATGCCCGTGGGGGTGCGAACGAAAAGATCGTCGCCCAATTGCCGGCGCAGGCGGCCGAGCCAGTTGCTCACGGTCGGCTGGCTCTGGCCCATGGCCTCGCCCGCCCGCGTCACGCTGTTCGTGCTGTAGAGCAGGTCGAACAGGCGCAGCAGCCTGATGCTGAGAAGGGACGCGTCACCTTCGATGTCGTCGTCATGGTCCAAGCCGCACCTCCATTTCAATATGAAATGTAGATCATGGCGGGCATGCTATGTGCAACATGGGTGCCGGAGCCTATCGTCGGGTCATTCCGAACGGAGACTCACATGAAGATCTATTTTCTCGGCGCCGGCGCCCTGGGTTGCGCCATCGGCGGGACCCTTGCCGCCGCGGGGTCCGACGTCACACTGATCGACCCCTACCAGGCCCACGTCGACGCGATCAACCGCGACGGCCTGCGCATGAAGGTCGGCGATTCGGAGCGTATCGTCAGGGTACGCGCCGCGCTCGACGCCGCGAAGCTGGAGGCCCCGGACCTCCTCATCGTGCTGGTCAAGTCCTTCCACACGCGAGCAGCCATCGAAGGGGCACGAAACATCGTGGGGCCCGACACGGCCGTGATGTCGCTGCAGAACGGCATGGGCCATGAAGAAATCCTCTCGGAGGTGGTGGGCGCCGGGCATGTGCTGGCCGGCAAGACCTACGTCGGCGGCGTGATGCTCGCTGCGGGTCATGTCATTGCCGGCACGCAGGGCAAGCGCACGGTGATCGGCGAGATCGACGGCCGCATCAGCGAACGCGCCAAGGCGATCGCCGCCGAGTTCGAGCGCGCCGAGCTGCCGTGCGAGGTCAGCGGCAACATCCTCGGCGCGATGTGGGACAAGCTCCTGATCAACGTGGCGACCGGCGCGCTCAGCGGCATCACCGGCCAGGTCTACGGAAGCCTCTACGCGGTGCCGGAGATCGAAGCCACGGCCATCGCCGCGGTGGCCGAAGCGATGACGGTTGCCGAGGCCGGCGGGGTGAAGCTTTCGATCAAGGCCCCGCGCGACGCATGGGTGATGGCTGCCGAGGGTCTGCCCTACGAATTCAAGACCTCGATGCTGCAGAGCCTGGAGAAGGGCTCGATCACCGAGATCGACTTCATCAACGGCGCGGTCGTGCGCATCGGCCGGAAATACGACATACCGACGCCCGTCAACCAGACGCTGGTCGCCGCGATCAAGGGCATCGAACGCCGCATGGAGGCGAAATGAACACCCGTGCCATACCGAAAGCCTACGTCGAGCACGTCGCCATCTGGGTGCGCGACATCCATTGGCACATCAAGTTCTTCCACGACGTGTGCGGCATGACCATGCGGGAGGTGCAGGGCACCGTGGAGGAGCCGATCCAGTACTGGACGCTCGGGGGCATGCAGTTCATGGCCAAGCCCGAACACGACGGCCCCGAGGGGCGGCTGGGCCATCTGGGCGTGATGTGCGAAGACCTCGAGGCCGCACTGGCGGCTGCAAAGGCCTTCGGCGTCACCGAGATGCCGCAAGGCCGCAACTGGCTGCGCCTGCCCGATGGCCTGGCCGTCGAATTCATCCAGGCCAGCCCCGGCGCCGTTGCCAAGGCGCTGGCGATCGATCCACGCGCCTGAACCTGATCGAACCGGAGACCTACGCAATGAACACACTCACCAACGAAGACAAGTACTGGGACGACGCCGTCGTCGGCGAGGAATGCATCAGCCCGCCGTACGAAGTGACGGAAGCCCGCGTGATGGCCTACGCCGATCTCACGGGCGACCACACGCCCGTCCATACCGACGAGGCCTACGCCCGCACCACGCCTTTCGGCACCCGCGTGGCCCACGGACTGTTCGGCCTCTCGATCGCCGACGGCCTGAAGACGAAGAGCGACATGCGCTTCATGCCGGGCATGTCGCTGGGCTGGGAGTGGAGCTTCGTCGCGCCCATCAAGCTCGGCGACACGGTGCGGGTGAGATTCCGCGTCGAGTCCAAGCGCGAATCGAAGAGCAAGCCCGGCTGGGGCATCCTGGTGCTGCCGTCGGAACTGATCAACCAGCGCGACGAAGTCGTGCAGAAGGGTGAGCATCGCGTGATGGTGCCCAGGAGGCCGGCATGAACGCGGCGGCACAGCAGGCATTGCCCCTGGCGGGAATGCGCGTCATCGACTACAGCCACTTCCTTGCCGGTCCCTACGTGGGCCGGTGCCTGGCCGCGCTGGGCGCCGAAGTCATCAAGGTGGAGCGCCCCGGCTCCGGCGATGCCGGCCGGCAGCATGCCTGGTTCGTCGGCGACCACAGCGGCTACTTCCTGCAGCAGAACATGGGCAAGAAAGGCCTGTCGGTCAACACCAAGGACCCGCGCGGCCGCGCGCTGATGAAGAAGCTGGTCGACAGCGCCGACGTCTTCGTCGAGAACTACCGCCCCGGTGCGCTCGAAAAGCTGGGCCTGGGCTATGCGGAACTGGCCGAGACCAACCCCGGCCTCGTCTACTGCTCGATCTCCGCATACGGCCATACCGGACCGGACTCGCACCGCGCCGGCTTCGGTCTCATTGCGGAAGCCAAGAGCGGCATCATGCAGATGGTCGGCAATCCCGGCGAGGCGCCGCCGCTGCTGCGCATCTCGCTCGGCGACATGTACACCGGCATCCACGCGGTGGCGGCGATCAACGCCGCGCTGCTGGGCCGCGTGAAGTCGGGCCGCGGACAGCATATCGACATGGCGCTGTACGACACGCTGGTGTCGATGCACGAATACGCGGTGCAGTGCTACACCCTGTCGGGCGGCAAGGAGGTACCGGTGCAGACCGGCCACGACATGCCCAATTCGACGCTGTACGGCGTGTTTCGCGCGCAGGACGGCGACCTCGTGATTGCGGCGCAGGTCGACGATGCATGGAAGCGCTTCGCCGCTCTCGTCGAGCAGAACGGCGGACCCGCCGGCTTCGGGAGCGACACGCGCCTGCACGATGCGGCCGGACGCAACGCGAGCCGCCTGGAGATCCTCGAAGTGGTTCGTCCTTGGGTGGCGCAGCGCCCCGTGGCCGAGATTCTGAAGATGCTCGACGGCATCGACGTGCCCTGTGCCAAGGTTCAGCGCATCGACGAGGTGTTGGCCGATCCACAGATCCAGGCGCGCGGCATGGTGGTGGAGCAGGAGCACCCGGTGCTGGGCAAGATCCGCCTGCCCAACCTGCCCTTCCGCATGTCCGGAGGCGACACCTCGATCACGCAGGTGGCACCGGAACTCGGCGAGCACAACGCCGAGATCGCCGCGAGCCTGGGCTACGACGCCGCCCAGATCGCCGAGATGCAGGCCGACGGCGTCCTTTACAGCGCATGAGCGGGAGGGCAGCATGACCGACCGCTACGCCGTCATCGGCAATCCCATCGGCCACACCAAGTCGCCGTTCATCCACGGCAGCTTTGCGCAGGCGACCGGCCAGGACATCGAATACGGCGCCATCGAAGGCTCCCTCGAGCGCTTCGCGGACGACGTGCACGCGTTTCGCAAGGCGGGCGGGCTGGGCCTGAACGTGACCGCGCCGTTCAAGCTGCAGGCACTGGCCCTGGCGACCGAGCGCCTGGAGCGTGCCGAGCTGGCCGGTGCCACCAATGCGCTCAAGTTCGAAGGCGACCGCATCCTTGCCGACAACTTCGACGGCGTGGGCTTGACCAGGGACATCCAGAGCAACCTGGGTTTCTCTCTCAAGGGCGCGCGCATGCTGGTGCTCGGTTCGGGTGGTGCGGTGCGCGGAGCCCTGCTGCCCTTTCTCGCGCAGCAGCCGGCCGAACTGGTGCTCGCGAACCGGACCTTGCCGAAGGCGGTCGACCTCGCTGCGCAGTTCGCAGCGCATGGCCCCGTGCATGCCTGCGCCTATGCAGACCTGGCCGGGGAGCGCTTCGACATCGTCATCAACGGCACCTCGGCCAGCCTCAAGGCCGAGCTGCCACCGGTGCCCGCGGAGACCTTCCAGAACGCCAGGCTCGCCTACGAACTGGCCTACGGCAAGGGCCTGACGCCCTTCCTGCGGCTGGCCCAGAACGCAGGCGTGCCCAAGCTCGCCGACGGCGTGGGCATGCTGGTCGAGCAGGCGGCGGAAGCCTTCCTGTGGTGGCGCGGCGTGCGCCCCGACACCCGTCCGGTCATCGAGCGAATGACCATCCCGCTGGTCTGAGGCCGCGACAACAAGGAGAGACCCGATGAAGATCCTCATGCTCCACGGCATCAACCACAACATGTTCGGCAAGCGCGATCCGAAGCAATACGGCACCACGACGCTCGCCGAGATCGACGCGAAGCTGCAGGCGCTCGGCAGGGAGCTGGGCGCGGAGGTCGAGAGTTTTCAGACCAACAGCGAAAGCGCCATGTGCGAGCGCATCCACCAGGGCTTCGCCGACGGCGTCGACGCGGTCCTGATCAACGCGGGCGCATGGACGCACTACAGCTACGGCATACGGGATGCGCTGGCGATCCTCACGGTACCGGTGGTCGAGCTGCACATGTCCAATATCCATGCGCGCGAGGAGTTCCGGCACCACTCGGTGTTCGCTGACATCGTGAAGGGCCAGATCTGCGGCTTCGGGCTGGACAGCTACCTGCTTGCACTGCGTGCTGCCGTGTCGGCGGTGCGCGGCGTGAGCTAGCGCGGCAGCGCGGCTATCGGGCGCTCGAACCGCGTGGGCGCGGTGCATCGCGGCCCTTTTCTCGCACAAGTTGTGCGAGAAATTCCGGCTCGGTGTAGGTCTCGTGGAACTGGCGCATGCGCCACAGGCTCGCTGCCGAAAACCCGGCGGTCCCGGGGAATGATGCCCGGAGATCCCGCGCCAGCCGGTCGACCACCGCATCGCCCCAGCCGCGACGTGCCTGCTGCTCGCGGATGGCCTGTCCGATGTCCCAGTACAGCCCCACCAGCTCGCGGTTGACCGCGCGTGCGGCGGACAGCCGCGCACCGTCGATGCGATGTTTGAGATCCTCGACGAAACGGGCGTAGTCGAACGGGGTGGAAGCGGTGGAGGCAGGCACCGGGCAAATATAGTGCCTTGAGTGCCTGTGGAAGGTGCTGCGCGCGTTCAGTGATGGGCTGCATCCCAGGCAAGGGCATGACGCACATGCGGGATGGGCGTTGCTTGCCGGGCTGCGCAGGGGTTTCGTGGCTTCGGTGCCCCGGTGCTCTAAGGCCGGCGCCTGCCCGATGGCAGGCGCAGACCATGGAGATCGAGAAAGAGAAGGGGGCTACGCCCGCTTCCTGAAAAGCGCCGATCCGCCGCTGGCGCGCGCGACATCGGCGGCAGCCTCCATCAACGTGGAACCGAGCTCCTCCATGCGCTGCGGCGTGAGCCGTACGGCCGGACCCGCGATGGTGATCACGCCGATGGCCTGTCCTGCGTTGCCCCAGACGGGCGCCGCCATGGCCGTCATGCCGGGAGCGAACACTTCGTTGATCATGCTGAAGCCGCGCTGGCGCGCGGCTTTCACGTAGGTCATCACGGCCTTGAGGGTGGTGGGTGCCTTGGGGCCGAAATCCTCGGGCTTGCCCAGGCCCTTCTTTGCGACGAGTGCCATCGCATCGTCATCGGCCAGGGTGGAGAGCCACGCGTGCCCCGCGGCGCTGCACGACAGCGCCACCGACAGGCCCATGTCGGGGTCGTAGCGCAGGCCGTGCGTCGCCCCCTGCGCCTTGGCGACGAAGGTGAGGTCGTCGCCGTCCACCACCGCGAGCCGCACGAGTTCGCCCGATGCCTTGGCGAGCTGGTCGAGCAACGGCTGCGCCACGTCCACGACGCCCGAGTTGCTGAGGAAGGACAGGCCGATGGAGACGAGCTTGATGGTCAGGACATAGTGGCCGTCGCGCGCCTCCTGCCGCACGTAGCCGTATCGGATCAGCTCGGTCAGCAGGCGATGCGAGGCGCTCAGCGGAATCTGCAGGTCGGCCGCGAGCGTGGACAGCGCCACGCCTTCCGGATGGTTCGCCAGATATTCCAGCACCTTGAAGCTGCGCCCCAGCACTTCGCTCATATGAATCTCCCGGTTGCACGTCGCGGCGTCCTTCGCGACGGAGTGAACTCTAGCAGAAGCAGGGAAGGGATTTCCATAGTGGAAATGTTTTCCGGAAATTTCTAGTATTCGGGCACCACGGTCCACGCACCGCCTCTCTGTTTCCTTCCTGGAGTCAACCTCGTGAAACTTCTTCGCACCCTCGCCATCGCTGGTTTCTGCATCGGCCTTGCCGCGCCCTCGTGGGCCCAGCAGGAGCGCACCATCCGCTTCGGCCACCTCAACAACACCGACCACCCGGTGAGCCTTGGCGTGAAGCGCTTCGCCGAACTGCTCGCGGCCAAGAGCGGGGGCAAGATGAAGGTGCAGGAATTCCCGGCCAATCAGCTGGGCAACGAGATGCAGCAGCAGTCGGCGTTGCAGGGCGGCGTGCAGCAGATGTCGGCACCGGCGACGACCTCGCTCGCGGGGATCGTCAAGGAGTTCGGCCTGATCGACTTTCCCTTCGCCGTCGCGAACTTCGAGCAGGCCGACCAGCTGCTCGACGGTCCGCTCGGCCAGGCGCTGATCGCCAAGCTGCCCGAGAAGGGACTGGTGGCGCTCGGCTACTGGGACCTGGGTTTCCGCAACGTGACCAACAGCAAGCACCCCATCACCAAGGCCGAAGACCTCCAGGGGCTGAAGATTCGCGTGATTCCGAACCCGGTGTTCCTCGACACCTTCAAGGCGTTCAAGGCCAACCCCGTGCCGATGCCCTTCGCCGAGCTCTATGGCGCGCTCGAATCGAAGGCGGTCGACGGCCAGGAGAACCCGTTCGCCGTGATCCTCTCGAACAAGTTCTACGAAGTGCAGAAGTTCGTGAGCGCCACCAACCACGTGTACGCGGCCAACATCGTGCTCGTGAGCAAGAAGTTCTGGGACCAGCTCACCCCCGCTGAACAGAAGTGGATGCGCGAGGCCGCCGACGAGGCGCGCAGCTACCAGCGGCAGGTCAGCCGCGCCGCGGCGCAGAAGGCGGTCGGCGAGCTGCAGGCCAAGGGGTCGCAGTTCAACGAAGTGAGCCCGAAGGAACAGGTGCGCATGCGCGAGATCACGCAGCCGGTGATCGACAAGTTCGCGACCCAGTACGAGCCTGCGACGGTCAAGCTCTACAACGACGAGCTCGCGCGCATCCGGGGCGCGAAGCAGTGAGCGAAGGGAACCGGTCGAACATCATGAAATTCCTCGTCCTTCACGGCCCCAACCTCAACCTCTTCGGTCGTCGCGAGCCTCACATCTACGGCAGCACGACGCTGGCCGAGATCAACGCGCGCATCGACAAGCTCGCGCGCGAACTCGACATCACGGTGGAGACGATCCAGTCGAACCACGAAGGCGCGCTGGTCGATTTCCTGCACGAGCACATCGACGACGCGCAGGGCGCACTGGTCAACCCTGCCGGGCTGACCCAGCACGGCGTGCCGCTGCACGACGCGATCAAGGCCATGCCGTTTCCGGTGGTGGAGGTCCACATGTCGAACATCGCGGCCCGCGAGACGTGGCGTGCGCACTCGATCATCTCGCCGGCCGTGCGCGGCACGGTGCAGGGGCTCGGACCCCAGTCCTACCTGGCCGCGCTGCGCGCGCTGGTCGAGATCGTCCGCGACGCGAAGCAGTAGGCCACACCCATCCACCCACCCCCAACCCGCCCGCCCGCCGCGGGCGGGTTTCCTTCGACAAGAAGAAACAACATGAATCGATGGATCGACCGTGCCTGCCGGGCCGTGGAGGCGCTCATCGCGGCCTGCCTCGCGGTGATGGTGCTGCTGGTGTTCGGCAACGTGGTGCTCCGCTATGGCCTCAACTCGGGCATCACCGTGTCCGAGGAGGTCTCGCGCTGGCTCTTCATCTGGATCACCTTCCTCGGTGCGCTGGTCGCGCTGCGCGAACGTGCTCACCTCGGCGTGGACATGGTGGTCGCCAAGCTGCCGCCGCTGGGCCGCAGGCTGTGCCTCGGACTGAGCCAGCTGACGATGCTCTACGTGCTGTGGCTGCTGTTCGAAGGCTGCCTGGCCCAGACGAAGATCAACTGGGACGTGGAGGCCCCCGTCACGGGCGCTTCGATGGCCGTGGTCTACGCCTCGGGCCTGGTGTTCTCCGTGCTGGCGGCGCTGCTCCTGGTCTTCGAGCTGGTGCGCCTTCTCACCGGCCGCGTTGCCGATGACGAGCTCGTCGCGATCCAGGAGTCCGAGGAGGCGACCGTGCTCGCACAGGTGCTCGCCGAAGGCTCTCCCGCAGCGGCGCATGTCTCGCAGAAGGAGCGCGGCAAATGACCATCGCCGTCTTTCTCGGCTCGTTGCTGATCGCGATGGCGATCGGCATGCCCATCTCCTTTGCACTGCTGGTCAGCGGCGTGGCGCTGATGTGGCAGCTCGACCTGTTCGATGCGCAGATCCTGGCGCAGAACCTGATCGGCGGCGCCGACAGCTTTCCGCTGCTGGCGGTGCCCTTCTTCATGCTCGCCGGCGAGATCATGAACGTGGGCGGCCTCTCGCGCCGCATCGTCGATCTTGCCCTCGCGCTGGTGGGCCATGTGCGCGGCGGCCTGGGCTACGTGACGATCATGGCCGGCTGCCTGCTGTCGGCGCTGTCGGGCTCGGCGGTGGCCGACGCGGCCGCGCTCACTGCGCTGCTGCTGCCGATGATGGTCTCGGCCGGGCACGAGAAGGCGCGCTCCGGCGGCCTGATCGCGGCCACCGGCATCATCGGGCCGGTGATCCCGCCGAGCATCGGCCTGGTGATCTTCGGCGTGGCGGCCAATGTCTCGATCTCCAAGCTCTTCCTCGCGGCGATCGTGCCGGGCCTGCTCATCGGCGGGGCGCTCTGGGTCACCTGGGCCTGGCTGGTGCGCCACGAGAAGATCGATCCGCCGCCGCGCAAGTCGGCCCGCGAGATCGCGACGGCCGCACGCTCGGCCGGCTGGGCGCTGATGCTGCCGGTGATCATCCTCGTGGGCTTGCGCATGGGCGTGTTCACGCCCACCGAGGCGGCCGTGGTGGCCGCGGTCTACGCGCTGTTCGTGGCGACCGTCATCTACCGCGAGCTGAGCTTCGCCGACCTCTACAAGGTGTTCGTGAGCGCCGCGAAGACCAGCGCGGTCGTGATGTTCCTGATCGCGGCGGCGATGGTCAGCGCGTGGCTGATCACGGTGGCCGACCTGCCTTCGAAAGTGGTGGCGCTGCTCGAGCCGTTCATGGGCAACAAGATCCTGCTGATGATCGCGATCATGGTGCTGGTGATGGCCGTGGGCACCGCGATGGACATGACGCCCACCATCCTCATCCTCACGCCGGTGCTGATGCCGGTGGTGAAGGCGGCGGGCATCGATCCGGTCTACTTCGGCGTGATGTTCATCATCAACAACTCGATCGGCCTGATCACGCCGCCTGTGGGCGTGGTCCTGAACGTGGTCGCGGGTGTCGGGCGAATGCGCATGGACGACGTCACGCGCGGCGTGCTGCCGTTCATGGCGGCCGAGTTCGCCGTCATGTTCCTGATGGTGCTCTTCCCGCCGCTGGTGACGGTGCCGGCGCGCTGGTTCGGGGGCTGACATGCGGATGCAGTCGTCCATCCACCTGGCACGCCCTGTCTTTGCGCTGTGCGTCGCGTTCTCGCTGCTGCTGCCGTGCGTCACGCAGGCGCAGGACCCGACGCGCGAGGTGCTGCCCGAGCAGAAGCAGGCGCGCGCCTTCGTTTCTCCGACCGGCCTCGCGCGGCTGGGTTCGCGCATGCTCTTCACGGCCTTTCACGTGGACACGGGCCAGGAGCTCTGGAGCACCGACGGCACCACGGCCGGCACCTTCCTGGTGAAGGACATCCACCCCGGCTTCCGCGGCGCGTTCCCGACCTGGCAGACCCGCTTCGGTCCGCATGTGTACTTCACGGCCACCGACGGCGACAGCGGCCTCGAGCTCTGGCGCAGCGACGGCACCGCCAAGGGCACGCAGCGCGTGGCCGACCTGAACCCGGGCATGGCCGATGCGTTGCCATCCGAGCTGACCGTGTGGCGCGACGCGCTCTACTTCGTCGCGAACGACGGCAGCCATGGCTTCCAGCTCTGGAAGACACAGGGTGACGCGCAGAGCACCCGGCGCGTGTCCTCGGTCGACGCCGGACCCGGTACGGTGGTGCGCCAGCTCACAGCGACCGGCCGCAGGCTGTTCTTCACCGCGACCAGCCGCGCGCAAGGCCATGAGCTGTGGGTCACCGAGGGCACGCCGGAGAGCACGCGGCTGGTGAAGGACATCCGGCCGGGCGCCGAGGATGCCGGCATCGCCAACCTCACGGCGCTGGGCGACGAGGTCTGGTTCACCGCGAGCGACGGCCAGCACGGCATCGAGCTCTGGAAGAGCGATGGCACCGAGGCGGGCACGGCGATGGTGAAGGACATCCGGCCCGGCGAGGCCTCCTCGCGGCCGGCGCATCTCACTGCCGTCGGGCGCACGCTGTACTTCGCCGCCGAGGACGGCGCGCATGGCATCGAGCTCTGGAAGAGCGACGGCACCGGCAAGGGCACGGTCCTCGTGAGGGATGTGCGCGCCGGCGCGGCGAGTTCGGTGCCCGGGCCTCTCGTCGCATTCCGAGGCCGGCTCCACTTCGCGGCCACCGACGGCGAATCGGGCGTGGAGCTGTGGACCAGCGATGGCAGCGCCGCCGGTACGCGGCTGCTCAAGGACCTGGGCCCCGGCCCGGGCAGCGGCTCGCCCGCTCGCTTCGCGGTGGCGGGGCAACGTCTGTGGTTCTCGGCGAACAACGGCGTGCACGGCGTGGAGCCCTGGATCACCGACGGAAGCACGGCAGGCACGCGCCTGGCTGCCGATGGGGCGCCAGGGCCGCGCCATGCGATGCCGCTGGGCTTCGTCGAGCTGGGCGGCGCCGTGTTGTTCGTGGCAGGCGACGGACTGGGCAACGAGCGCCTGTGGTCGGCGAAGCCGGGCGCACGTGCCGCAACGCTGATCGGCGATCCGCTCAGGGAACGCCTGCGCTGAAGCCGGCACAGGAATCCAGCGCCCGCTGCCAGGCGGCAGCAAGCGCCGGATGCGCGGGGTCGTGCCCCGCGCCCTGCACCAGTTCCAGGGTTGCCCAAGCGCCGAGCGCCTGTGCCAGTGCCTGAGCCCCGTCGGGCGGGCACAGGGCATCCTGGGCACCCTGAACGATGTGGACCGGCACAGCAGCTGGCGCGGCCGCGCAGCGTTGCAGCAGCGTGGGATCGTCGAGCCAGCATCCGTGACGCAGGTAGTGGCTCATCACGCGGTAGCGCGGCACCAGCCCTCGCAGCCAATCGGCGTCGTCTTCGGGGACCGGGGCATTCGAGCCCGCGAGGCGCTGTTCCCACGCGAACCAGCACTTCGCCGTCTCGCACTGCTGTTGCGGCGTGCCGCCGGCGAAGATATCGGCGAGCAGAAGCGGCATCGGGCAGTGCCGTTGCCGGGCCAGCTCCCACAGTGCCTGCCAGCCCGGGCCGCCTTGGTGCGCGGTGCCGGCGAAGAATTCGCGGACGTCGCTGTCGCGCGAGAGAAAGGGATTGCGCAGCACGAGGCCGGAGACGGCCTGCGGCTGGTCCACCGCGTGCACCAGCGCGAGCGTCGCACCCCAGGAGCCGCCCGCCACCAGCCATTGCGCAATGCCCAGATGCGCGCGGAGAAGCCGCAGGTCGGCGAGCAGGTCGGCCAGCGTGTTCGACGTGATGGCGCCGGCAGGCGTGCTGCGGCCCGCGCCGCGCTGATCGGGGCAGATGATGCGGAACCGGTCCGGATCGATGCCGCGGCGCAGCGCGGGCGAACACCCGGAGCCTGGGCCGCCGTGCAGCAGCAGCAACGGACGCCCGCGTGGATTGCCATGCTCCTCGACGTGCATCCGGTGCCCGCCGCCGAGCTGCAGGCCATGGACCTTCGTCATCCGAGCGCGTTCTCGTCGCTGCGAAAGACGAGCTGGCCGGCACGCCTCGCACCGGGCACGAAGCGGATCGGTGCGGCGTCGCTGCGAAGATCGGTCGCGGCATCGACCATCGCTTCGACCTCATGATGGTGCGGGCTGCGCGGGCACACCGGGTCGGTGGCGGCCGCATCGCCGGTCAGCAGGAACGCCTGGCAGCGACAGCCGCCATGGTCCTGCTCGCGGTGCTCGCAGCTGCTGCAGGTGGGGCTCATCCAGCCGGTGCCGCGGTAGGCCTGGAATGCGGCGCTGTCCTGCCAGATGTCGCGCACCGGATGCTCGCGCACGTTCGGAAAGTCGAGGCCGGGCAGCATCCGGGCGCTGTGGCACGGCAATGCCACGCCGTCGGGCGCCACCACGAGGAAGACGCTGCCCCATCCCGCCATGCAGGGCTTGGGCTTGCCCTCGGCATAGTCGGGCACCACCCAGAGAATGCGCATGCGGCCCTCCAGGCGCGGCCGGTGCGCATCGACCACGGCCTCGGCCTGCGCGAGCGCGGCGCGCGAGGGCATGAGCATCTCGCGGTTGCGCCACGCCCAGCCGTAGTACTGCACGTTGGCCAGCTCGAGGAAGTCGGCCTCCATGGCCTCGGCCATCCGGACGATGCGATCGACATGCGGCAGGTTGTAGCGGTGCATGACGCAGTTCAGCACCATCGGATAGCCGAGTTCCTTGATCGTGCGCGCCACGCGTTGCTTGAGATCGAAGGTGCGCGTGGAACTCAGGAAATCGTTGAGCTCGCGGCTGGAATCCTGGAACGAGAGCTGGATGTGGTCCAGGCCGGCCTGGCGCAGCGAGGCGGCACGCTGCGGCGTGAGGCCCACGCCGGAGGTGATCAGGTTGGTGTAGTAGCCCAGCTCGTGCGCCGCCGCGACCAGCTCGCTCAGGTCCTCCCGCAGCAGGGGTTCGCCGCCCGAGAAGCCGAGCTGCACGGCACCCATGGCACGCGCCTCGCGGAACACGCGGATCCACTCCGCGGTGCCGAGCTCCTCACGATAACGCGTGTAGTCGACCGGATTCGAGCAGAAGGCGCAATGCAGCGGGCAGCGGTAGGTCAGCTCGGCCAGCAGCCACAGCGGTGGCCTTGCGCCTGCGTGCTGGCGCTCACCGGATCCAGTGGCGTCCACGAGCCTGCTCCAGGAATTCGAGCACGTCGGCGTGCAGGTCGGCTTCGCCGAAGGTGCGCTCCAGGTCGGCCACGAGATCGGCGACCGCCGTCCGGCCGTCGCAGCGCCTGAGGATCTCCGCGGCCGGCATGTTCAGCCTCACCATGCCTTCGGGGAACAGCAGCACATGGCACTGCTGCGTCTCCTCCCACTGCAGCCGGTACATCGTGGAAAGCGCGGGCTGCGCGCTGTCGGTCCATGCGGTCATGGCTGCTGCTCCTTGGGGAGGTTGTCGGGATACGCTTTCTCGATCGCGTCCAGCATCGCCCAGAGGATGTCGAGCTTGAACCCGAGGATCTGCAGCGCGCGTTCCTGTCGCTCGCGCGTGGTGCACCATTGCTTCGCCACCTCGAGGCCGTGCTCCACGTCGCGGTCGGCCAGAGGGATGCGGCTGCGGAAGTAGTCGAGCCCGGAAGCGTCGATCCACGGGTAGTGCGAGGGCCAGCCGGCCAGGCGGTCCTGATGGATGCGTGGCGCGAACATCTCGGTCAGCGATGAGATCACGGCCTCCTGCCACGGCGCGTGGCGTGCGAAATTGACATACGCATCCACCGCGAAGCGCACGCCGGGGACCACGAGCGCATGGGAGTCCAGCGTTTCGCGCCGCAGGCCGGTCGCCAGGCCGAGCCGGGTCCATATCTCGATGCCCCCGGCGTTGGTTCCTTCGTGATCGCCGTGGCCGTCGTGGTCGAGCATGCGCACGATCCAGCGGCGGCGGGTCCCGCGGTCGTCGCAGTTGGAGAGGATGGCCGCATCCTTGATCGGAATGCGGCACTGGTAGTAGAAGCGGTTCGCGACCCAGCCGCGAACCTGGAAAGGCTGCAGCTCGCCCGCGTTGAGCCGTCGGTTGAAAGGGTGCCGGCTGTGATAGCGCGACTCCATGGCCCGCAGGTGCGATTCGAAGACATCGGGCGGCCACGGGGCCTGTTGTTCCTGCTCTTGCATCTGCATCATCCGGTCAGACCTCCAGCTCCATGCCGTCGAACGCCACTTCGATGCCGCGCCGCGCGAGCTCGGCACGCTGCGGACCGTCTTCATCGAGGATGGGGTTGCTGTTGTTGATGTGGATGAGAACCTTGCGCCGTGCCGCGCAGCCATCGAGCGCCCGGAGCATGCCGGGTCCTCGGGGGCCGTCGCATTGCGGCAGGTGGCCCATGTCGGCGGCGAGCTTGCGGCCCAGGCCCGCTGCGACCATTTCGTCCTCGGTCCAGAAGGTGCCGTCGATGAGCACGCAGTCGCAGGCGTCCAGGTACCCGCGCTCGGCATCGCCCACCTGTGCCATCCCCGGCGCATAGAGCAGCCTCCGGCCGCTGGCGGGGTCTTCGATCTGCACCGCGGCGTTGTGGCCGGCGGCTGCGGCCTGCCGGCGGGGCGAATAGGGCGGTGCCTTGCCGGGCACGGGCAGTGCCCGCATGCGAAGGCCGGCCACCTCGTGCCACGCGTCGCCGTGCGGGGCAAGGGGCATGGCATGCCAGCTCACCCCGCAATAGTTCTGGAGGGCCTTCAGCAGCGGCAGGCTGCTGCTGAGGTCCTCGTGCGTCTCGGGTGTGCAGTACAGCTGCAGCGTGCTGCCTTCGCGCAGGCTCAGCAGGCCCGTGACATGGTCGATCTGTGAATCCATCAGCACCACCGCCTCGATCGGCGAGTGGCGCAACCCGTGGCGCGGCCAAAGGGCCGGCGACGCGCGCAGCTGGGCCCCCAGGTCGGGCGACGCGTTCAACAGGAGCCAGCGCTCTCCATCGGCCGACACCGCGATGGAGCTCTGGGTGCGGGGGCTGGCCCGGATGCGCCCGGCACGCTGGCCTGCACACAGGCGGCAATTGCAGTTCCATTGAGGAAAGCCTCCACCCGCTCCCGAACCGAGAACCAGAATCTTCATGGGGAAAAAAGAAAAGGCACCGGCGCGGAGCCGGTGCCTGGGTGACCCGCGCTCAGCGGGTGGAGATGTACATCGTGATCTCGAAGCCGAAACGCAGCTCTTCGAACTCAGGCTTGCACCATTTCATCGTATTGCTCCTTCACTGGTTGGGGGATTGAGGACGGAATCAGTACACGACAACCTTGCCCGTCGGGCGCGGGCTGTGGCAGTCGTTGTAGAAGTATTCGCCGCGCGTGTCAAAGGTGTGGGTCGCGGATTGGCCCGGCGCGAGCCTGAAGTCGAACCTGCCTTCGAAGAACTGCGTGGCGCAGTGCGTGTTGGCGTTGGTCGCCGGATTGGTGAAGGTCACCGTGGTGTTCACCGGCACGCGCATGAAGGTCGGCGTCATCGCGTTGACGGCCGTGGACTCGGCAGTGCCGGGCTCGTTCGTCGCGGTCTGCACGCGCGCGAGGAACACGGTGTTGGGCGTCGGCAAGGCGGCTCCTTCCACCGGATCGCCCGACACCGGCCGGCGCACCTCGGGCGGCTGCGGCGTCGGCGCGGGGGCCACGGTGCCGCCCACCTTGAAGGCCCACAGGTAGTCGCCGCGCGGTGCCGAGTTGCCGTAGGGAATGCTCGTGCCGCCGGCGAACACCGCGATGTATTGCTCGCCGTCGATCTCGTAGGCCACCGGGCTCGCGCTGATCGCGGCGCCGGTCTGGAAGCGCCACAGCTCGCTGCCGTCGCCCGCGTCGAGCGCGAGCAGGTTGCCGTCGGGCTGGCCGATGAACAGCAGGTCTGAGGCCGTGCTCAGGATGCCGTTGCCGTGCGCGAGCGAGTAGGGCATGGGCTTCTTCCACTTCACGAGGTTGGTGGAGGGGTCCACCGCCACCACGGCGCCGGTCATGTAGGTGCCCGGCGGGCGCAGCCCGTTGCTGGCCTCGGACAGCGAATGCGCCGCGGACACATAGCCCATGCCGGTGTAGACCAGGCCGGTGCGGGGGCTGAAGGACTGGTGGTTCCAGTTGGCGCCCCCGCCGTGGCCCGGGATCGACAGCAGCGGAATGTCCCAGTGCGCATCGAACAGGCAGCCCTTGAGGTAGTTGGGCACGGCGCGGTTGGGATCGCCCGGGACCGCGGTACCCAGCGGCTGGTCCACGATGCAGGTCTCCGTCCATGCGCCCTGGCGCGGGATGGGCTGGGTCGGCCAGCTGGCCTGGCGTGCGTCCTGCTTGACCGGCATCTCGTCGATGCCCAGCGGCGCGCTGCCGTCCTTGCGATCGAGGATGTAGTACATGCCGGTCTTGCTGCCGTAGATCACGACCTTGCGGTCCTCGCCGGAGATCTTCACGTTGGCGAGCACCGGCGACATCACGTTGTCCATGTCCCAGATGTCGTGGTGCACCGACTGGAAGTGCCACTTGTATTCGCCGGTCTTGAGGTCGAGCGCGACGATCGAGTTGGCGAACAGGTTGAGCCCCGGCCGCGTGGACCCGTTCTGCGAGGAACCGCCGCGCACGTTGCCGAAGGTCCAGTACACCAGGCCCAGCTCGGGGTCCACCGCAGGGTGGACCCAGGGCGTGGCGCCGGTGCGGTCCGATTCGGGTGCGCCGCCCCATGTGTCGTAGCCCCGCTCGCCTGCGCGCGGCACGCCCCAGAAAGTGGTCAGCACCTTGCCCGTGGTCGCGTCGGCCGAGAAGGCAGCGCCCCGGTTGCCGTCGTTGGTGCCCACGTACAGGCGCTTGTCGTGATAGACCAGCGCCACCTTCTGCACCGAGCCCTGGTAGTCGGGGTCGGTGGTGCTGCTCGGGTACTGCTTGATCCAGACGACCTTGCCCGTGTCCTTGTCGAGGGCGATGAGCCGGTTGCCCGTCGCCACGGTGTAGACCAGTCCGAGGTCCTTCGCCACCGCCACGCCGCGGCGCGTGATGGCGCCATAGGGCGTGGTCCATTTCCATTTCGTCACGCCCGTCTTGCCGTCCACGGCGATCAGGTTGCCGACCGCAGACTCGATGTAGAGCACGCCATCGACCACCACCGTGGTGCTCTGGTTGTTGCCGGTGTTCGTTCCACCTTCGATGCGGTTGACCCATGCGCCGCCGAGCTGGCCCACGCGTGCCTTGTCGATCTTCGCGAGCCGCGAGTAGTTCTGGTTGCCGAGGTTGCCGCCGACCTTCGGGAAGTCGCTGTCGCCCGCGGTGCAGCAGTCCGCGAGATCCGCCGCCGCGGGGCCGGGGCCGGATGCGGGCGGTCCGGGCGGAGGCGCGGAAGGGCTCGGGGCGGGCGCCGGTGCAGGCGGCGGCGAGATCCAGGGCAAGCTGCCGCCGGAGTCGCTGCCGCCGCAGCCCGCGAGCAGCAGGGGCGAGGTGATCACGCCGCAGGTCAGCAGCATCGCTGCCATCGATTTGAGTCGCATGATGAAGGTCTCCACTCCAGGTTTTGGTTGTCTGCGATACGAAGGAGGCGCCGAACCACCACGTGCATGTCATGCACGCGGGGCTCGCTGTCGTTCGAAAGGGAAGGGACTGCCGACTACGGCGTGGTGCAGAACGGGGTCAGGCCCATGGCCGACTTCACGCCCTGGACCACCAGCTTCTGGAACACGTCCGCGCCGGGTCCGGTGGAATTCGCGGTGAACGAATGGTCGTTGTGGCCGAGGGTCGTCAGCCATGCGCGGCCACCGTCGTAGTACTGGCACCAGGCCACGGGATGGAAGTCCGCATGGCCCGGGTGCGGCGCGGAGGTCAGCGGCTTGAGCGTGGAGGTGTCGACCTTCGCGATGAACTTCACCTTCGTCGGGAAGGGCGCGAGGTTGTACCACTCGTCTTGGAACGTGAAGCGCTTGGGCAGGTCGGCCGTGGAAGGATCGTCGGCGACGATCTCCACGTCGCCCGAGCGGTTCGGCCCGTGGTTGTAGAAGTTGGCGTTGCCCAGCAGGCCTTCGTAGTAGGGCCAGTTGTATTCGGCGCCGAAGGCGTTGTGCAGCCCCACGAAGCCACCGCCGCGACGCATGTAGTTGCGCAGCGCGGTGCGCGCGGCGTCCTGGCTCGTGGTCACCGCGCCGTTCCACAGCGTGTCGCGGTTCGAGCTCGCGAAGATCACGGCCTTGTAGTTGTTGATGCGGCTGCCGAGCACCGACACGTCCTCGGTCCAGTCGGCCGTGATGCCCGCGTCCTTGAGCATGCGCACGAGCCCCGCCTGCATCACGTTGTCGGGGTTCATCGTCGGGTTGAGACCCGTGCCCATCGGCGTGCCGAGGTTGGCGTGGCGCGGGCCGGCCGTGCGCGAATAGATCAGCACGCGATCAGGCGTGGAGGCGAAGGCGCCCCAGTCGTTGTAGCACTTCGGGTCGGTGCCCCTGCAGACGTTGTAGTACGTGTCGAAGCTGTCGTCGGGCGCTTCGGCGACAGGATCGGTGGGATTCGAGGGCGTCTGGCCGGCAGGCGCCGGCTCGGTCGGCGTGCTCGAGGGCGCAGGTGCGGCCGCGACAGGAACGGGGACGAAGCCCCCACCGCCGCCGTCGCCACCGCCGCAGGCGGCCAGGGTCAATGCAAGGATCGCGCTCGACGCGAGACCGAGAGTCAATGAAGGGGCTGATTTCAACGAAGTCTCCTTTTTGTGATCTGAGGCCAAGATCGCGTGAGCGCGCTCTGCCGGAATGTGTCGACTGCCCCTTGCTGGCCGGCGGGAGCAGACGACGGCGAACGGAAGCGCCGGCCCATGGAAACAGGAAAGGACGCTGCTCTTGGCTCCTGCATGCGAGCGGGCAGCAGCAGTCCACTCTCCCGACACGCGGGAGGTGCTGACTCAGGAAGCAATGAAGACGGAACGCGCGAGCGAGCTCAGGACGGCGCGTTGGGCACGCGCCGGAGATCGTGTGCGGACGGTGGACGGAACAGTGGCACGGATCGACTCCAGAACAGGCGGACGAGGGCGTTCAGGCCCGATGGAGAAAGATCATAAGCAGGATTGGAAAGTATTTCCATAATAGAAATCCCTTCCTTTTGCTTTTGGAAGTCGCCCTTGCAGTCGCATTCATTCGCCGGCACAACCGGCCTTGCACGAGATCAGAAGCGCCGGCCAAGCCGCAATGGACTGCCGAACAGCGAAGAGCCTCGTTAGTGCCGCTTGGGGTGCTCGCGGCTGACGGGTCGTCTACCAGCGGCTCGAAGAGCCAGGAACCGTACTTGTTCGATGCACGTCATGTCCCTTCAGCGTGCAAGTTTGCGGGCGGGAGGGCGCAGCACCTTCTTGCCGGCCGCGCGAGCCTGGAGGTAAGCCTCCGCCTCCTCCCAGGCAACCGATTCACCCGTGCGCTTCAGTGCGGCCCACCGCTTTTCGGCGGTTCGATCCAGCTCATCGATCATTTCGCTGCGCTCGACCATCTCGAATATGGCTTCCAGGATGAACGCATGTGAAGACTTTCCCGATCTCGCAGCTGCCGCCGCAACGCGGGCCATCAGGTCTTCTTCAATTCGAATGGTGGTCGTCGACATGTGCTGGTGGACCTCCTGTGTCGGATCGAGGCAATGTAGCGGCCTTGGAGCATCTCGGTCGCCGGTACTCATCTCGTACGAGCGGGTCTGGCTCTGGAATGGAGGGCCCGGGCGGTTGCTGCGCATCGGGGGTACGCAGCGCGGACAGCTGCAGGGAATTCCCCACTTCTTGCACTGGCTCGAATCTTCTTCCCCTCGCACGCGGATGCGATTGGTTGAGCTGTTCCGGCTCCAGAACGCAGTGATCGCAGTCCGCTTCACGCAAGCGCCTGGCAGCGAACTTGCACCACAGACAAGGTCGATGGGCGATGGAGGCGATCGCTCGTCGTGACGAGCGATCGGCATGTAGCCCGGGGGGAGGGGCGCTGTTGCGCACCATGCAGCAGTTGAACCGGCGGGCCAGCGGCGAAAGACTCGGCGCTCCGTTTTCAACCTTCATCATCATGTTCCTTACCTCGTTTCGATCATCCGTGGCGCGCCTGATGTGTCTGGCGGGCGCGCTCGCGTGCGCCGGCGCGGTCTACGCACAGTCTTCCGGTGCGGCACGCGCGGACGCACGTTCTTCGGCCGGCTCTCCCATGACGCCGGAGGCGGTGCACTGGCCCACGCGACCGGTGCGCCTGGTCGTGGGTTTCGGCGGCGGTTCTTCGCCCGACTTCGTGGCGCGGGTGCTCGCTGAGCCGCTTGCCAAGCTGCTGGGCCAGCCGGTGATCGTGGAGAACCGGCCCGGCGCCAGCGGCAATATCGCGGCAGATATCGTCGCGAAATCCACCGACGCGCACACGGTCGGCATCCTCATCAACGGCAACATGACCATCGCCAAGGTGCTGAATCCGTCCATCTCCTACGACCCGCAGAAGGACCTCGTGCCGCTGAGCATCATCTGCACTGCGCCGCTGGTGCTCACCGCGGCGCCGCAGGTCGCGACGATGGACGCGCGGGGCTTTCTGGATGCGGCGCGCGCTGCCGGCAGCAAGTGGAGCTACGGCACGCCCGGCATCGGGACGATCGGCCATCTCGGCATGGAACTCCTCAAGGCGCGCACCGGTATCGGTGCGGTGCACGTGCCATACCAAGGCAACCCTCAGGTTGTGACAGGCCTGGCCAGTGGCGAGCTGCAGCTCGCCTTGCTGCCGCCGGGTCTTGCCGAGCCTCAGGTCAAGGCCGGCAAGCTGCGTGCGATCGGCGTGACTTCATCGCGCCGATCGGCACTTGTTCCGGACTATCCGAGTCTGCAGGAGGCGGGATTGCGCGACTTCGAACTGGAGATCTGGACGGCCGCTGCGGCTCCTGCCAGCCTGCCTGCGCCGATCGTGCGTCGTCTGAACGAGGCGCTCGCGGAGATCGTTCGCTCGCCCGAGGTCCGTCAGAAGCTTTTCCAGCACGGCTACGAGGCCGTGGGCATATCGGGCGATGCGCTGATCAGGAGGGTGAAGGCCGACACAGCAGCCCTGACCCAGATCATCGCGAGCCGGGGCATCAGGCTCGAATGAGAGGCACAGCGATGACGTCAGAAAACCGCCGCGCCGACGGCGCACCTGGCGAGGCCTTGCACACTGCTCGGGGTCCAGATCATGCGGACACGATCCTGCAGTCATTGCGCGCCGAGCTCGATGGGCTGGACCGCAGCCTGCTTGAAACCCTCAGGCAGCGGCTGGACTGCTGCTGCCGCATCGGCCTGCACAAGCGCGACCACGCCATACCGATGATGCAGCCCCAGCGCATCGGCGTGGTGCAGGAGCGTGCGGCCGCCTTCGCCGCGGAGCACGGCATGAATCCCGAGTTTCTGCGCACACTCTACGAACTCGTCATCACCGAGACCTGCAGGCTGGAGGACGAGATCATCGGTACACCTGTCGCGCCTGCGTGATTGCCGGCATTGGTGCAAGAATTTCGAGACGCAAGTCTGCGCGCGGCAAACGATCGCAGCAGGTATCAGAACTGCCCCTGTCCATCACCCGTGCGGTCGTGCACCCAGCGCATGGCCTGTTGCTGGGTGTGGCGCATCGCCTCGGCGCGGGTGGCGTAGGCGATCTCGTCCGTGTCATTGGGCAGGCGCGTCTCGACCGGGCGTGGGCCAGGGCCCAGGCAGACCACCACGGGCTCGAAGCAGCCGCTGCCCACCGGCCTTGCGCTGAACTCGAAGCGCCACCCCGATAGATGAAAGGCAGCCGTTCAGGGTCCGCGCGCTCGGGCTCTTCAATGCCGGTTCTCATGATGTGAAGCCGAGGGCGCAGCACCGGCGCCTCGGCGGCCGGGTCTCGCGATGTGGCGGGAGCTGTCGCCGCGCAAGTTTTGCTGGATATCGGTAAAGCATGCGGAATTCCTGGTACTGCCGGGTCAAGCGGGTGGCGTGGCAGACGCTTGCGCCGTCGACCCGGGGCAGCAGAAGGTCATCGTTCACGCCATACGCGCTCTCGCGTCCTATTTCGGCGCTTTCGTCGGCTTTGTCGGCCCCACGGCTGCGTTAAGCAGCGCATCGGCTGCGCCGTCGGCCGGGACCTCGCCCGAACCGAGCTCGGCGCCAGTCAGCGGGTCGCCGTCGCGCATCGATTGCGTGCGCGCCGCCATCTGCTGGAGCACCGGCACTTCCTCGTCCGAGAGCTCGACCGTCGCCAAGTCATCTCCGCCGCCCACAGGCGCGGAATCCTGGGTCATGGGCATGAAATCCCACTTCTCGCCCTGGTTCCAGGGCCGCGCAGCTCCGGCTCGCCCCTGGACATGCGGAAGTAGACACTGGTGAAGCGCGGATCACCCGGCAGCTTGCCCGGCGGGAAGTTGGGCGTGATCGCATAGAGCGCCTTCTCGAAGGACTTCTGGTGAGCGATCTCGCGCGTCATCAGAAACCCGAGGGCCTCCTACACGCCGGGATCGTCGGTGAGATTGATGAGGCGCTCGTAGACGATCTTGGCCCGCGCCTCGGCCGCGATGTTGGAGCGCAGGTCGGCGGTGGGCTCGCCGATGCTGTCGATGTAGGCGGCTGTCCAGGGGACACCCGCGGAGTTCACGAGGGCCGGACCGCCCCCTTAGAGCACCTGCGTCAGATGGCTGTCGTTGCCTGCGCCGGTGATGCTGCGATAGAGCTCGCCCTCCACGGCGCCAGTCTGTTCTGGCGCTCGGCCGCGAAGCGGCACTGCCTGAGCACCTCGACAAGTCCGGCCCTGGCCAGCAGGGCGCGCGTCTGAGCAATTTCCGCCTGCAAGCGCAAGCGCCGGCTCTCTTCTCTCGGATCTTCATCACGCATGTCGCGGGCACGGCAACCGGTGTGCCCGATGCTCTTGCGCTTCGATGCCCGTCTCACCCGGGACTGGCCTCGCCGAATGATCGCCCTCGGCAGGAGCTGGGTGCGCCGCAGCGCAACCGCCCGTCGGGACGGGACGGCTAGAGCTGCAGGTTCACCTGCACGGCAGGTCTGCCTGGCAGGTGGCGAGCGACCGCGACGACCCGGTTGTCCTGTGCGCGCTGGAAGTGCAGGTCTACGCTGCCTTCGCCCACCTGCAGCCCGAGCAGATGCAGCTGATCGATGTCGGTGGGCAGGCGCGGGTGGACGATGCTGACCTCGCGGCGGATGCCGTCCACCTGCAAGCCCAGGCAGGCTTGCAGCATCAGGAACACCGAGCCCGCCGCCCATGCCTGGGGCAGGCAGGCTACGGGGTAGGCCACGGGCCCCTGGCCGGGCTGGCGCTCGAACCCGCAGAACAGCTCCGGCAGCCGCATGCCGAAATGCGTCGCCGCTTCGAACAGGTTGTCGAGGAGGCGCACCACGCCGTCCCGCTCTCCATACAGCGACATGCCTGCGGCGCACAGGGCAAGGTCGTGCGGCCACACCGATCCGTTGTGGTAGGACATGGGATTGAAGCGCGCCGCCTCCAGCGGCAGGGTGCGCATGCCCCACCCCGAATCAAACTCCGACGCCAGCAGCTGCTGTGCGACCGCCTTCGCCCGTCCCGCGGAAGGCACCTGCGTGAACAGGAGATGCCCCGCGTTCGACGCGCGCACCGCGCAGGGTCTGTTGCTCCCATCGACCGCCAGTGCGTAGAACTGCCGTTCGGGCAGCCAGAACTGCTGCTCGATCGCCTGCGCGACCTGCACTGACCGGCGCTGCCAATGGTCGGCCTTCGCGTCGGCGCGCAGCCGCGCCATGACCGCCATCGCGCGGAAGGCGGCGCAGGCATAGCCCTGCACCTCGACCAGCGCGATGGGCCCTTCGGGCGTACGGCCGTCCGCATGGAAGATCGAGTCGTGGCTGTCTTTCCATCCCTGGTTGGCCAGTCCGCTGCTCTCCCCACGCTGGTAGGCCAGCAGGCCCGAAGGATGGCGTGCCATGCTGCGCTCCATCCATTCGCAGGCCGCCAAGAGCGCCGGCCAGATGTGTTCGATCGCTGCGGTGTCTCCGGTGCGCTGCACGTAGGCACCCGCGAGCGCGACGAACAGCGGCGTGGTGTCGACACCGCCGTAGTAGTGGCCAAAGGGAAGTTCCTCGACCGCTGCCATCTCGCCCTTGCGGGTCTCGTGCATGATCTTTCCGGGTTCGGCGTCGTGGAAGCTGGAGGTCTGGTGCGCTTGCCGCGCCGCGAGGAACCTCAGCACACCGAGCGCCAGCGCGGGGTCGAGCCACAGCGTCTGGAATGCGGTGACGATGGCGTCCCGGCCGAAGGGCGTCGAGAACCATGGAATGCCCGCGTAAGGGTAGGGTCCCGTGGGCATGTCGGTCGTGAGCAGGGCCAGGTCCGCCCGGGACCGGTCGAGCCAGCCCTGGAACAGCCGCCCCGAGGCCTGCAGCCTGGCCCCTCGTCGTCGCCGCGCGCGCATCCGCCAGCGCGCGAGCACGCCGGCCTCTCGGAAGCGCTCGGGTCCCGCGGAAGCTGGCTCGGTGCCGACCTCCACGAACAGGGTCCAGCTGCCGCGCGCCGCAAGCGCGACGTCGAATGCGGCCTGCTGGGCGCTCAGGCGCTGCGGTGCTTCGGAGAAGTCGATGCATGCGCAGCGAAGCAGATCGTCGAGGCCGCGGTAGCGCAGCACGGCGCGCCGGGTGCCGACCTCGGGAGTGCCGAACTCGCCGCGCTGCGCGCGCACCTGCCCGCGGACTTCGAACATGTCGCGGAAGTCGGCCGCGAAATCCAGCGTCAGCGGCACGCGGGCCGGCTGGTCGCTGTAGTTGACCAGCCGCAGGCGCTCGAACAGCCGCGCGCCCCAGAGGAAGCGCTTGCGCTCAAGATGGATCACGCCCTGCGGCGTCGAGTCGGACCCGAGCACGGGCAGCGGATGGTTCGTGAGGTTCGCAGTGAAGTGGACGTTGTCGCTGCCCACGCCGCTGGACAGCAGCGACGGCAGGGCGCCGTCCAGCCGCAGCACGAAGCTCGACAGCATGCGCGTGTCGTGGTGGAACATGCCGTCGACGCCGCCGCCGATGTCGCCGCGAGCGTCCATCACGACGTAGGTGTCCGCCTCCTTGAGCACGAAGGCGTGTTGAACCGCGCGCTCGGGCGCGGTCTCGGCCTCGGCCTCGGCCTGCGCGGTGGCTGGTGCGTCACTGCTCATGCTCATGCGAACTCGCGGTACAGCGACTGCGGCGGCAGGGCCGCGTCTGCATCGTCGTGGCCGGTGAGTCGTCTGTACTGCTCGACATAGGCGCTGGCCATCGCGCGCGCCGAGAAGCGGTTGTCGAATGCCTGCCGCACGCGGCGCCGATCGAGTTGATCGATGGTGTGCACGGCTTCGACGGCCTGCGGCTGGCTCTCTACGATCCGCCCGCTGACGCCATCCTCGATTACTTCCGGCACCGAGCCGCAGCGCCATCCGATCACCGGCGTGCCGCAGGCCATGGCTTCGATCATCACGAGGCCGAAGGGCTCGGGCCAGTCGATGGGGAACAGGAGTGCCGAGGCGCCGCCAAGGAATGCGGACTTCTCGGCATCGCCGATCTCGCCCACGAACTCGATGAGCGGGTCGTCCAGCATCGGGCGGATCACCTGCTCGAAGTAGTTCGCGTCGGCCGCGTCCACCTTGGCCGCAATCTTCAACGGCAGCCCGGCCCTCTTTGCGATCGCAATGGCCCTGTCGGGGCGCTTCTCGGGCGAGATGCGCCCGAGGAATGCCAGATACCGGCCCGGGCCCGGTTCGAACGCATAGATCGACTCGTCCAGGCCGTGCGGGATGGTGGCCACCCAGTTCGCGAAGGGCAGAGGCTTTCGCTGGTGACGGGAGATGGACACCAGCGGATAGCGGTGCCAGCGCTTGTAGGCCATGGGCAGGTCAGCGATGTCCAGCCGGCCGTGCAGCGTGGTGAGAGTGCGTGGCGCGATGTCCTCGAAGAAGGGGAAGTGCAGGAGGTCGGTGTGGAAGTGCAGCACGTCGAACTCGTCGGCGCGGCGCTTCAGTTCGGCAAGCATGTTCAGGTGGCTCGCGAGGTCCGATTTCAGCGGCGCCGGGTCCAGGCGCAGGGCCTGCGCGCGCATGGGCACGAGCTGCGCCCGCGTGGACGTGTCGGCCGAGGCGAACAGCGTGACCTCGTGGCCGAGGTCGACCAGTGCGTTGGTGAGGTGGGCGACCACCCGCTCGGTGCCGCCGTAGAGCCGTGGCGGCACGGCTTCATAGAGGGGTGCGATCTGCGCGATCTTCATCGTCAAGACAATCTCCTCGGAAGGGAATGAATAAACAAGGATGAGGCGAAGATTTGGAGGCCCGTACGGCTTCCGAGCGGCCATCTGGAGGTGCCTGCGCGCATTTCAAGAGGGCGTCGCGCCGTTGAACCTCGGGCGCCGCGCGGGTTCAAAATGCGCCTGTTTCCTCAAGCGTTTCGTCGTAGTCCTGGTGAGGTGCGAATGAACATCTTCGAGACCATCGCGGCCCAGGCGGCCGCCATGCGCCTGCCGCTGTATGCGGTAACGGCCACCCGCGTCGCTCGCCGCAGCGACGCGGCCCTGCTTTCGATGCACTGGCACGGTTTCTTGCGGCAGACGCCGCTGAAGCTGCCCGGCGTCGTCCTTCCCTTGCGGTCGGTGGCCCAGTCGGTCGCGCAGCTGGATCTTTCGGGCGAGGGTCCCGGTGGGCTTGAGCATGCATTGCTGGAGGCCGCCTGGCAGTTCGGCGCCTGGGAACTCGAGCGGGTCGAGCGGCCCGGGTGGTGGCGGCTGGGTGTTCCGGCTACGGAGGTTCGCGACGCCATGTGCGCGTTCGGCTTCATCGAAGACGAGGAAGAGGCGCAGGAGCACACGATTGCGGATGCACCCGACCGCCGCGAGATGCTGCGCGAAGCCGGCCGCCGGGGCTATGTCCGCTGGCTGTTCAGGCCTCGCAAGTACGGCATCTGGTCGGTGGTCCGGGAGGACGCCGACGAGACCCTCGACAGTTCGGGCGGGCGCACGCTGCCCTGTCCGGTGCTGCCACGCGCCGTCGGCGGCACGGCAGGCAGTGCGCGGACGGTGTACAGGCTCGGGCATTCCAGCCGTCTCGTGCTCGGGCGAGGCTGAAAAAATTAGTCACAAAAAAATCGGCGCCTGCGGCTCTTGAACGCCCGGCGCGCCGCCCATAGCTCTCGCGCGCCGGCGCTTGTGCGCTGGGGAATGAACCGATCGCGCCGCCGAACGGCGGCGAGGTTCTCTTTTTGATGACCTGTTATCGCTTAGGAGATCGAACATGAAACTTCATCCTCTTTACGACCGGGTGATCGTCAAGCGAATCGAACAGCAGCGCAAGACGGCTTCGGGCATCGTGATTCCGGACTCGGCCGCCGAGAAGCCGGAGCAAGGCGAGGTGCTCTCGGTGGGCCAGGGCAGGCTGCTCGCGGACGGCACCTTGCGGCCCTTGCACCTGAAGGCCGGTGACCATGTGCTGTTCGGCAAGTACGCGGGCCAGACGGTCAAGGTCGACGACGAGGAACTGCTCGTGCTGCGCGAGGACGACGTGCTCGCCGTGATCGAAGGCAGCGAGCGCGGCAATCTCAGGCGCGTCGCCTGACGCCCCGGCCGTCCGGTTTCATCCAACGTGTGTGAGTGAAAAGGAGCAATCTCAAAATGACTGCGAAAGATGTCCAGTTTCATGACGACGCCCGCCAGCGCATCGTTGCGGGCGTGAACATCCTTGCCAATGCAGTGAAGGTCACCCTGGGGCCGAAGGGCCGCAACGTGCTGCTGGAGCGCAGCTTCGGCGCGCCGGTCATCACCAAGGACGGCGTGTCGGTCGCCAAGGAAATCGAGCTTGCCGACAAGTTCGAGAACATGGGCGCGCAGATCGTCAAGCAGGTCGCCTCGAAGACCGCCGACGTGGCCGGCGACGGCACGACCACGGCGACCGTGCTGGCCCAGGCCATCGTGCAGGAGGGCATGAAGCACGTCGCCTCGGGCATGAACCCGATGGACCTCAAGCGCGGCATCGACAAGGCCACGGCCGCCGTGCTCGACGAACTACAGAAGCTCTCGAAGCCCATATCCACAGGCAGGGAGATCGCGCAGGTGGCTGCACTTTCCGCTAATTCCGACGAGGCGATCGGCAAGATCATCGCGGACGCGATGGAGAAGGTCGGCAAAGAAGGCGTGATCACGGTCGAGGACGGCAAGTCGCTTGACAATGAACTCGACGTCGTCGAGGGCATGCAGTTCGATCGCGGCTACCTGAGCCCCTACTTCATCAACGATCCTGAGAAGCAGGTGGCGCAGCTCGAAGACCCGCTCGTGCTGCTGCATGACAAGAAGATCTCGAACATCCGCGAGTTGCTGCCGGTCCTGGAGGCCGCAGCGAAAGCCGGCCGCCCGCTGCTGGTCGTGGCCGAGGAGGTGGAAGGCGAGGCGTTGGCCACGCTTGTGGTCAACTCGATGCGCGGCGTGCTCAAGGTCGCTGCCGTGAAGGCCCCGGGCTTCGGCGATCGCCGCAAGGCCATGCTCGAGGACATCGCGGTGCTCACCGGCGCCACGGTGATCTCGGAGGAAACGGGCAAGCAGCTCGACAAGGCCACGCTCGAAGATCTCGGCCATGCCAAGCGCATCGAGGTGCACAAGGAAACCACGATCATCATCGACGGCGGAGGCGACCAGAAGCGCATCGACGCGCGCGTGAAGTCGATCCAGGCCCAGATCGAGCAGGCCACCAGCGACTATGACCGCGAGAAGCTGCAGGAGCGCGTCGCCAAGCTCGCCGGCGGTGTGGCCGTGATCCGCGTGGGTGCTGCAACCGAGGTCGAGATGAAGGAGAAGAAGGACCGCGTGGACGATGCGCTGCACGCCACGCGCGCGGCGGTAGCCGAGGGCATCGTGCCCGGCGGGGGCGTCGCCCTGCTGCGTGCCCGCGCGGGGTTGTCCGAGCTCCACGGAGCGAACGCCGACCAGGATGCGGGCATCCGCATCGCGCTGCGCGCGCTCGAAGCGCCGCTGCGCGCCATCGCTTCGAATGCCGGCGTCGAGCCTTCGGTGGTCGTGGCCGAGGTGCTCAAGGGCAAGGGCAACCACGGGTACGACGCAGCCACCGGCCAGTACGGCGACCTGGTCGAGCTCGGCGTGATCGACCCGACCAAGGTCACGCGCACAGCGCTGCAGAACGCGGCGTCCATCGCGGGCCTGATCCTCACCACCGATGCGACCGTCGCGCAGATGCCCGCACCCCAGAAGGCGCCTGCCGTTCCCGCAGGCGGCATGGACTTCTGAGTTCGGCACCCGCCTTGCGGCGGGCATGCCTCGGGGGCCGACCGGGTCCCCGAGGCCATCCCGCAGGTGACGGCGAGGCTGTCGTGGAGCCCGGCGAGCGATCGACCGGGCTCTTTTCTTTACGGGCAGGAAGGTCGCCTGCGTCACATGCCAAGTCATTCCGGGCGCTTGGCCACATCCGCGGCATGCTTGCAGCGCTGCAATTTCGCCATGGCACCGGCCCGGCGCCGACCCCGCGCAGGCGGTGATACTCGGGCCAGACCGATTTATCGTCGCAGCCGCGCGCATGGGGACACGGCCCGGGTCGCATCCTGCAGTACCTCCCCCGCCGCGGCATGGCATCCTGGAGGAAATCACGTGCCGGAAAAATCCATGTCCAGCCTGGGACGCATGCTGGGTGTTCTCGATCTCTTCGACGACACGCACCTGACGCGCACGGCGGACGACATCGCGGTGGCGCTCGGCGTATCGCTGCCCACGGGCTATCGCTACGTGCGCATGCTGCTCGAAGCCGGCCTGCTGCAGCGCGTGGAGGACTCCCACTACGCGCTGGGGCCGCGCATCATCCTGCTCGACCACTACATCCGCAAGGCGGACCCGGTGCTGCGCGAGGGCATTTCCGTGATGCGCGAGCTGGTCGCGGCCACCGGCTTCGACTGCGTGCTCTCAGGCCTTTTCGGGATGCAGGCACTCGATACCCACCGCGAGATGGGCGGCGCTCCGGCAACGCTGGCCTATGGACGCGGACGGCCCCGTCCGCTGTTCCAGGGTGCCGCACCGAAGGTGCTGCTGGCGAATTTCACGCCGGCCCAGCTGCGCAAGGTCTTCGACGCGCGCCACGACGAGATCGTTCGCAGCGGCCTGCCTGCCGACTGGAGCGAATTCCGCAAGGGCTATGCGGCGATCCGCAAGGCAGGCCACTATGTTTCCATCGGCGAACTCGAGCCCCAGCTCGCGGCGGTGGCCGCGCCGATACTCAAGGCCGATGGCGGCGCATGGGCTGCGATCTCGCTGGTCTTCGACACCTCGCGCCTGGCCATCGTCGATCTCGACAAGATCGTCCAACTGGTCATCGAGGGGGCGTCGCGCATCGGAAGCCGGCTCGCCTAGCCCGCGTCGATCTCGGGCCCGCTGTCCATGGGCCATGCGCGCTGATCAGTTTCCGGAAGGCGTGAGCGGTCCTCGCTTGACAAGGTCGCACAGCACACCGCGGCTGACCCGCAGGAGTTCGGCGCTACGGATCTGAAGCGTCGAATCATTTCGCCCGGTGCCGCAATAGATGGTTTCCATTGCGGTCACTCCGGAGTCGATCACCACCTGCGCCTCATTGATTGGCAAGGGCGCGACGCCGCCCGGGACCATCGCGAGGAACTGTGCCAGCTCCGTGTCGGTGGCCATCTGCAGGTCCGCCCTCCGCACGCCCAGGGCATCGGCGATCTTCTTGTAGTCCGCGCGCTCGGGCGCCTGCATGGCGGCGATCGCGTAGCGATCTCCCGGCAGGCGAAAGGCCAGGCTCTTGACCATCGCATCGGGGTCGAAGGGAAGCAGGTGCCGTGCGTCGCTGAAGCTCACCACGGGGGCGTGGCTGTGCACTTCGAAGATCGCATCGCACGACGTCAGGAAGGCGCGTATGGTGGGGCTCATCGCATGGGGTTGGAGGAACTGTGGCGCCGCGGCGGGCTGGTGCTGTTGCCGTGCATTCGCATACTCATGGGACAGTTGCCATGCCGAAGCCAAGACGCAGCAGGGCCACTGCCACGACGCCCACGATGATCGTTCCCAGGAGCGGAAGGCGCATCGAGGCTGCGGCCGCGAGCAGGCCCGCGAGCGTTTCCGGCCACCCGGTGACCAGCAGGGTTGGCGCGATGATCGTCACGAACATGACGGGCGGTATGGCGTCCATTGCTGCTTTCGCGCGGCCGCGAAGGGCGGTTCGATCCCCGCGCACCAGCAGCATGCCGGCAACCCGGGTGAGATAGGTGACGAAGGCCATCGCCACGATCGCTTCGAGGGTGGTCGCGTGGACTGTCATGTGGACTGCGGCTCCTGTGCGGCCTGCGGCGGCGCCGCGAAGTAGGCCACCGCGATGCCGGCCGCGGCGCCGGCCATCACGTGCCACGGCGCGCCCAGGGTGTGGAACACGACCGCCGACGACAGGCCGCTGGCGGCGATGGCGAAACCCGTGCGCCGCCAGCCTGTCCAGAACCTGGCCGTCATGCCGATGAACAAGGCCGCCAGCGCGAAGTCGGCGCCGATCTGCCGGGGATCGCCAAGATAGGCGCCCAGCCACGCGCCGGCCATCGTCGCACCGGTCCACGCGGCAGTGAAGACGAGCGCCAGGCCCATCCAATAAGACCAGGTGATGAGGCGGCCCGCACGCGCGCGCTGCTCGGCGAATCCCCATGTCGGGTCGGTCAGGAAGGTCAGCGCCACGCACATGCGCAGGGGGGTCATGCCGGCCCTTGCGAACTTCGGAACAAGGGTCAGGCTCATCAGCGCGTGGCGCACATTGATCAACAGGGTGGACAGCAGGATCGGCCCGAGCCTCGGTCCGTCGCTGCCCCATAGCTGGACGGCCGCGAACTGCGATGCCCCTGCATTCACGAGCAGGGACATCCATCCGGCCTCCGCGGCCTGGATGCCCTTGGACCTGCACAGCGCGCCGAGCAGCAGGCCGATCGGAACCGCCACCGTCACCGCAGGCAGGATGTCCCGTGCGCCCTCGGCGAACGCGACGAGCGTGGAGGCTCGGCGATCGGGTGTTGCAGCGGAAGAGGCGGGGCCCTCGCTCGGCCTCATTTCGACACCCCGTCGCGGTAGGCGCCGGGAGTCACGCCGACCCTGGCCTTGAAGACCCGTGTGAGGTGGGCCTGGTCGGCGAAGCCGGTGGCCGATGCCACGGTGATGGGCGCTTCCCCCCGGCGAAGCCGGCGCTTCGCCGCCTCGATGCGGCGGCCGACCAGGTAGGCATGCGGCGTGGTCCCTGCTTCATTGCGAAAGATGCGGATCAGGTGGAACCGGCTCACGCCGACTTCGCCGGCGAGGTCAGCCAGGGCCACGTCGTTCGACATGGCCTGGTCGTCCAGCATCGACTTGATCCTGGACACCCGCCGTTGCTCCCGCCCTCGCAGGGTCTCGGGGCGGAGGGGCTCGGCATGCCGCTCGAGGCAGCAGGCGTAGGCCAGCAGCAGCGTTTCTTCCGTGCCCAGCGACCAGCCGGAGTTCTCCAGGGCCAGGTGCGCTGCCACCAGGCGGACGGCAGCGCCAGGATCCCGGATCACGCGGCTTCGGAAATGCGGCTGGACATCGTGGCCCGTGATCTCGGCCGCGAGGCGTCGCACGAGCGGCACCGAAGGGTAGGTCACCCGATAGCTGTAGCCCTCGGCGTCGTGAGGCACCCCGTCGTGCACATCCTCGGGGTTCAGCAGTGTCAGGTCCCCCGGGCCGGCGCGGTGTCGCGTGCCCCGGAGCCACAGGGTGCCGCAGCCCGAGGTGATGGCCCCGATCACGAAGGTCTCGTGTGCATGCAGGGCATACCGATGCTTTCTGAAGGTCGCGGTCAGGCAGTCCACCCGTTCCTCGCCGCTCATGCGTCCGGACGTGAAGAAGCGCGCCTCGTCCCGGGCCGCTTCGCGCACTCCGCGGCCGGCGGCTCCTGTCGCCGCTTTTTCTTCAGGATGTGCGTCTTCTCGCATGAAGCCATTCTTGCAGTGCAGTAAACGCCTGTCTTGAAGAAAATTGACACGTCCGATTCGGCATAGGGTCCGATAGTCGAGGCTCGCAACGCCCGCCCGCCGGTTCTCGCGCGGCAGCGCAGTGGCGAAGAGGGAAGCGCGCCCCATCGGATGGCCCCTCACGGAGAAGAACTCCTGGAAGTCCCCGGCAGCCGCCATCGATCTCGCCGCTCGCGGCGATCGCCGATGCTCCGGCGAGGCTTCTCACTGCCGGGTCGCCCGCCCGGCCTCAACGTTCGTCGGAAGCGGTCCGGCGCACGCTGGCCTGTCGCACCGCGTCGACGAACGCGAGCATCGCGGCGCTTCTCTGAAGCCCGTCCCGGCGGAAGAACAGACCGAAGGAGGGCAGCGGCATCTTCGGCGTCACGTTGAGGCGTCGCACCCCGCCGCGTGCGATTTCGTCGCTTGCGTGCTCCCGGCGCACCGCGCACACCAGCGAGGGATCGTGGCGCAGCAGCGTGCCGATGGTCACCGAGGAGATGGCCTCGATGACCGGCACCGGCGGCGTCACGCCGTCGTCGAGAAAGGCGGTCATGAAGGCCTGCCGGACGAGCGTTTCCTTCGGCGGCACCATCCATGCCGCCGCCTGCAGGTCGGCCCACCGCAGCCGTCCGCGGCGATGGAGCTTGTTGGCGTTCGCAGTCAGCACGCAGAGCTCGTCCTTGAGCATCACCACCGGCTCCAGCAGGCGCGCGGTGTCTCCGGCCAGCAGCTCGGGTGTGATGGCGCCGAAGACGCCATCGAGTTCGCCTTCGAGCAGCCGCTGGATGAGTTCCTGCACGCGGCCCTCGCGCAGCTGCACCGACACCCCGGGCATCTGCCGGCGCAGGGCCGCCACGGCGGCGGGCACGGTCGCCGTGACCGAGGGCGCGCCGATGCGCAGCATGGCCAACGCGCCGCTCTGCATGGCCTCCACGTCTTCGGTGGCGCGCTCGAGCTGGTTGAGCACCGCGCGGGCGTGGAAGACTGCGCCGGCGCCGAGGGCGTTGGCATGGATGCCCTGGTGGCTGCGCTCGAACAGCCTCGCACCGAAGCAGGACTCGATCTCGCCGAGCATCTTGCTGATCGCCGGCTGGCTCAGGTGAAGCCGCGCGGAGGCGCCGCGCATCGTGGCCGTTTCCGACAGCGCGACGAGCAGTTCCAGGTGGCGCAACCGCAGCTTGCGCACGAGGTGGTCGGTCTTGCTGTCCATGGGAGGGCTCCGGTTGGCGATTTCGATTCGTGATCACTCCCTCACAATTATCGAATTTTCAAGAATCGCCCAGGCCGATAAGGTCCGGGCGATGAATTCCACGAACAAAGAGACAACCACGAGGACGGAGGTCCACCGCCCCGCGGGGCCGCTCGAAGGTGTGCGCGTCCTCGACATGGGGCAGTACATCGCCGGTCCGGGTGCGGCCATGGTGCTGGCCGAGCTCGGCGCCGAAGTGATCAAGGTCGAGCCGCTCGCGGGTGACCAGGCCAGGCACATCGGCCGCTATGGCGAGTCAATGATCCGCGCCTACAGCCGCGGCAAGCGCTCGATCGCGCTGAACCTCAAGAGCGAGGCCGGCCTGGCCGTCGCCTGGCGTCTCATCGAGGCCAGCGACGTCGTCATCCAGAACCTGCGCCCGGGCGCCATCGAGGCGCTGGGGCTCGGACCGGACACGGTGCGCGCGCGCTTTCCGCAGATCGTCTTCCTGTCGATCTCTGGCTTCGGCACTCAGGGGCCTTCGGCCCTGCGGCCCGGCTACGACATCGCGGCGCAGGCCGAGAGCGGGTTGATGTCGCTGACCGGCGAGCCCGACCGCCTGCCGCAGAAGGTGGGCGTTCCCGTCATCGATGCGGCGGCGGCCCACCTGGGTGCGCAGGCCGTGCTGGCGGCCCTGTATGCGCGTGCGCGCACTGGCCGCGGCGAAACCGTGCGCACCTCGCTGCTCGAAGTGGCGATGCACCTGCAGGCCGCCACTTGGTGCGACTACCTCGGTGGCGCGCCCGAGCCCACCCGCATCGGCGACGGGCAGCCGCACAACGCACCCGCGGCCGAGGTCGTGCCCACGCGTGACGGCCACATCGTGCTGTCGGCGTACGCGGACGAGCACTGGGCACGCTTTTGCCGCGTGATGGGCCGCGACGCGCTGGCAAGCGATCCGCGCTTTCGCACCAACGCACTGCGCGTGCAGCACCGCGAGGCGCTGCGCGGCGTGCTGCGCGAGTGCCTGTCTTCCTTTACCAGCGAGGAGTGCGTGGCGCTGCTCAGCCGCAACCAGATCGTGGTCGGCGCCGTGCGCAGCTACCGCCAGGTGCTCGACAGCGCCGACGTGCAGGCCAGCGGCATGCTGGTCGACGCCGTGGCGCCCGACGGCAGCCGCTATGCCTCGCTCGCGCTGCCCTACACGCTCGGCCACGCACCGCGGCCGACGCCGTCCGCAGCGCCTGCTTGTGGTGCGGACACCGACCGCGTGCTCGGGGCGCTGGGCTTCGACGCCGACGAGATCGCGCGGCTGCACGGCATCGGCGCCGTGGCCTGAGCGCGGCTGCATTTCCTTCGACCGTTTCAGAAATCCATGACCATGCATACCGATGCGGCCATCGACTCGGCCGCCGACGCGCAAACCGCGACCGAAGCCGTAGTGATCCAGACCTTGCCGCTCTACGAGATGATGCGCATGCGGGCCGCCACCACCGCGCGCCGGCATCCTGTCCTGGGCTTTGCGGCGCCCGAGCGGGACTCGCGCATGCGCTGGGTCAACCAGTTCACTCATACGCACCGCCGTCTCGGACCCCAGGACAAGGAGGTCGTGAGCCCCAACAACGACACGGTCTACAGCAATGCCTGGCTCGATCTGTCCGAAGGCCTGGTGGTCATCGAGTCGCCCGAGATGGGTGAGCGCTACTGGACGCTGGGCCTGCTCGACGCCTGGACCAACCCCTTCGCCTACATCGGGCGTCGCACCACCGGCAACCGGCCGCAGCGCACGCTGGTGCATGCGCCGGGCTGGCATGGCGAGGTGCCGCAAGGCATCACGCACAAGATCGCGGCGGGCGGCAGCGACGTCTGGCTGATCGGCCGCCTCCTGGTGGAGGACGACGGTGCCGACGCGCAGCGCGTGCGCGCGAGCCAGGCCGCCTTGCGCATCGTGCGGCCGGACGGCAGCGACGCGGCGATGCGCGTCGACACCTGGATCGACGGCCTGGACACGCGCGTTCCGGAGCCGTCGCGTTTTCGTGCGGTGGTGGACGAGGCGCTGCGCCGCAATCCGCCGCCGGCGGGCGAATCGCTCGACTGGCCGCCACTGACCGCGATGTTGGAGGCGGCCCTGCCCGCGGTGTACGAGCGACTGCGCCATGCGGGCCAGCCGCACGACCTGGGCGGCGGCTGGGCCATCCCGGTGATGGTGCGTACGCACTGGGGTGACGACCACCTCACGCGCGCGCGCATCGCGCGCAACTTCATCGGTGCGCTCGGCGTGGAAGAAGCCATGTACCCCACGGCCGAGGTGGACGCGGACGGCGACGTGCTGCATGGCGGGCGCCGCTACGAACTGCGCTTTGCGCCAGGGCGCGGCCCGCAGGTGGATGCGTTCTGGTCGCTCACGATGTACCGGCGCAGCGACTGCCTGTTCGTGGCCAACCCCATCGACCACTACTCTATCGGCGACCGCACGCCGGGCCTGCGTCACGAGCCGGACGGCGGCCTGGCGATCCGGCTGCAGGCCGACGATCCGGGCCCCGGCGTGAACTGGCTGCCGGCGCCGGCCGGCGAGCCGTTCTATGTCGTGCTGCGGCTGTACCAGCCCGGAGCCGATCATCTCGCGCTGCGGTTCGACTACCCCCCGATCCGCGCGCTCTGAGTCCCTGCCACCCACAACAACGACGGAGACAACCACCATGGCCATCCAACGCCGACGCCTGCTCGCCTCGGCTGCCGCCGGGCTCGCACTTCCCTGGAGCGTGCCCTCGCTCGCGCAGCCCTGGCCGCAGCGGCCGATCCGCATGGTCTCGCCATACGGCGCCGGCGGGTCGAACGACATTCTCACGCGCGTGCTCGGCGACTACCTCTCGCGCCGCCTGGGCCAGGGTATCGTGGTCGAGAACAAGGCCGGCGCGGGCACGCGCATTGCCAACGACTACGTGGCCAAGGCAGCGCCCGACGGCTACACGCTGCTGCACGCGGCCGCGCCGATCGCCATCGGCGAGGCGCTCTACAAGGACCTGCCCTACGACGTGCACAAGAGCTTCGCCGCGATCGGCAGTACCGCCATCGCGCCGCTGTTCCTCGTCGTCAACGCGCAGGCGCCGTACAAGACGCTGGCCGAATTCATCCGCTACGCCAAGGACAACCCCAAGGGCGCGACCTTCGGCTCCCCCGGCGCCGGCTCGGCGCCGCATCTCACCGCCGAGCTGCTGCTGCGCGCGGCCGGCGTGAAGGGCATCGTGGTGCAGTACCGCGGCGATGCGCCCGCCTACACCGAACTGCTGGCCGGCCGCATCGACGGCACGCTGACGGCCATCTCCACCGCCGTGCCCCACATCCAGGCCGGCAAGCTGCGCGTGCTGGGGGTGGCCAACGAGGAACGCACGCAGCTTTACCCCGACGCGCCGACCTTGCGCGAACAAGGCCTGGCGAACGTGGTGGGTTATGGCTGGTATGGCCTTCTCGCGCCCGCGGGCACTCCGGCCGACGTGATCGGTCGTCTGAGTGCGGATCTCCGGGCCGCCCTGGCCGACGGCGAGGTGCGGCGCAAGGCCGAGGCCGTGGGCCTGCAGCTGCGTGGCAGCAGCCCCGCGGAATTCACCGCCTTCATGGCTGGCGAGACGCGCAAGTGGGCGCAGATCATCGAAGCCGCCCACATCACGGCCGAATGATGCGCACGCTGTTTCGCATCGTCGGCGGGCCGGCCAGGCTTGCCGGCCTGATCGTCCTGCTGGCGTCGGGGCTGCTTTGCGGCTGCGCGGCCATTGCGCCGGGAGACGGCGGCGGACTGCGTCGGCTGACGAGCTACGGGCCGGTCATCGGGCTCGACGACGCGGCCGCGAACGGCACCTGGAGCTGGAAGGGCGTGCCTTATGCGCAGCCGCCGGTCGGTGCATTGCGCTGGCGTGCGCCGCAGGATCCGCAGCCCTGGACCGCCGCAAGGCGCGCGACCGCCTTCGCGCCGGCCTGCGTGCAGACGCAGCGGCTCTACGGCCCGGGCTTGAACAACCGCTACGACGAAACCGTCGGCACTGCCCTGGGCCGCACGGTCGGCTCGGAGGACTGCCTGTACCTCAACATCTGGACGCCCGCATCGCGCGCCACCGCGCCGCGGCCGGTGATCGTGTTCGTGCACGGCGGCAGCAACATCACCGGCTACACGGCCGACCCGGTGTACGACGGCGCGGAACTCGCCCGCCACGAGGACGCCGTCGTGATCTCGGTCAACTACCGCCTGGGCATCTTCGGCTTCCTCGATGCTGCAGCGCTCAAGACCGGCCGGCGCGACGAAGACTCGGGCAACTTCGCGCTGCTGGACATCGCCAAGGCGCTCGAATTCGTGGCCGGCAACGTCGCGGCATTCGGTGGCGACCCGGACCGCGTCACGCTCATGGGGCAATCGGCCGGCGCGGTGAATGTCTATGCGCTGTTGACTTCCCCGATGGTGGCGGCGCGCCCGCAGCCGCTGTTTCATCGCGTCGTGGCGATGAGCGGCGGCCTGTCGACGGCTGCAACCTTGCCGCGTGGCGGCATCCCCGCCGTGCTGCCCGCGCCCGTGTGGGCCGCGCGCGGCGAGGCCCTGGTGCTCGATGCGCTGGTCGCCGCTGGTCGCGCGGCCGACGAAGCACAGGCGCGTCGCCTTGTTGCCGCCGAAGGCGCCGCATCCACGGCGGCATGGCTGCGCACGCTTGCGCCGGATGCTTTGCTCGAGGTGGTGCGCACGCGCCTGACCGCTCGCGGCATGGCCGCCTCCAACCCGATCCCCGACGGCTGGGTGCTGGCCTCCGACCCGATCGGCGCCGTGCGCGAAGGCCGTTACCTGCGGGTGCCCGTGCTCGCCGGCCACACGCGCGACGAAACCAAGCTTTTTCCCCAACTCTTCGCGCTGAGCGCTGACCTGGGTGGCCGCAGCGGCCGGCTGCTGAGCGACGCGCAGGTGTTCTCCCTTGCATGGCGCTACGACCCGGAGGCCCCACCGCAGACCACGGTGGCCCAATGGATTCCCGCGGCCTTCCTGCCGGTGGACACCCCGGCCACCGGCTTCGACGCACGCACCGCGCAGCTCGATCGTCTCTGGTTCGCAGCCATCCGCGACGACATGCTCAATGCATTGCGCACGCGGCAGGAGGCCGTGTGGGCCTACGAGTTCGAGTGGGACGAGTTGCCAGCGCCCTTCGACCGGATCTTCGGCGCCGCCCACACCTTCGATCTGCCCTTCGTGTTCGGCAACTTCAGCCCGTCGCTGTATGCACGCTTCGCGTTCACGCGTGCCAACGCGCCGGGCCGGCTCGCGCTCTCGGACGCGATGATGCGCAGCCTCGGCGCCTTCGCCCGCCAGGGCAGACCGGACGATCCGGCCCTGGGCGTGGTTTGGCCGGCGTGGCCGTCGCGGCTGGTCTTCGATGCGGGGCCGATGCGGAAGGTGATCTCCGTGCGCACGCCGTGAAGGCGCGGACCCTCGGGATCGACTGGCGCTTGGCCGGCGGGATTTGCGTGGCGGCCGGCGATCGGTCTTTCAGGGCGCAATGCCTTTGCACCAATCGAAGAACAGATCCAGCTCCCTGGACTTGTCGAACAATGCGTCGGCGCGCAACTCCGCGCATCGGCGTCGCATCTCAGGCGTTGGGTAGTTCGTGAGAACCACCATGCGCTGGTGCGGACGGCGGTCCTGACCTGCTCGCAGCACCGTCAGGCCGGATCCCTCCCGCAGGAACAGGTCGACCACCGCCAGCTGCCAGGCATCGCCCAGGTCTTCCAGAAGCGCGACGGCTTCGGTCGCGGTTTCGGCAACGCCGACGACCTCGGCGTCCGCGAGCTCTTCCAGGGCGGGGATCAGGTTTTCCCTGATCGTGATGCTGTCCTCGACGAGCACGGTGGAAAGCGGCATCACGGTGGCGCGGGGAAGCGCAGATGAGGTTGTGGGCATCAATAGGACTGACTGCCCGCAATTGGTACCGAGAAGTCTCACATGGCGTGTAGGCCGTCGTCGCGACTTGGCCTGCCTGTCTTTACCTTCGGCCTCTTTTGAATAGGATCAAGGAGTGTTGAACGACGAGGAGCCGCATGACATCCCAGACCTCCAGGCCTGCGCAGGAAGATCCTTCGCGCATCGCGAAGGCCTTGCAAGAGAACACGCAGGCGACAGATGCCGTTCAGGAAGTTGCAGAAGAACTGGCCGTGGTGCACGCGGTGCTCGACAGCGACATTCCCAAGGAAACGCTGACACCGGAAGTCGACAGGGCCGTCGAGCGGACAGAGCAGCTCGAGAAGCAGCTCAGTGAGTCCGCGGCCGACCTCCAGAAGGTGAACGAGACATTGCGCGAAGAGCTGTCCAGGCGTTCCACCGCGTAGCGCCTCGCGAGCCGCTGTGCCCCTGCGGCGCGCGGCACGGGCTCCAGATGTGCCCTGAGCTCGGCATGAAGCACGAATGCACGTCGTTTCTCGACCCCGCCCACTTCTTATCTTTCGATGCTTCGCAGCCGACCCCACGCGGTCCCGGGAGAACTGCGGTAACGTCCTCGGGGATCACTCCATATACAAACTCTGCGATCGCCGATGGACTATCTCGCCGAACTTCGCCAGCAGGGCTTCCACCCAGCCGATGACGAGCCCGACTCCGATGGGCGCCGGGAATTCAACGCCGATCTCTTTCGCGGATCGGGGGACGAGGTCACGGTTCAGGTGTATGCCGTTGATCGAGAAGAGTTGGAGCGCGCGGTCATGCCCACGCTGGAGGCCGTGCTGCCGCACGTCGATGCGATGGTCGACGCACTCGGCGAGATCGATGCCGACCTGGCACAGGTCATCCTCTATCGAGGACGCCTCGGGCTGCACTTCTGGTCCCGGGGCGTGAACAACGAGTTCACGGCCGTCTACACGCACAACGACGGCCACTGGGATTTCCAGGCGTTCGCAGACATCTTCAGCGCGAGTTAGGCGGGCGTCGCGCCGATGCCGACGGCGCGTACGCGTTCGCCCTGGGGCACTCCAGGTGCCAGGGCCGCCTCAGACCTGCGCCATGCCGCCGTCGACGAACAGCTCGATGCCGTTGACGAAGCTCGCGGCGTCGGAAGCGAGGAAGGCGACGGCCTTGCCGATCTCGCCAGGCTCGCCCAGGCGGCCCAGTGGCACCTGTGATGCCAGGTGGTCGAAGAGCCCCTGGCGCGCCTCCTCGGGCACGAGGCCGCCCAGGCCGGGCGTGCGGACCGGGCCGGGACTCACGGCGTTCACGCGGATGCCGCGGTCCTTGAGGTCCAGGGCCCAGGAGCGCGCGAAGTTGCGCACCGCCGCCTTGCTCGCGCTGTAGACGCTGAAGCTGGCCGTGCCCTGGATGGAGGTGGTGGAAGAGGTGAGGATCACCGAGGCCCCGTTGCTCAGCAAGGGCAGCGCCTTCTGCACCGTGAACAGCACGCCCCGCACGTTGGTGCCGAAGATGCGGTCGAAGTGCTCTTCGGTGATCGCGCCCAGCGGCATCATGTCGCCGCCGCCGGCATTGGCGAAAAGGATGTCCAGCCGCCCGGCCGTCTTCGCGATGTGGGCATAGACGGCATCGAGGTCCGACAGCACCGATGCGTCGGCGCGCAGCGCCGTGGCCGAGGAGCCGATCTGTTCGACCGCCGCGTCCAGTTCCTGCTGGCGACGGCCGGTGATGAAGACGCGCGCGCCCTGCGCCGCGAGTTCCTTCGCGGCACCGAGGCCGATGCCGCTGCTGCCGCCGGTGACGAGGGCGATCTTGCCTTCGAGTTGCTTGTTCATGGTGTGCTCCGTTTCATGAATGGATGAGGATGGAATCGATGCCTCGCGACGTTGCGCTGCACTTCTGCAGCGGCTCTTCGCTGGGGCATGGAGGAAATGTAGGCTTCGCTCATTGAATGAAAAAGGGCGCGGAATGGAATGACTATCCATGTACATGGATAATCGAGGGCTTGTTCCGCAGCAAGGAGTGCCCATGGACCAACTGCTGGCGATGCGCGCCTTCGCCCGCGTGGTGGAAGCCGGCGGGTTCACGCGCGCAGCCGACTCGCTCGACATGCCCATCGCCACGGTGAGCAAGCTGGTGCGCGAGCTGGAGGCCCATCTCGGGGTGTCGCTGCTGCAGCGCACCACCCGCCGCGTGACGGTGACGCCAGAAGGCCAGGACTACCACGCCAAGTGCACGCGCATCCTGCGCGACCTCGAGGACATCGATGCCTCGTTCAATCTCGCCCGAGGCAGGCCGCGCGGCCATCTGCGCATCGACGTCGGCGGATCCACCGCGCGCGACGTGCTCATTCCGCTGCTGCCGGATTTCGTGGCGCGCTATCCCGACATCCGCATCGACCTGGGCGTATCCGACCGCCCGGTGGACCTGATCGGCGACAACGTCGACTGCGTGATCCGCGGCGGCCCGCTGGACAGTTCATCGCTCGTGGCCCGGCACCTGGGCAATGCAGAGCTCATCACCTGCGCCACGCGAAGCTATCTCAAGCAGTTCGGCACGCCTGCCTACCCGGAAGAACTCAGGAACGGCCACCGCCTGGTGAGCTATGTGTCCAGCCAGACGGGCCGTGCCATGCCGTTTCGCTTCGAGCGCGCCGGCGAGAAGATCGAGATCAAGGTCGAGCATCGCATGGGCGTCAACGAAAGCAACGCACACCTGGCCGCCTGCGTGGCCGGTCTGGGGATCGTGCAGACATTCACCTATGCGGCCGATGCGTCGCTGCGAGACGGCTCGCTGGTGGAGATCCTGAAACCCTGGCGGCCGGCGCCCTATCCCTTCCATGTCGTCTACCCGCAGACCCGGCATGTCACCCATCGGCTGCGGGTCTTCATCGATTGGCTGGTCGAGGTTTTTCCTTCGCGGCTGAAGGGCGCAAGGTCTCTTGCCGATACGGCATCCTCGTCCTCCGCCTCTTCCTCGGGGGCACGCACGCGGCACGTGACGGGCGCTGGCCAGCGTCCGGTCCAGTGATCCGAGTGCGCATACAGAGCTTTCACCGCCTGTGTGCAGCCTGCCGCGCTCGGGTTCTCGAACTGTCATGCGCCAACGGCGAGTGATAGAGGCTTCGAGCGGGCCGCGTTCGCAGTGACCGTTCTCAAGGTGCCGACGGATGCAAGCCTGTTGAGCTGATCGATTCGGCTGCCACGTCGGTTCGCAGGGCGGGGCGCGCCCGAGTCGGCGGTCTCCGGAAAGCGGGAAAGACAGGGTCATGGCTGCAGAACACCTGTCCGGAGCGGCGGCTCACGCATGAAAAAGCCGCCTCGAGGGGCGGCTTCGGGAATGTGGTCGTGAACTCTTACGCGGTCCACGCTACGGCAAATTCTTTTGCATGAAGTCATTGTTGTTTTTCTCGTCGTAGTGACTTCGACGCGCTGCCGTGAGATTCGGCTTGCCTGGCCAGGCAACGCTCAACAGGTGTGAGCGAGCCGCCATTGTATCAGGCGGCGCCACGCTGGCAGACGCGCCCACTTCCAGGGGCTGTGGGCGTCGTCCCCGGGCAGCCCGAAGCAATCTGCGCACGGAACTCGTTGTGGACGCTCGAACAAGAGCACTGACGAAGCGTCTGCAAGGTATGGCGGGCATGCGGTGCCCACGATGGCGATCAGTCCCGCGGCGGGACGGGTCGCGGCCACGCAGTCCTACCTCGATCGCGGCATGAACGGCTTCTCCACTTCGCTGAGGCCCCTTGGAACGCTGGCCGGACGAAATTACCGAGGGTAATCACCCGGGGCAGGGTTCTTGTTGGCGATGTCCTGTTGTTATTAGAATATGATGACATCATGACAAATCCTCTTTTCGAGCATCGACGGTCGCTGAGAGACTTGATCTCTCAGTCGGGCATGGTCGTGGCGCCCGGCGCCTATGACGGCATCGGAGCCAGGCTGGTTGCCCAGGCCGGGTTTCCCGCGGTCTACATGACCGGGGCAGGCACGGCGATGGCCCGCGGCTTTCCGGACTTTGGCCTGCTGACGCAAACGGAGATGGCCGACAACGCCGGTGTGATGGCGCGGTCGGTCGATGTCCCGGTGATCGCCGATGCCGACACGGGCTACGGCAATGAACTGAACATCACGCGCACCGTGCGCGAGTACGAGTCGCGAGGCGTCGCGGCGATCCACATCGAGGACCAGGTGTCGCCCAAGCGATGCGGTCACCTCGAAGGCAAGGAAGTGGTCACGCGCGACGAGTTCGTCTCGAAGATCCGCGCTGCCGTCGAGGCGCGCCGCTCCAACGAGTTCCTGATCATCGCCCGTACCGATGCGCGCGCCATGCTGGGCCTGGATGAGGCCATCGACCGTGCGAATGCGGCCATCGACGTCGGTGCCGACATCGCATTCGTCGAGGCGCCGCAGACGAACGAGGAGGTCGAGCTGGTGCCGAGGCGGGTGCGCGGCGCATGTCTTCTCAACATCGTTGGAGGCGGACGCACGCCGGTGCTCGACGTGTCGGTTGCGGAAGCGATGGGCTACAAGCTCGCGATCGTGCCGGGCCTGCTGCTGAGCGCTGCCATCGAAGCCGGGGACGCCGCACTTGCTGCACTCAAGTCCACGCGCGTCGTGCCGCCGGTCGCCGCCGCAGTCGCGGAAACGTTCCGGCGCTTCGGTGCAGACGACTGGGATGCCTTGCGCCGTCGCTTCAATGCCGGCGCGGGAGCGATCGATCCCTCCGCGCCTGCCGTGGGCGTGCTCGGCCGCGCCGGAGGCACCGCGTGATGGCCGGGCGGACTCTTTTCGACAAGATCTGGGACGCGCACGTCGTACGCGACCTCGGGGACGGATGGGCGCTGCTTCACATCGACCGGCACCTGCTGCACGACCTGTCCGGCTCGGCGTCGCTCGCGGACATGGCCGAGCGCGGACTCGCGGTGCACGATAGCGATCTCGTGTTCGCGACGCCCGACCATGCCGTCTCCACCCGGCCCGGTCGCGACGGCACGACCTACCTCGCGGGCAGCAAGCTGTGGTCGGCGCTCAGGCAGGGCGCGCAGCGGTTCGGCATCCGGCTCTTCGACCTTGGCGAGCGGGGGCAGGGCATCGTGCATGTGGTGGGGCCGGAGCAGGGCATCGTGCTGCCGGGCCTGACCATGATTTGCGGCGACAGCCACACCTGCACGAACGGTGCGCTTGGCGCACTGGCACTGGGGGTCGGCTCCAGCGAGAGCACGCATGCGCTCGCGACGCAGACCTTGCGCCTGCAGCGGCCCAGGCACATGCGCATCCGCTGTGAAGGAACCCTGGGCTTCGGCGTCACGGCCAAGGACCTGGCGCTGCACATCATCGGCAGGCTGGGCGCCAATGCCGGGGTGGGTCATGCGGTCGAGTACGCGGGCTCCACGATCGAGTCACTCGATGTCGAGGCGAGACTGACCTTGTGCAACCTCACGGTGGAACTCGGCGCCCGTTCCGGCGTGATCGCCCCGGATGATCGGACGATCGAATATGTGAGGGGGCGCCGATTCGCTCCGAAGGGCGCCGACTTCGACGCGGCGGTTTCTGAGTGGCGCCAGCTGAAGACCGATGCCGACGCGGTCTTCGACCGCGAGGAGTTCATCGATGCGCGCCTGGTCGTGCCCACGGTCACCTGGGGTACGAGCCCGGAGCAGGCGATCGCGATCGACGCGCGGATTCCCGCTCCGCACGTTGCGGCAGGCGGCGGCGCCGATGCGACGTCGCAGGCGCTCGACTACATGGGCCTGGAGGCGGGTGCGCCCATCGCCGGTACGCCGATCGACTGGGTGTTCATCGGCTCGTGCACGAACGCCCGACTTTCCGACTTGCGCGCGGCAGCCGACGTGGCCCGCGGCCGCCGCGTCGCGCCTCACGTGCGTGCATGGGTGGTCCCGGGTTCGGAGGACGTCAAGCGCGCTGCGGAAGCCGAGGGGCTGCACCAGGTCTTTGCCGCCGCCGGCTTCGAGTGGCGCGAACCCGGTTGCGGCATGTGCGTCGCGGCCAACGGCGAGCAGGTGCCGCCCATGGCGCGTTGCGTCTCGACGTCGAACCGCAACTTCGTCGGCCGCCAGGGCCCGCAGGCGCGCACGCACCTGGCCAGCCCCGCGATGGCGGTGGCGGCGGCCCTGACGGGCCGCCTGAGCGACGTGCGAGCACTTGCCTGACCCGGAGCACCCAGCCATGCAACCTTTCACGATCGTCAGTGGCGCAGCCATCCCCTTCATGCGCGCGAACGTCGACACCGACGTCATCGTGCGGATCGAGCGCCTCACCAGCCTGCCGAAGGACCAGCTCGGCCCGTTCGCGTTCGAATCGCTGCGCTACCTGCCCGACGGCAGCGCCGATCCGGCGTGCATCCTGAATGCGGAGCGCTTCCGCCACGCGCCGTTCCTGCTGGCCGGCGACAACTTCGGCTGCGGATCGTCGCGCGAAGGCGCCGTGTGGGCCTTGATGTGCCTGGGAATCCGCGCCGTCATCGCGCCCAGCTATGGCGACATCTTCTATGCCAACTGCTTCCAGAACGGCATGCTGCCGATCCGGCTGCCGCTGGACCGCATCGAGGCGCTGGCTGCCCGGTGTGCCGATGGTTCCGCGCTGACGGTCGACCTGCGGACGCAGACGATCCAGTGCAGCGACGGCGGTCCCCAACCGTTCGCCATCGACGCGACCCGCCGCGAAGCGCTGCTCGGCGGCCTGGACGCCATCGGCCTGACGCTGCGCGACGACGCCTTGATTCGCGCATGGCAGGACAAGGATCGCGTGCAGCGCGCTTGGGCCTGGAATTCAGTGCGCGCCTAGTTTTCATGCCTTCGACAACTTCCACCAACCCTCAGGAGACTTGCATGCCCACCCTCGACATCGCGGGCGACGCCCGCCGCATCATCGACGTCGTCAAGAACGGCGGTATCGCGCTCGTGCCACAGCACACAGGCTACGCCATGTGCGGCGCCTCGATGGAGCCGCTCAGGAAAATCTTCGATACCAAGCAGCGCGGCGGCCACAAGCGCAACGCCATGGCCGCCGACCTGGAGACGCAGCGCGACATGATGACCCTCGGCAAGCGCGAGCAGGAGATGGTCGAGGCGATCGTCCTCGACTACGACCTGCCGCTCGGCGTGATCGGGCCGTTCCGGGCGGACCATCCGTTGCTCATGAAGCTGGGCGACGACGCCTTGAAGGCCTCCTCGGCCGGAGGCACGATCGGCAACCTGCTCAATGCTGGCCCCCTGCACAGGGAGTTGACGCGGCTCTCGCGCGAAGAGCTGGTGCCGCTGTTCGGCTCGTCGGCCAACATCTCGGGCACGGGATCGCGGTTCAGGCTGGAAGACGTCCAGCCCGAGCTGCACGAGATCGCCGACATCAGGATCGATCACGGCCTGTGCCGCTATCACATGTACGGCCGCTCCGGCACGCTGATCAATTTCCAGACGATGCAGGTGATCCGCTTCGGCGCGTGCTACGACCTGATCGCGGACGTCCTCAAGCGCTGGTTCCGGGTCGAACTGCCGCGCGACCCCGGCATGGCCGCGCTGCCCTCGGGCCACGTCAACGAGTTCGCCTTGCAGAACGTCGCCTGAATCGGCCAGGGCAGGCGTGCAGCCCCGCCCTCGCCAGCCGCCTCGCCCGGAGCGGCGTCCACGCAAATGCCGGCGCGGGTGAGGAAGTGACGGTTGTCCGATGCGATCAGGTCGCCGTCGTGCTTACCGGGCGCGCCATCTGATTCGAAAAAAAGCGAAGGAGACAAGCATGGCTATCCATTCCCCGAAGCCGCCCTGCCGGGTGTCGCGCCGCGGCGTGCTCGCACTGGCTGGCGGCCTCCTGGCCGCGCCCTGGGCGCGGGCGCAGAAGTCCTCGTGGCCGCAGCAGCCGATCAAGTTCGTCATCGGCTACCCGCCGGGCGGCGGAGGCGATGGCGTCGGGCGGCCGCTGGCCCTTGGCCTGGAACGCCACCTGGGCGTGCCTGTGGTGCTCGACTACCGCCCCGGCGCGGGAGGCGCCATTGCCGCCCAGCTGGTCGCCAACGCGCCCTCGGACGGCTACACCCTCTACCTGGCGGACAACGGCGCGATCTCCGTGACGCCGGCCTACCGGGCCGTGGCCTACCGGCCGACCGACTTCAGCTACATTGGCGGCATCGGAGAACTGCCCATGGTGCTGGTCGTGCACCCCGATGTGCAAGCCAGGGACATCCGGGAGCTGGCGGCGCTTTCGCACAAGCGGCCCAAGGGGCTGTCGTATGCATCGGGCGGGGTGGGAAGCATCCCGCACCTGGAGGCGGAGATGATGCGGCTGGAAGCGCGCATGAACACCGTGCACGTGGCCTACAAGGGATCGGGACAGGCGAGCACGGACCTCATCTCCGGCGTGGTCGACTTCGCGTTCTTCGCTCCCACCGGCGTGGCGCAGCACGTGCAGTCCGGCCGCCTCAAGGCGCTCGCCGTCACCACGCGCCAGCGGATCGCGGCCCTGCCATCCGTGCCGACGGTGGGAGAACTCGGCTTTCCGTCGCTCGAGGCGACCTACATGAGCGGCGTGCTCGCACCCAGGAACCTGCCGCCCGCGGTGTTCGATCGCCTGGCTGTCGCACTCTCCACCGTGCTGGCCGACCCCGAGGTCGTGCGAAACCTGGAGACCAGCGGCCTCGTGGTGGCGCATCGAGCGCCGGCACCCGCTCGCGAGGCCTTCGAAAAGGACCTGGACAGATGGCGCAACCTGATCAAGGCTGCGAACCTCAAGCTGGACTGAACGCCACCGACGCTCAGCGCAGACTGCCTCCGTTCGAAGAGCAGCGGATCACGCCAATCATTTCAAGAGACAAGACGAGAGACAAGATCGTGCGACACACAGGACAGAACGCAGGGCGACGCGCCGCGCTGGTCGCGGCCCTTGCCGCGATGGCATGGCTGGTGCCATCCGCCGCCTGCGCGCAAGACGCGCCATGGCGCCCCGCCAAGCCCGTGACCATCGTGGTGCCCTACGCCCCCGGCGGCGGGACGGACACGGTGGCGCGTGCGGTGGCCCGTCAGCTCGGTGTGTTCTGGAAGCAGCCGGTGATCGTCGAGAACGTGCCGGGCGCCGACGGGCTCATCGGCACGCGCCGCGTCATGGATGCCCACCCCGACGGCTCCACGCTGCTGCTGCAGGTGCCATCCATCGCCTTGACGCGCTATACCCCCGGGCTGAGAGGCGTCGATCCGCTCCAGCGGCTGCAGCCCGTCACGGCGGTGGCCCAGGCCTCCAACGCGATCGTGGTGAGCGGCAAGATGCCGGTCAAGACGCTGGCCGAGTTCGTGGCCTACTGCCAGCGCGCAGGGCAGCGGTGTTCGCTCGGCACCACCGACAACCAGTCGCGCCTTCTCTCGCATCAGTTCGTCGCGGAGTCGAAGCTTTCCGATGCGGTCGTCGTCAACTATCGCGGCACCAGCGCAGTCGTGTCGGACCTGGTCGCCAACAACGTCAACCTGTCCTTCACGGGCATCGCGGCGGCACTGCCCCATGCCAGGGCGGGCACGCTGCGGTTCCTCGCGACGACCGGCGACGGGCGCAGCGCGGTGCTGCCCGAGGTGCCAACGGCGAAGGAGGCCGGCTTCGGGCAATACCGCTCGATCAACTGGTTCGGCGTCTTCGGCCCCCTGGGCATGCCGGCTCCCGTGACGCAGGCCATCGTGGCCGCGCTGCGCGACGCGGTGAAGGACGGCGACGTGCAAAGAACGATTGCGGCGGCGGGGGCGGAGCCCGTCGTCAATTCACCGGCCGAGTTCGCAGCGCAAGTGCGTGAAGAGAGCGAGCGCCTCGGCTCGCTCGTCAAGCGTCATCCGCTGGAGTGAGCAGGCCGGCTGCAGGCATGCCTGTGGCGGGCCGGTCCCACCCATTCGAGCCAGGGTGCCGCAGCAACCCGGTCGGAACGGTGCCGGGGGGGCGCCGGGATTCCAGACGCTGCGGAGACTGGCGTGTGCATGAATGCTGTCGCCGGCTGTCCTGTTGCTATCAACACCCGACCATCGACAGGCTATGCTCGCGCCTTCCAAAGCTCCCTGCCACCGACGTTGATGAAACCCGCGAAAGCCCAGGTCGAACTCGCCGCATCCCCCTTGCCCCGGGCGCCGGGCACATCGCTGCACCGCCAGCTCTTCGTGGTCCTTCGCGACGAGATCGTGCGCGGCGTGTATTCGGCTTCGGGGCTGTTGCCGAAGGAGGAGTCGCTGTGCGAGCGTTTCGGCGTCTCGCGCATCACGGTGCGGCGAGCCCTGGCGGACCTGGCCGCGCAGGGCCTGGTGGAGCGGCGGCATGGGCGCGGCACCTTCGTGCTGCAGGACCGCTTGCCGCTGGTGCGGGCGCGACCCAGCCTCTCCCTGATCGACAGCCTGCGCCAGACGGCGAGCGAGACGCAGGTGCAGGTGCTGCGCGTCGAGCGGGTCGAGGCACCTTCGGACGTGGCCGCACTGCTGCAGCTCGCGCCGGGAGAAAAGGCGGTGCATGCGCTGCGCCTGCGCAGCATGAACGGCACGCCGGTCATGCTGTCCGATGCGTGGGTGCCCGAACAGCTGGGCAAGCAGGTCACGGCTACCTCGCTTCGCAAGCAGGCGCTCTATGAGATCCTGATGGCCCAGGGCGTGAAGTTCGGCCGCGTGATCCAGGAAATCACGGCCGAGCTGAGCGATCCGGTCCGAGCGAAGCTCATGCAGACGGAAGTCGGAGCGCCCCTGCTGAAGATCGTTCGCGTGCTGCACGATCCCGCCGCGAGGCCGGTCCAGTACATCACCGTCACCATGACGCCCGAACGCAGCCGCATCCTGATGGACATCCCGGGTGAGACCGTCAACACGCTGAGCGCGGGTCAGTTCGTACACGAGGTCGCCGGGTAGGCCGCCTGCTGCGCGGCGCTCCTTTGCGTCGCTGCGGGTGTTCCTGGCCCTCAGTGCGCAGCCACATACACCGCGTGCGGCGAGGGGTCCGGCGCCGCGAAGGCCTGGCGCATGCGGAAGGCCTCCTCGGCCGGGCCGCGGCCGAACATGCGCTTGAACTCCCGGCTGAAGTGCGAAGGGCTTTCGTAGCCCACCTGGGCACTCGCCCGCGCGGCGGTGATCTGGTTCCTGGCCATGATCAGCCTGGCCTGATGCAGGCGGGTCGTCTTCAAGTACTGGATCGGCGACGTCGAGGTGATGGCCTTGAAATGGGCGTGGAACGAGGTGGGGCTCATGCCTGCCTCATCGGCGAGCTGGTCGATGTCGAGCTTCTTGTGGAAGTCCGCATGAATGGTCCGGATCGCCTTGGCGATCTTGCCGAAATGTCCCTGGCGGGTGAGCGAAGCCCTGATGACGCTTCCCTGCTCGCCGGTGAGAACGCGGAAGTAGATCTCGCGAACCAGGCCCGGCCCCAGGATCGGGGCTTCGAGGGGCGAGTTCATCACCTCGAGGAACCTGAGGACGGCGCGAGCCAGGCGTTCGTCCATCGGCGTCGACGTCAGGCCCCTGGGGGCCGCTTCCTTGGCGGAACCGTGCTCGTCGAGCTGCATCATGAGGTCGGCCGCGACCTTGAAGTCGAGGCGAAAGTAGATCGCCAACAGCGGCTCTTGCGCCGACGCGTCCGTGTCCATCGAGAAGGGAACAGGCACGGACACGGCGAGGTAGTGCTGCGCGTCGTAGAGATAGACCTCGTCGCCGAGGAACCCGCGCTTGCGGCCCTGGAGAACGATGACGATGCCGGGCTCGTAGAGCACCGGCGCGCGGGCCAGCGGCCGGTCGGACCTGAGGATCCGGACATCGGGAAGTACGGTGAGGTTGTAGCCCTCCGACGGCGAGAGCGGCTCTGCCAGCTCGATCATCCGACGCTGCATGTCCGGGATCTGCGGCGATTCGTTCGGGGCCTTGTTCGGCGTCTTGTCTGGCGTTCGAGCGTCGTTCATTTCGGTCGCCAATCTGCCATGGTGCGGCCTGCCAGTCCATGGGTTTGTGGTTTTAGGCAAGCCAAGCGTGCGACCTGGCATTTCGGGTCTGCTCTCCGGCTCCTAGGATCGATCGATCTTCCAAGGAGCCGAACATGAGCCACACCGCACGCAAAACCTTCCTCGTCACGGGAGTCACTTCGGGATTCGGAAAGGCATTCGCCGCAGCCGCCCTTGCCGAGGGGCACACGGTCCTCGGGACCGTGAGGAACGAGGGCAGCGTGGCGGCATTCGAGCAAAGCGCTCCCGGACGTGCGCATGCCGTCGTGCTCGACGTCACCGACTTCGACGCGGTCGAAAGACTCATCCCCGAGCTGCTTGCCAGGCACGGGCAGGTCGATGTGTTGGTGAACAACGCCGGCTATGGGCACGAAGGGACGCTCGAGGAGTCCAGCCTCGAAGAAATGAGGCGGCAGTTCGACGTCAATGTCTTCGGCGCCGTCGCGATGATCAAGGCCGTCCTGCCATCGATGCGCACGCGTCGCAGCGGGCACATCATCAACATCACCTCCATGGGCGGCTTCATCACGATGCCGGGGATCGCGTACTACTGCGGCAGCAAGTTCGCGCTGGAAGGCATCTCCGAGGTGCTCGGCAAGGAAGTCGCGGGCTTCGGGATCAAGGTCACCGCGATCGCGCCCGGGTCGTTCCGCACGCACTGGGCCGGCCGCTCGATGGTGCGGTCGGCGCGCACCGTCGAGGACTACGACGCGCTCTTCGATCCGATCCGGAAGGCCAGGCAGGCCAAGAGCGGTTCGCAGATCGGTGATCCGGCCAAGGCGGCGCGGGCGCTCCTGGCGATCGTCAACGCCCCGAACCCGCCTGCGCACCTGCTCCTGGGGACGGATGCGCTGGGGCTCGTGCGGGCCAAGCTTGCCGCGCTGTCCAGCGAGATCGATGCATGGGAGACGGTGACGCGGTCCACCGATCACGCGTGAGGCTCGAAGTGCTTCTTCGCTAGGAATGGCCGGCCGCTCCATCCTGCCGCAGCTGAGCCTCGATGGCCATCCTGTCGATGACGGACCACACGGCGATGATCCTCGTGTCGTGGAATTCGTAGAAGACGTTTTCCGAGAACGAGACCTTCACCCCGTTCACGGCGAGACCAAGGAAATTCGCCTTTGGCGTGCAGTCGAATCGAAGCCGGCTCGCCACGAACGGCGGCTGGCAGACCAGCAGTTCGATGTCGAAGCGGAGGTCGGGAATGTCGGTGAAGTCCTTCTGCAGCATCAGCCGATAGCCCCCGACCCCCAGCTGCCGCCCGTTGTGCCGGACTTCGTCGTGAACGTAGGCTCCGAGGTCGTCGAGGTCGCGCCTGTTCAGGCACGCGATGTAGTCCCTGTAGAGACCGGCGAGCGCATCGGCATTCATCTTGCCTCCTGATTCTGTAGGAACGGGAACGGTACCTCATGCAAGGGCATGACGCGTACGTGCGGGGTCGCGGGGGCGGGTGGATCAGATCCCGGCATACCACTCATAGCCGCGGTCTTCCCAGAAGCCGCCCTTGCCGCCGAACAGCGTCGAGAAGCCATCGACGACCTCGATGCGCATCAGGTACTTCGCCTGCTTGTAGCCGAGCTGCCGTTCGACCCGCAGTCTCAGCGGTGCGCCATGCTGGACGGGAAGATCCTTTCCATTCATGCCGTAGGCCAGGATCGTCTGAGGGTGGTAGGCATCGATCAGGTCGATGCTCTCGTAGTAGCGCCCGTTGCCGTCGAGCGTCTTTTCAAGCTCGTCTGCGCAGTGGAGCACGACATAGCGGGCGCCGGGCTTCAATCCTGCGGCGTCGAGAACATGGGCGAGCGGTACGCCCTGCCACTTGCCGATGGCGCTCCATCCCTCGACGCAATCGTGGCGCGTGATCTGGGTGCGGGAAGGAAAGCGTTTGAGTTCGGCGAGCGACAGGCTCTGGGGGCGCTCGACCAAGCCGTCCACCTGCAGCCGCCAGTCCGTGAAGCTTCCTTCCAGAAGCCGGGCGTACTCGTTCGAGTCCGGCATCTGCGTGCCGTTGGCGCGAAAGACCGGCGAGAGGTCCGCTTCGGTGTATTCCCGTGCCAGCGCGTGCCTGGAGAGCAGGGCCCTCTGGCCTGCCAGCGTCAGCTTCTCGGTCTGGCGCAGCAACGCATCCAGGTTGTCGTCTTGAACCAGGCGGTCGCAGCCGGTCAGTGCGAGGGCGCCTGCCCCCGCGGCAAGGCGCGCAAGGAAGTTTCGGCGCGAAGATTGCCGCGTCATGGTCTGACTCCTTCATCGGTGATGGCGTATTTGCCGTTGAGCATCGAGCGCACGTTGTTCCACAGGCCCGACGCGATGACCATCACGACGTGAACGACGACGAACGACACCAGCAGGAATGCGGTGACGAAGTGGATCGTGCGAGCCGACGCGCGCCCACCGAAAAGATCGGGCAGGAAGTGGAAGGCAGCGTCGAGGCCGGGCGACATCGTCAGGCCGGTCAGCACCATCAGCGGTAGCAGGCCGAACACCACCACGAGGTAGCTGAGCTTCTGCAGGGCGTTGTACTGGCGTGCCTTTTCGCCGCGCGCGAAGCGCAAGCGGGCGTGATCGAGGATCTCGTGCCACAAGTGCCGAGGTGCAAGCTGGCTTCCGTTCGGCAAGAGGTCTCGGCGGAAATGGCCTCGCCAGAATCCATGGGCCAGGTACAGCAGGCCATTGAGGACGAGCAGCCACGCAAAGAAGAAGTGCCATCGTCTGCCGGCTCCCAGGTCGTGGTACGAAGGAATGGTCAGCCAGGTGGGGAAGGCTCTCGGGGTCGCGCTGCCGCCTTCGTCGGAGACGCCGAGAAAACCGGTGGTCACGACATGGAGCGGGCCGATCTGGAGGAAGCCTTGGGACGCGCTGCCGATCTGCCTCGTGCCGATGGACAGCAAGGCTGCATCCGGGTCGGCGCCGTACTGCCCCCAATACAGCCGCGGATGGGCATTGAAGATCTGCAGCCCGCTCAGCAGCAGGAACGAAAGGCACAGCACGTTGAGCCAGTGCGTCGCCCGCACGGTGAGCGAATGCCGCCGTATGAAGCTTCGACGCGCAGCGGACGGCGTCGTGTCGGGGATGGAGTGTGAGGATGTGCTCATGAAAAAAGCATCCCGGCCGGCCAGGCGCGGACGCTGGCCGGCACGGGACTCCTTACATGGGAGGAACGACACCGTCCTTGCCGACGATCAGCTGGCCCGCTGACAGGCCGTCACCGCTTTTTTCCGCGGGAATGAACACGACGGCGCCTGGCTTGACGTCCTCTGGCGTTGCCGGCACCAGCGTGACGATCGGGGTGCCCTCGGGGATCGAGATCTTCTTTTCCTTGCCGTGGTAGTTCACCGTGACGGTGCTGCCGTTGACCGACTTGACTGCGTCGGCGACGGTGGCATTGGTCATGGTGCTGTTGGGTTTCAGGTCCCACCCATAGCTGCCTTCGCCCATGCCCTTGAGTTGCGGCGGCAGGATGAGAACTTCCAGGGCGCCGTCGCCGCCTTCGGAGCGGGGGAGCGATGCGATGCCCACGAAATCTCCCGGCTTGATGTCGCTCATGTTGGCCTTCGCGACCGCCGATGCCTTCCAGCCGGCCTTGAGCGTCACGGTGACCGGCTTTCCTTCGCGTGAGTTGACCTGCAGACGGTCGCCGCTGAGCGAGACGACGGTGCCGCGGATGCGCACCTGGTCGGCAGGGCCTGCGGCGACGGCCGCCGTGAGCGTGCCGATCGCTAGCAGCACGCTGGTTGCGCCTGCGGCAAGGAGCTTGGAAGCTTTGGGGAATTGCATGGTGATTTCCTGTGCGACGTGCGTCGCGGATGAAGGGCGCGTGGTGGATGGCATCGAAAGCCGCGCCGCAGAGGCTTCCGATGAAACTCTTATCTATCTACTAGTTGATAGACAAAAGGGTTAAAAAATGACTGTGCCAAGGGTCGAGGCCTGGCGGTCAGCGTCGGGCTTTGGGCGCCAGCAGCTGTTCGACGCCCTGCTGCACCACGTTCGCGAACGCGGCCGGATCGCCGTAGACGCGGGCTGCCAGCATTCCACCGTGGACAGTGGCCATGAGGGCCATGGCCTCGGACTGCGCATCGCTTCGCAGCTTGAAGGTCCCCTGTGCGGCACCGTCTTTCAAGACACCCGCCAACCACGTGGCGAGATCGCTGAAGTGCCCTCGGACCTCATCGGCGACTTCCTTGGGGATCGCGGGCAATTCCGACCCCAGCATCGCGCAGATACAGAACGGCGCCGTCTCGTCGCGGATGCACGTCTCCCAGTAGCCGGTGTATGCACGGATGCGGGCCAGCGGATCGGCGACTTGCTTCGCCAGCGCGGCCAGGCCTTCGCGACCTTGTTCACGGTATCTTCGCAGGACGGTTTGCACGAGTTCGGCCTTGCTCGGGAAGTGATGGTGGATGCTTGCCTTGCTGATGTGCACGGCCTCCGAGATGTCGGCGTAGCTGAAGCCGTTGTACCCCTTGGTCGCGAGGAGCCCCTGAGCGCAGTTGGCGATCTCGGCTGCCTTGGGAGAGAGGTCTGGAAGGTTCATGGCCTCAGTCTATCTACTAGTTGGTCGACAAGTCAAGGGCCCCGAAGCCCATGGCGTGTGCAAGGACGCGCCGTGGACCGATGCGGCTGCATGCAGCAAAAAGCAGTGGCGCAGCCGCCGCGAGAAGAGCGCATGGGATTCCTTTGTCGAGCCGACAGCGGCCGAACGTCAGCGCGGCACGGGCCTTGGAGCGGCCTGGATGCCCGACCTCGAAGCGACGACGGAGAGCACGGCAGCGAGGGACAGGCTGGCTCCGGTGCACAGCATGGCCGCGATCAATCCCTTCGCCATGGACATCGGGTCGGGTGAATCGCCCGCGATGCTGAAGAAGACGCCGCCGATGACAGCGACGCCCAGGGCCGCACTGATCTGCAAGGCCGAATTCGTGAGGCCGGCAATCATCCCCGAACCGGTCGCCGGCGCACGATCGATGACGGAGCGCACGAGGGTCGGCAGCGCCCAGCCCTGCCCGAAGCCGAGGAGACCGACTGCGACCATCAACGGCAGTTGAGCAGGCATTTGCGCGGGCGCCTGGGCCACCAGCGCAGCGAGGTACAGGCAACCCGCCACCTCGAACAGCATGCCGATCGCAGGAACCCAGCTGCCGAAGATGCGCACAGCCAGTGGTGTCGTCAAGGGCCCGATGAAGAAGCCGACGCCGAAGGGCAGGAACACCAATCCGGTCTCCAGGGGACCCAGGCCGAGCGCCGATTGAAGGTAGACCGAGAACACCAGGAAGAACGCGGAGACGACGTAGAAGAACAGCACGCCCGCGAGACCGCTCATCAGGCCGGGCATGCGGACCAGGTCCACGCTGACGAGCGGCACGCCGCCTCGTCGGGCGAATGCCCTCTCGTAGCGCCAGAAGCAGAGGCCGGCCAAAGGCATCGCGATGAGCATCGCGCATGCCCACCATGGCCACCCGCGCTCGCGTCCCTCCACCAGCGGCACGATCAGCAGACCCAGCGTGAGCGCGCAAAGCAGCACGCCGCCCCAGTCGATCGGCGCCGGGCTGTCGCCGCGGGCATCGGGCAGCAGTGGCAATCCTCCGATCAAGACGGCGGCCACCACCGGCAGGTTGATCAGGAAGATGATGCGCCATTGAAGGTTCAGGATGTCCGCGGAGATCAACGCGCCGCCCAGTGCCTGCGCGACCACTGCTGCGAACCCGACAGCGGCGCCGTAGAGTCCCAGTGCGCGTGAGCGCTCCTGAACCGGGAACAGGGCATGGATGGACGCCAGCCCTTGAGGTGCCATGGCCGCGGCGCTCAAGCCCTGAAGCACGCGCCCGACGATCAGCATCGAAGGCGAGGTCGCGAGGCCGCACAGCAGGGACGTCAGCCCGAAGCCGCTGATCCCCGCGAGGAACACTCGTCGCCGGCCGAAGAGGTCGCCGAGCCGTCCCCCGGTGATGAGGAACACCGCGTAGGCTGCGGCATAACCGGAAATCACCAGCTGCAGTTCCGCTGCGCTTGTGCCGAGGTCGCTGCGAATGGACGGCAGGGCGACGTTGACGATGAAGAAGTCCAGCGGGGGCAGGAACGCCCCCACCAGCAGCACCGCGAACGCCAGCCAGCGGCGCGTGTCAGAGTTGTTCGTCTGCATGGTTCGAGCTGCTGGAGCGCCCATCAGGCGGGACGGCCAAAGCGTTCGGTTCCCGCGACAGGAACCCAGTTCTGCAACGGCGTGGCGAAGTGCGTCTCGAACACGCGCTCCCGGAACGCCCACCGCCCGCTTCTTCGTTCATAGATGTCTCTGTACTGGCCGCTGACCTGCAGCGGGCCTTTCTCGATGTCGTAGAAGAGGCAATTCGCCGCGACCACGCCGCGGCCGTGGTCGCCGTCCACCGTGATCAGCGCATTCGCCATCCAGTGGTGCATGTGCGGCATGCGCCTCATGTTGACGCGCGCCTGCGCCAGGATGGCATCGAGCCCCTCCGCGTCTCCGTTCGCACCGAGCAGCAGCCGCGAGTCGGGGTGCCACAAGGTCGCGAGCAGCTCCTCGTTCATGGTGTCGAAAGCCTCCGCGTAGTTGGCGATCAGTGCATCGATGGCAAGTCGGCTTTCGATGGCATCCAGGCGTGCTTCAAGTTCTTTCGACATACAGGTTCTCCGTGGGTGGTTGGCACGAACCGTCCGTGATCGCACCAAGAAATATACCGATCAGTACAGAAATAAGGAAAAAAAGAGCAGCTCGTGCTGCGGGGAGGATCTGGGCCTTCTCAACGTCGGTGCGAAGGTCCCGAGGCCCGTCTTCGACCGGCCAGGTACCGTTGTCTACGCATCGCGCAAATTAAGTATCGATCGATACAAATATACGGATGCGGGAGACGCATGTCAACCGCGTTGAGCGTCGGCGAACGCGGAAGGCTCCGCCTTGTCCGGAATTTATGTATCGATTAGTATGTAAATTTTCGACTGGCGGAGATCTTCATGGCTCAAAGGGGCCGACCACGCACTTTTGACCGCGATGCGGCACTTACCTCGGCCATGCACCTGTTCTGGGAGCATGGCTTCGAATCGACTTCGTTGTCGCAGCTGAAAGCGGCCATCGGCGGGGGAATCGCCGCGCCGAGCTTCTATGCGGCCTTCGAGTCGAAGGAGGCGTTGTACAAGGAAGCGCTCGAGCGCTACATGAGCCTCTATGGCAATGTGACCCGCAGCCTCCACGATCCTTCGATCGCGCCGCGAGAGGCGGTGTACCTTGCGTTGCACCGATCGGCCAAGATGCAATGCGAGGCAGGGCATCCCAAAGGCTGCATGGTCGCGCTGGGCGTCATGGGCGCATGCTCTTCAGGCAGCGAGGCCATCACCGAACTGCTCCGGAACATCCGCAGCCGCACCCGCGCCGGATTCCGTTCGTGCGTGGAACGAGGCATCGAGAGCGGCGAACTGCGCCAGTCCACGAACGCGCCTGCGCTGGCCGCGGCTTTCGACAGCTTCTTTCTGGGCATCTCGGTCCTTGCCCGCGATCGCGTCCGGTACTCGGTCATCGAGAACGCCGTGATCGACGCCATGGGGATCTGGGATGCAGCGTCTGATCGATCGGATCCACGCCATTGATTTCTTCTCATCGCACTGCCGGCATCGATCGCGGGACGAGGGTGGCGGCGCAGGCTGGAGCCTGCCCCCTCCGATGCAGCCGGCATGAGTCGACTTCAGCAGCTGCTGCCAGGGCCTATGCTTCGTTGAAGGGCATCGGCCGCTCGGTGCCGTGGTAAGCGCAGACGCCCTGCGCCATCTGCGATTCCCAAGCGAAGCCCACCCCATAGACCGAGCGAATCCAGTCATGTGCGGTCGAGACGGTCGCCAGCTTCTTCCTGAGGTTCTTGATGTGTGTGTCGACCACGCGCTCGTTGACTTCCAGCGCTTCCGGAAATGCGGCTTCCAGCAGCTTGGAGCGCGTCATCACCTTGCCGGGCTCACTGGACAGCGCTCGCAGGAGGAGCGACTCGCGGCGCGTCAGCGGCAGGTGGTGACCGTCCAGGATCGCACAGCCGCGGACTGTGCCGAACGTGATCGGCACGTATGCCTGCTGCGCTCGCTGGCGCTGCGCGCAGCGGCGCAGCACGGTGTCGATGCGCACCGCCACTTCCCTGGGGAAGAAGGGCTTGCACACGTAGTCATCGGCGCCGAGCTCGAAGCCGCGCAAGCGGTCCGACTCCTGCGCGAGCGCGGTCAGCACGATGATCGGATGGTCGCTGCGCGCGCGGATCTTTTCCAGGATCTGCAGGCCGTCGACGCGCCGCAGCGCCACGTCCAGCAGGGTCAGCGCAGGCGGCGAGGTCAGGATGCGCTGCAGTGCGACCGCACCATCCTCGATGTGTTCTGTCTCGTGCCCGGCGCGGTGCAGTTCGTCCAGCAGCACGGAGGCGGCGTCGTGCCCTTCCTCCACCAGCAGGATGCGGCTCATCGCGTCATTGGAGTTTCAGCGGGCCGGGGTGCGCGGCCCCTATCGGGGCTCGTGCGATCTTCGCGGCGTGCGTGCTGCGGTCGCGGCAGTTGCGCATGTGGTCGTCCACCGTGAGCTCGCCCTGCAGATCGGTCAGCAGCTGCAGCGTGCGATCGATGGCAGCGTTGTCGAGCATGGGATAGCCCTGCTCGCTGCGGCCGTTGTTGCGTGCCACGCGCGCGATGTAGGGCAGGTCCTGGGGCGTGATGACGACGGTGGGCATCACGCCTTCGAGCTCCACGCCTTCGAAGGGAAGCAGGACGAAGTACTGCACGCGCAAGTCCGCGGGCATGAGGCTGCGCAGATGCGTGGTCTTGCGGCCGCACTGCCACGCCGGGTCTTTCACCTCGCGTGCCAGGGAATGCCCGTGCTGGCGCAGGAACCAGCGCGGCACCGTGTGCGTGGAGGTCTTGCGATAGACCACCGCGTTGCGCCAGCCCTTCACTTCGAACAGGTACACGCCTGCCTGGCACACCAGCGCCACGTCGAAGCGAGCGGTGGGAACGGCACTGCCTTCGTACATGGGAATCACGAGGTCGCGCAGTATGTGCATGCGGCTGAAGGCGGGCTGGAAGGCAGCGGCGAGCTGTTGCATGGCCAGCGCGGTCGCGGCGTTGGTCTCCTGTTCGCCACCGGGGGCGCAGATGCCGCGCGCGAGCGCCACCACGTCCGTCTTCTTGTGTCCGTGGCTGGCCAGTGTCAGCACGGGACGGGCAGGAACCTTGTGCAGGGCTGTAGTCATTCGATGCTCCTTCAAGACTCAAGGATTGCGCAACTTCCGGGAGACTTCGTGCAGAAAAGGCGATGGCCGGATCCGCCCTGTCCATGGGGTCTGCTCCGCCTGCGCGGAGCGCGGGGCGGCGATGGCGTCCATCGAGGCGCCGCCGCCCATGTTTCCCATGAGGACGATCCACGCAACCGCTAGTTCGCCCCTGGCAACGGCCAGTGCGTGAAGGTCCAGCAGGAGGCCCTGGAAATCCTCCATCAGCTGCACCTCGGAAATCTCGCCGCGGTCGCGCCGCAGCTTCGACGCCTCGAAACTCGCGCGCGCCATCTCGGCGTGCGCGGAGGCGGTGTCGGCAATGTCGCTTCGGATCTGCAGGCGGCGCAATGCTTCGGCGATCTGCTCACGGGCCTGCCCGATCGCGCTTGCATAGCGGGGCTCGGCGGGCACGTCGACGTCCTGCGACTCGCCGGTTGCAGCCTCGCCGATGGTGCCCGAAGGCATCGCCATCGGATCTGCGCCGTACAGCGCAGCGGCCGGCCGGATGTCGCTCCTGTTGGCAAGCACCGTCATCGGCAGCTCGCGCGGCACTTTGGCCGCGAAGCGGGGCAGCGATCTGTCCTGCAATGCATCGGAGAGCATCTCGCCGAGCGCTTCCTCGCTCGTGCTGCAGCGCCTCGCCAGATAGGCGATGTAGCTCGCGCGTTGCGCCTGCAGCTTCTCGATGGTCGCCTGGGCGTCGGACCGGCGCTGCGCCAGCTGCTTCGCGAGGTCGTCGTACGGCAGCTTCGCGTCCTTCATGAGTGCCATCTGCCGGGAGACGGCCGCATGCGCGTTCTCCAGGTAGCTCGACTCCCGCGCATTCACCTTGAGCGCGACGTAGGTCGCGGCGATGCCGGCCTGCGCATTGCTGCCGAGCGATGCGGCCATCAACCTGTCGAGTACGGGGTCTTCGAAGGCGGACCACCACGAGCGCGAATCGGCCTGCGCTCGTGTGGATGCGGATGGCATTCCTTGCCTCGTGTGGTCGATGAGCATGCCTGCGGCCAGCTGTCGCGAAGTGCGATCGACCATCGCGATGCTCGTGCTGGCACACGCGATGGCGAGTGCGCCGCACACGGCCGGCAGCAGGATTCGTGAACGCATCACCTTCGGGGCTCCAGCTTCGTCATGCACGCATCTTTTCAGGCGATCTGGGAGAAATTTGAACGACCGTGTAAAGCCGCCAGCGCGCAGCCATGACGTGCGCGCACAACACTCGACGCGCTGGAAAACCAAACCACCAAATTCCTCCCGAATTGGACGAAACGATGCGTACAGCCGGTCGATACCGAGCGGCCGCATCAGACCTGAAACTGGAGAACCCTGAATGAAGAAATCCCTCACGGCACTCGCTGCCCTGGCCGTCTGCGGCCTGGCCTCTGCCCAATCGTCGGTCACGCTGTTCGGCGTCGTGGACGCCGGCCTGACCTACCAGTCGAGCACCGCGCGCGACCCCATCACCGGCGCGTCCGTCAAGCAAAGCAAGACCAGCCTGGGCAACTCCGCCTACAACTCCAGCCGCATCGGCTTTCGCGGCACCGAAGACCTCGGCGGTGGCCTGGCCGCCAGCTTCTGGCTCGAGGCGCCCATCAGCAACGACGACGGCGCCACCGGCATCTCCACCTTCAGCCGCCGCTCCACCGTGAGCCTGTCGGGCGGCTTCGGCGAGCTGCGCCTGGGCCGCGACTACACGCCCACCTTCTGGAACGACACCGTCTTCGATCCGTTCGGCACCAACGGCTCGGGCAGCAGCGTGATCAACACCGTCAGCGGCAACACCACCATCAACAACGCCAACTACGTGCGCGCGAGCAACTCGATCGGCTACTTCCTGCCGCCGAACCTGGGCGGCTTCTACGGCCAGTTCCAGTACAGCCTGCACGAGAACGCCAGCATCAGCGCCACCAGCACGACGGCAGCGACCAGCAGCAGCGCAGGCCGCTACGTCGGCGGGCGCTTCGGCTACGCCAACGGGCCGCTGGACATCGCGCTGGGCGTGGGCCAGAGCATCGCGGTGGACACCACCACGCTGGAGCGCAAGGTGCAGACGATCAACCTGGGGGCGTCGTACGACTTCGGTCCGGTGAAGCTGTTCGGGGAGCTGTCGAACGTGAAGAACAAGTTCGACTACGCGGCGCTTGGCAACACGCACGACAGCTACAACGGCTACCTGATCGGTGCGACGGTGCCGGTGGGCGCGGGGCTGATCCGCGCGTCGTACTCGCAGGTTCGCTACAACGAGGGTGGGGCGGGCATCACGGGCGAGGACCCGCTGGCGCGCAAGTTCGCGATCGGCTACGTGCACAACCTGTCCAAGCGCACGGCGCTGTATGCGACGGTGGCGCGGGTGAACAACCGCAATGACGTGAACTACACGGGCAGCCTGGTGTCGGCGAGCACGACCGGCTACGGCAGCACGGGCACGGGCTACAGCGGCCTGCCGCGTTCGTCCACAGGCTACGACTTCGGCATCCGACACGCGTTCTGAGCGTGTAGGTAACTAGACGGGGCAGCGGGTGCGCCGCAAAGGCGTCGCGGAGCCCGTTCCCGCCGCGCGCAACGGCTTGCGCGGTCTGCGGAACGCGCTGCACTCGGGAGGGAAGCTCAGGGCAGCGAGGAGAAGGTGCCGATTTTCAAGGCAGTCAAATGAACAAACAGATAGTCGCGTTCGCGCGCCGGTTTCGCGCGGCCGTGTTCCTGCTCGCTGCCTTCGGGGCGCTCGCGGCGGCGCAGGCGCAGAACAGGATCGAGTCGGTCACGGGGTCCTTGCAGGCAGGCAGTGAAGTGCTGCGCGTCGACTTCTCCGAGCCGCTGGCCTCCGCGCCCGACGGCTTCGCCATCCAGTCGCCTGCGCGCATCGCGCTCGACTTCACGCGCATGGGCAGCAGCCTGGGCCGTGAGGCCATCGAGATGAACCAGGGCAACCTGCGTTCCGTGAATGTGGTGCAGGCGGGGGAGCGCACGCGTCTCGTACTCAACCTGAAACAGGCGACCACCTACAAGACCGAGGTGCGCGGCAAGTCGCTGCTGGTGTCGCTGCAGGCCGCGGCAGGGCCCGCGCTGGTGGCCGCCACCTCCATCGAATTCGCGGAGAACCGCAATCGCGACGTGCTGCCGCTGCGCGACGTCGACTTCCGCCTGGGTACCGAGGGCGCGGGCCGCGTGATCGTGAGCCTGCCCAACGACCAGGTCGGCGTCGACATCCGCCAGCAGGGCAGGAACCTCGTCGTCGAATTCACGAAGTCGCAGCTGCCCGAGGGCCTGAATCGCAAGCTCGACGTGGCCGACTTCGGCACGCCCGTGCAGACGGTGAGCCTGCAGCAGGCCGGTGATCGCGTGCACATGCTGATCGAACCGCGCGGTGACTGGGAGCACAGCGCCTACCAGAGCAACAGCCAGTTCGTGGTGGAAGTCCGCCCGCGCAAGATCGACCCTGCCAAGCTGACGCAGGGGGTCGGCTACAACGGCGAGAAACTGTCGCTGAACTTCCAGAACATCGAGGTCCGCGCATTGCTGCAGGTGATCGCCGACTTCACCAACTTCAACATCGTCACCTCCGATTCGGTCAACGGCACGCTGACGCTGCGGTTGAAGGATGTGCCCTGGGACCAGGCGCTGGACATCATCCTGGAGGCGAAGAACCTCGGCATGCGCAAGAACGGCAGCGTGCTGCGCATCGCGCCGGAGGACGAGCTCAACGCCAAGGACAAGATCAAGGCCGAGGCCCAGGCCACCCTGCAGGGACTGGAGCAGCTGCGCACGCAGTCGTTCCAGCTCAACTATGCGAAGGCGGCCACCGTGGCGCAGGGGCTCATGGGCAGTGGCAGCGGGGCCGGGGGCGGCTCCGGCGGCACGACGCGCATTCTGAGCACGCGCGGCAGCGTGCTGGCCGAGGTGCGTACCAACCAGCTCTTCGTGACCGACATCCCCTCGCGCCTGGCTCAGGTGGCCGAGCTCATCCAGAAGCTGGACGTGCCGATCCGGCAGGTGCTGATCGAGGCGCGCTTCGTCGAGGCGACCGACACCTTCAGCAAGTCGCTGGGCGCCAAGCTGGGCGGCGGTTTCGTCAATTCGAACTCGTCGGTGGGCGTGACGCCTTCGGTGAGCTCCAGCACCACCGGCGGCGTGACCACCACCACGAGCACCAACACCTATTCGAGCACCAGCTTCGTCAACCTGCCCGCGACCAGCAGCACCGGTGATGCGGTCGGAACGTTCGCGCTGTCGCTCTTCAACTCGGGCCTCACGAAGATGCTCAACCTCGAAATCTCGGCGCTGGAGGCCGACGGCAAGGGCAAGGTGGTGTCGAGCCCTCGCGTGGTGACGGCCGACCAGACCAAGGCGCTGATCGAACAGGGCACCGAGCTGCCCTACCAGGTGGCCACATCGAGCGGCGCGACCTCCATCGCGTTCCGCAAGGCGAACCTGAAGCTGGAGGTGACGCCGCAGATCACACCCGAGGGCAACATCATCCTGGCGCTGGAAGTGAACAAGGACACCGTGGGCCAGTCGACCACCGCGGGCTATGCCATCAACACCAAGCACATCCAGACCGAGGTGCTGGTGGAGAACGGCGGCACCGTCGTCATCGGCGGCGTCTTCGAGCTCACCGATACCAACTCGGAATCGCGCGTGCCGGTGCTCGGCGAACTGCCCATGGTCGGCCCGCTGTTCCGAACTCGCAGCCGGGTCAACAACAAGACCGAGATGCTGATCTTCATCAGCCCGAAGATGATCTCGGATCGCAACGCGGCGCGATGAGTGATGGATGGCCTCAGGCGGCCTTCGTCCGCAGCCGCCCGGAGCCGGCGCGGCCGCGCCGGCAGCTGCTCTCGCGCAGGCTCGGGCTCGTGGAGCCGGTTGCGGTGATCGGCATGAGGGTGGACTGGCTGTAGCTCCCCGCCGCGGTCGACTCGCCGTGGGCGCAGGTGTCTCTGCCCGCCACGAAGATGCCGAGGACCAGGGCACCAAATGCCAGCAAGCCGGCGAAGCGCGGAGCCCAGGACGGCTTGCGGTAGCGCGCCATGGCCACAGAAGAAAGCAGCATGCCGCTGCCCCATCGGGCCCGCCCGAGGGGTTCCGGGAAGCCGCCTCGTGCGTGTGCCGGTGCCGCCAGGCCGTCGTGATGCAGGCCCTGCAATGCCCCACGTGATGCGTGAGATACGCGCCATGCGCCTTCTGGGCTTCGATACCGGTGACTGTTCATGCCGGTATCGTGGACTTCAAAGCGGGAGAAAAATGGGATGGCTGCGCTGGCTCGCAGTCGACTTCCGCGCCGAAACCTTCCGGGGATGAGGTGATTGTCCGTTCCTCGGGTCGCGGCTACAGCTCAGTCCGGAGCCGGGGCCTCCCACGCAAAGCCAACGCCGTACACCGACCGTATCCAGTCGTGCTGCGGAGTCACCGCGCCGAGCTTGCGGCGCAGGTTCTTCACATGGCTGTCGATGGCCCGCTCGGTCACGTCCACCGTGTCGTCGTAGGCCAGTTCGAGCAGGCGGGCGCGCGAGAAGATGCGGCCCGGGTGCCGCGACAGCACCTGCAGAAGCCCGAACTCGCGCCGCGTGAGGTTCAGCGGCGTGCCTTCCAGCGAAGCGCGCCAGTGCACGTCGTCCAGCAGCAGTCCCGTCGCGTGACCCGGCGGCGAGGAGCCCTGGGCGGCGTTCGGCGCGGTGCGCCGCAGCACGGCGCGCACGCGCGCGACCAGCTCGCGCGGCGAGAAGGGCTTGCACACGTAGTCGTCGGCGCCGAGCTCCAGGCCCAGCAGGCGGTCGACTTCCTCGATGCGCGCCGTCAGCATGATGATCGGGTGCGGCGTGTGCTCGCGCGCGCGGCGCAGCACCTCGATGCCGTCGAGGCGCGGCAGCATGATGTCCAGCAGCGTGAGGTCGGGCGGCGAGGCGACGATGCTGTCGAGCGCGCTCTGCCCGTCCGCGAAGTGCTCGGTCTCGTAGCCCGCGTGGCGCAGGTAGTCCTGCACCACCGAGGCGATGTCGGTTTCGTCTTCGACGATGACGATGCGTGTCATGACGTTGCTGCCAGTGGAAGGGTGAGGGTCAGGCGCAGACCTCCCAGCGGCGAGGCCGACGCGTCGATGGTGCCGCCGTGCGCTTCGATGGTCGCGCGGCAGATGGAGAGGCCCAGCCCGGAGCCGCCGTGTTCGCGGCTGCGCGAACTCTCGCCGCGGAAGAGGCGGTCGAACAGGCGCGGCAGTTCGGCCTCGGCAACGCCGGGCGCGCTGTCGTCGAATACCAGCGTGAGCCGGTTGCCCGTCCATGCGCCTTCCACGGCGACGTCAATGCGCAGTTCGCCGCCCTCGTCGGTGTAGGCCAGCGCGTTCTCCAGCAGGTTCATGAAGACCTGATGCAGCCGGTGTGCGTCGCCCTCGACGACAGGCTGTGCGGAGGCGTCGATGCGGTCTACCGCACGGCGGTCCACGGTGATGCGGCGCGCGGCGAAGCGATCGCGCGTGTGGTCGAGCGCCTCCTTGAGCAGCGAGATCGGGAAGACCGTGGCCGTGAGCAGGTCGTTCTGCGGCTCGCGCATGCTGCTGCGCAGGTCGTCGACGAGCTGGCCCAGGCGGATCACTTGGCGGTGCAGCCGCAGCGCGGTGCGTTCGTCGAAGGTGCGCACGCCGTCCTGCAGCGCCTCGATCTCGGCGCGCATCGCGGCCAGCGGCGTGCGCAGCTCGTGGGCGGCGTCGGCCAGCCAGGCGCGGCGCGAGGCCTCCATCGTGTCCAGCCGTTGCGCCATGTCGTTGAAGGTTCGACCCAGCAGCGCCAGTTCGTCCGAGCCCTGGACCGCCACCCGGGTGGAAAGCCGGCCGCGTGCCACGTCCTGCGCGGCCTGCGTGAGCTCGTCGATGGGCCGGAACCAGCGGCGCGCGAGCAGCCACGACAGCACCAGCGCGAAGCCGAGGCCGCACAGGCCGGTGAGCACGATCACGCCCGACTGCCGCCAGACGAAGGCCCGGTCGGCTTCGCTCTCCAGACCCTGCAACGGCATCAGCGCCAGGTACCCGATGACGCTGCGGTCGCGCCGGATCGGCACGCGCGCCGCGTTGGCGAAGTCACCTTCGGCGCCGACCACGCGCGCACCGCGCGCGTCGAGCACGGCCAGCCGCTGGAAGATGGAGTCCGGCATCTCGCGCGGATCGCGGAAGAACCAGGGCGGGGGCATGGTCGGGAACCGGCGGGGCACCAGCTCGAGATGCTGCGATCCGAAGCCGGGCTCGGGCGGCGGCGGAGGAGGCGGGCTGCCATCGCCCGCCGGGAAGCCGTCGGTCTTGCCGTCCGGCGCAGGGTTGCCCTGCATCGCGCGGTCCTCGTACCACGGCGGCAGCCGCCGTTCGTCCGAACTGCCGCCGGTGCCGTTGTCGAGCGCGGCGGCCAGCCGTCCCATCTGCAGGCGGCGCCACACCTCGTCGTTGTTTTGAAGGCTCTTCCAGTCGCCGTGGGCCGCGTAGTACTTCAGCAGGGTCTGGGAAAGCCAGTCCATGCGCCGGATCTCGATCTCGGCCACGTACGAGCCCAGCCCGCGCTGCAGCGCGATGATCGACAGCCCCGCGAAGCTGATCAGCAGGACGATCAGCAAGGCGGCCAGCGCCAGGAAGATCTTTCTGGAAAGGGTCAGGTGCGGCATGGGCTCGAAGGGGCAATGCCCCATTCTGCGGCATGCACGGCGGGCGGGCTGACAGTCAGACAGGCAGGCAAAGACGGGAGGCGGACCGGGTGGGAGGGCACCCGATCATTGCGGCCGAATGTGGAGGAATATGGGAGAACCGCTTTTCCTGCGTTCTCCATGATTTCTCCCCGTTGCGCCCCCACGATGCCGGCCATGACCCCTCCCACGGCCCACATGGACCTGCCGCTGCTGCTGGCGATCACGGTGTTCTTCTGGCTGCTCGCGCAGGCCTGGGCACTGATCGTCTTCTGGGCGGAGAGCCGGGCCACACGACCCTCGTCGCCCGATGCGGCGGAAGAAAGAAGGAACCCATGACCTCCACCCCCCATCCGCGCGCATCCATCGGACGCCGCGGCCTGCTGGCCGCCTTCGGCGCGGCGGGCCTGTCGGCAGCCGCGAACGCTGCACCCGCCGCAGCGCACCGGCTTGCGCTGACGGCGCAGACCACGGAAGGCCCGTACTACCTCGATCTCGCGCTGGAGCGTTCGGACATCGCCGAGGGATTGGAGGGCGTGCCGCTGGAGGTGCGCTTCAATGTGTGCGACGCGACTGGCCGGCCGCTTCCGAAACTGCGCGTGGACCTGTGGCATTGCGACGCGCAGGGCCGTTACTCGGGCTTCGGCGAGCAGGGCGACGACCGCTCGCTCACCTTCGAAGGCAAGACCTTCCTGCGCGGCAGCCAGTTCACCGACCGGGACGGCGGCGCAGCCTTCGCCACCATCTATCCGGGCTGGTACGCAGGGCGGACGACGCACATCCATTTCAAGGTGATCAATGGCGTCCGCGCCGTTCTCACGTCGCAGTTCTTCCTGCCCGATGCGCTGAGCGAGTTCCTCTACACGCAGGTCTCCTCCTACCGGCGTGCGCGGCTTCGCGACACGCTCAACAGCGCCGATGGCATCGCGCTGAAGGCCGGTGCCACGGTGCTCGGCTCGGTGCGCGAGGAACGGCAGCGCTACGTCGCGACGCTCGCGCTGGTGGTCGATCCGGCGGCGAACCCGGCGGTCGACCGGCCGCCCCGCCCCGGCAGCCCGCCGCCTGGAAAGATGACCTCCGAAGGGCTGGGCCTTTCGCACCCGCGCTCGCCGGAGGGCGCAGCGCGCGTCCGCGCGATCGTGCCGCCCCGGGCCGAGGGCTGAGCGGCCGGCGCCTGGATCGCCCAGCCTGGGCGCCGCACGAAGAAGCCGCTCGCACTCAGAACGAGGTTCCGATCTGGAACTGGAAGCGCTGTGTGCGGTCGGCCGAGATGTTGTTCGCGGTGTCGGCCTTCTGGTAGACCAGCGGAACCGCGTAGGCCAGCCGCAGCGGGCCCAGCGGCGAGATCCAGCTGATGCCGATGCCGGTGGAGGCGCGGATGCGGTTCTGCGCCTTCCATTGCGCGTCCGTCATGCTCGCGGTGCGGTCGGCGAACACGTTGCCCGCGTCGAGGAAGGTGTACAGGCGCAGCGTCTTGTCGTTGCCCGCGCCCGGGAAGGGCGTGCTGAACTCCATGTTGAAGATCGCCTTGCGCGTGCCGCCGAGCGCGCCGCCCGTGACCGAGTCGGCCGGGCCCAGCGAGTTCTGCTCGAAGCCGCGGATCGAGCCCAGGCCGCCGGCGTAGAAGTTCTTGAAGATGGGGTAGGTGCTGTCGCCCAGCGCGCGCGCGTAGCCGAGCTGTCCGTTGATGGCCAGCGTGTATTGCTTCGACAGCGGGAAATACTGCTGGTACTGGTAGTTGGTCTTCAGGTAGCGCAGCTCGCTGCCAACGCCCATCTCGAGGTTGGCGCTCTGCAGACGGCCGCGCGTGGGCACGAGCGCACTGTCGCGGTCGTCGCGCGACCAGCCCAGCGTGGCGGGAATGGCGATCATGCTCGAAGTGGCGCAGCTGACGCTCGGCGCGGTGCCCGTGCATTTGAAGTAGTCGAGGTACGCCTGCGGCGTGGCGGTGTACACGTACGAGCCGTCGACCAGCGTGTAGGTGCCGTTGGTGCCCGGCGTGAAAGACCAGCGCTCCAGGCCGATGCCCAGGAACACCGTGTCCTGCTCGCCCACCGGGAAGCCGAAACGGACGGAGCCGCCGTCGCTGGCGAGCTTGTAGTTGCCGTCGGCCTCGTAGTAGGGCCGCGTGGTGGTGTGGAACACGTTCAGCGTGCGCGAGATGCCGTCCTTGGTGAAGTACGGGTCGGTGGCCGTGAGCGAGATGGTGCGGTTGTACGAGCTGGTGTTCACGTTCAGGCCCAGGTAGTTGCCGCTGCCGAACACGTTCTCCTGCGTGATGCCGAAGGTCAGCGATACCTTGTCGGTCGACGAGTAGCCCGCGCCCAGCTGCAACGAGCCGGTGGGTTTCTCGGCCACCGTCACCGCCAGGTCGACCTGGTCGGGCGAGCCGGGCACGTCGACGGTATCGACGTTCACGTCGGTGAAGAAGCCCAGGCGGTCGATGCGGTCGCGCGAGGCGCGAATCTTGTTGCCGTCGTACCAGGCGCCCTCGTATTGGCGGAACTCGCGGCGGATCACCTCGTCGCGCGTCCTGGCGTTGCCGCCGATGTTGATGCGCCGCACATAGGCGCGCCGCGAGGCCTCCGCCTTGAGCACCAGCGTCACGCGGTTGTTCTGCCGGTCGATCTCCGGCTCGGCCTTCACGCGAGCGAAGGCGTAGCCGAAGGTGCCGAAGTAATCGGTGAAGGCCTTGGTGGTGGCGGCCACGTCCTCGCCGTTGTAGGGCTTGCCGGGGCGGATGGTCACGAGCGTCCTGAACTCGTCCTCGCGGCCCAGGTAGTCGCCCGCGAGCTTCACGCCGGCCACCGCGAACTTCTCGCCCTCGGTGATGTTGATCGTGAGGGTCAGCGTCTGCCGGTCGGGAGAGATGGCGACCTGCGTCGAGTCGATGCGGAACTCCAGGTAGCCGCGCGTGATGTAGTAGGAGCGCAGCGTCTCCAGGTCGCCGTTGAACTTGCTGCGCGAGTACTGGTTGGACTTGGTGTACCAGTCGAGCCAACCGCCCGTGTCCTGGTCGAACAGATCCAGCAGCGTGCTCTCGCTGAAGGCCTTGTTGCCGACCACGCGCACTTCCTTGATGCGTGCGGGTTCGCCTTCGGTCACGGTGAAGGTGATGTTCACGCGGTTCCTCTCCAGCGGCGTGACGGTGGTGACCACCTGCGCGTTGTAGAGGCTGCGGCCGATGTACTGCCGCTTGAGCTCCTGCTCGGCGCGGTCGGTCAGCGCCTTGTCGTAGGCCTGCCCCTCGGACAGCCCCACCTCGCGCAGCGCCTTCTGCAGTGCCGCCTTGTCGAACTCCTTGGTGCCCGCGAACTCCACGTCGGCGATGGAGGGGCGCTCCTCCAGCACGACCACCAGCACGTTGCCGTTCACGTCGATGCGCACGTCCTTGAAGAGGCCCAGCTTGAAAAGCTCGCGGATGGCAGCGCTGCCGCGCTCGTCGCTGTAGGTGTCGCCGGCTCGCAGGCCCATGGTGGCGAAGACGGTGCCGGGCTCGACGCGCTGCAGGCCTTCGAGCCTGATGTCGCGCACGGTGAAGGGCTCGACCGCCCAGGCGGAAGAAGCGGCGGTGAAGGCAAGCAGCGCGGCGGCGGCTGCCAATGGCTTGGGAAACTGCATCGCTGCATGGTTTCCGCCAAAGTCGGAGAAATTTGGGACCTTGACCGGGCTGCCCCGGCGCGACCGGGGTCTTTGCCTGCGGCCTACTGCAACCCCATCGCGTTCGAAGCCGCCCATGCCGATGCCCTGGCAGCTGCGGCAGGCTGGGTACTTCCCTCGCGGCAGTTGCGAAGGTGATCCTCCAGCGTCAGCCCGCCCTGGATCTCGAGCAGTCGCTGGACGGTCCGATCGATTCCCTGCTCGTCCAGCAGCGGGTAGTTGCGCGCGAGGCGGCCGTTGTTGCGAACCAGGCGTGCGATGTAGGGCAGGTCATGCTGCGTGATGACGGCCGCCGGCATCACGCCTTCGAGTTCGATGCCTTCGCAAGGCAGCAGCACGAAGTACTGCAGCCGCAGCTCGTCGGACAGCAGGCTTCTGAGCTGCGTGGTCTTGCGTCCACCCTGCCATGCGGGGTCTTTCACCTCGCGCGCGTTCTTGTCGCCGTGCAGGCGCAGAAACCAGCGCGGCGGCGACTGCTGCGCCTTCTTGCGGTAGACGAAGGCATTGCGCCATGCCTTGATCTCGAAGAGATACACGCCGGTCTCGCACACCAGCACTGCGTCGATGCGTGCGGTGGGCACGGTGTGGCTCTCGGGCATCGGGATGATGAGGTTGCGAAGGATGCGCAGGTACGAGAAGGTGGGGCTGAATGCGCTGGCGAGCTGCTGCACGCCCAGCGAGGTGGCGGTGTTGCCTTGCAAGGCCAATGTCATGGGTGACTCCTTTCGGCAGGAGCATCGCGCCGCTTCTGGGAGACTTCTTGCACGAGGCGTTTCCGTCGGTGGACCTTCAAGGTTTGCGTGCAAACAACAACTGCCGCCCGGCGAGGACCAACCACAAGATTCCTCCGAATTTGAACGGGACCATGCGTGCCTGCTGCTCGATGTGGAGCCGCTGCAACCGGAGAACCCTGAATGAAGAAATCCCTCACGGCATTCGCTGCCCTGGCCGTCTGCGGCCTGGCCTCTGCCCAATCGTCGGTCACGCTGTTCGGCGTCGTGGACGCCGGCCTGACCTACCAGTCGAGCACCGCGCGCGACCCCATCACCGGCGCGTCCGTCAAGCAAAGCAAGACCAGCCTGGGCAACTCCGCCTACAACTCCAGCCGCATCGGCTTTCGCGGCACCGAAGACCTCGGCGGTGGCCTGGCCGCCAGCTTCTGGCTCGAGGCGCCCATCAGCAACGACGACGGCGCCACCGGCATCTCCACCTTCAGCCGCCGCTCCACCGTGAGCCTGTCGGGCGGCTTCGGCGAGCTGCGCCTGGGCCGCGACTACACGCCCACCTTCTGGAACGACACCGTCTTCGATCCGTTCGGCACCAACGGCTCGGGCAGCAGCGTGATCAACACCGTCAGCGGCAACACCACCATCAACAACGCCAACTACGTGCGCGCGAGCAACTCGATCGGCTACTTCCTGCCGCCGAACCTGGGCGGCTTCTACGGCCAGTTCCAGTACAGCCTGCACGAGAACGCCAGCATCAGCGCCACCAGCACGACGGCAGCGACCAGCAGCAGCGCAGGCCGCTACGTCGGCGGGCGCTTCGGCTACGCCAACGGGCCGCTGGACATCGCGCTGGGCGTGGGCCAGAGCATCGCGGTGGACACCACCACGCTGGAGCGCAAGGTGCAGACGATCAACCTGGGGGCGTCGTACGACTTCGGTCCGGTGAAGCTGTTCGGGGAGCTGTCGAACGTGAAGAACAAGTTCGACTACGCGGCGCTTGGCAACACGCACGACAGCTACAACGGCTACCTGATCGGTGCGACGGTGCCGGTGGGCGCGGGGCTGATCCGCGCGTCGTACTCGCAGGTTCGCTACAACGAGGGTGGGGCGGGCATCACGGGCGAGGACCCGCTGGCGCGCAAGTTCGCGATCGGCTACGTGCACAACCTGTCCAAGCGCACGGCGCTGTATGCGACGGTGGCGCGGGTGAACAACCGCAATGACGTGAACTACACGGGCAGCCTGGTGTCGGCGAGCACGACCGGCTACGGCAGCACGGGCACGGGCTACAGCGGCCTGCCGCGCTCGTCCACAGGCTACGACTTCGGCATCCGACACGCGTTCTGAGCGTGCGACCTCGCCGTGCGAAGGAACGGGCGTGCACCCGCCGCCTCTTTTCCTTCGCGCGGCTCTTTCTTTTTCCGCTTCCTTCTTCGCTCCTGCCAACCGGCAGTGAGCTTCCAATCATGAACCGATTCCGACTTCTCGCGAGCGTGCTGGCGGCATCCGGACTGACCGGCTGCATCATGCTGCCCCCGCCGCCCATGCCCTATCGTCCGCCGCCGCCGGGTTTCCGCGGCGAAGGCCCGTGGCCGATGCGCTTCGACAATGCGCAACGCCCGCCGCCTCAGGAAAGGAGTGCTTGCGAGGTCGACCGGGCGCCAGCTCAGGAACGCTGCACGCGCGACCCCTCTGGCGAATACACGCCTCGGCCTGCGGGAGTGCGCTGATGAGCGGCGCGGGGCAGCTGCAAACGGGGAGCCTTGGTTTCATCATCGCTGCCGTGATCGTGCTGGGCCTTGGCGGCGTGGTCGGCACGATGTGCTCGCTGTTCTTCGCCAACCTGCGGCAGGGCGCCAGGGCGCGAGAGCTCGCCGCGCAGGCCCGCCAGGAGACGCTGCAGCGCCTGAGCGCCAGCCGACCGCAGGACATCCGTGCACTGCTTGGCGCTGCCTCGATCCGGCCCGATTCAGGAGCCATCCGCCTCGACGTCAGGCTGCCGCCGGAAGCAATGCGCGTGTTCGCGATCGAGTCGGAGTTGCATGAGCTGCTGGCGAAGGTCATGGCCTATGCCGCCGGCGTGATGCGCGCGGGCGGCACGCTTCAGCTGTCGGCGCATGCCGATCGCGAGCAAGCGGTGATCCACTGGCGCGACCTCGATGCCGTCGACATGCATCCTCCACTCGCGAAGTTCTTCGACAGCAGGCATTCGGCCGCAGTGGTGGCCAGCGCGAGGGCCTGCGAGCGCATTGCCGGTCATCATGGCGGACGCATCTATTCGGCCCCGCTTGGCGGCGGAGTGCTGGGGCTCACGTTGCGACTGCCGCTGCTGAAGGGATGAATGCCTGGGATCGGCAGCTCGTGGTCACCTGCCGACGCCCGCTGGTCCGCCTTTCTCCCATGGCGAACCCTGCAAGGCCTCCACCAGGAAGTCGACCATCACCCGCACCTTGGCGCTGAGGTGGCGGCGGCTTGCGTAGATCGCCAGGATGTCGATGGCAGGCATGCGGTAGCCAGGCATGACCTCGACCAATCGACCAGCCCGCACGTCCTCTCCGACCACGAAGCTCGGCTGCCAGATCACGCCGACGCCGGCGATCGCCGCTGCGCGGGCGGTTTCGCCATTGTTGGCCCTCAGGGCCCAGCGCACCCGCACGGACTCCAGCGTGCCGTCGGGGCCTGCGAACTGCCACTCATCCGATGTGGCGCCGTACGTGTAGCCGAGGCACTGGTGCCGGGAAAGGTCCGCCGGGACTTCGGGCATGCCATGAGTCGCCAAGTACTCGGGTGAGGCACACACCAGGTTCTGCGAGCGGCCCAGGCGGCGCGCGATGTGGGTGCCCGACATGGTCCGCGAGATGCGGATGGCGAGGTCATAGCCCTCTTCGACGATGTCGACCACGCGGTCGATGAGCGCGACGTCCAGTTCCACGTCGGGGTACTTAGCCATGAACCTGGGCCACACGGGCGCCAGCACGATGCTGCCGAAACTCAATGGTGCGTTGATGCGCAGGCGTCCGCGCGGCTGGAGCGAGGCGGTGGTGGCCAGCGCTTCGGTCTCGGCCACTTCCTCGAGGATCGACTTCGCCCGATCGAACAGCGCTTCGCCGCCCTCGGTGAGCGACAGGCGCCGCGACGTGCGGTTGATCAGCCGCGTGCGCAAGTGGGCCTCCAGCTCGTTGACATAGCGCGTCACGTTGGCTGGAGAGGTGTCCAACGCGTCGGCCGCCTTGGTGAAGCTGCCCCGCGCCACCACCGTGACGAACACCTCGTAAGCGCGCAGACGGTCCATGGCGGTTGGTTCCAATCATTCAGGAAAGCTGAATGAGTAAACCATCTTTGGGCACTTTCTGGAAGCGAAGCTGAATCATAAATTTCGCTCACCTCGAAACACACAAAGGAAATTCAGCATGACATCGACCCAGCCCACCTCCCTTTCCAGCCCTGTCCGGCGCACGCTGATCGCTGGCGCAGCCGCGGTTGGCGCCGCACTTGCCATGGGTGCCCCGGCGCATGCCGCACCGGTCGTCGACGCCGTCCCTGGCTTCCGCGCAGGCAGCGCGCAGGTGAATGGCACCCGCATCGACTACCGCATTGGCGGCACCGGCCCGGCCGTCGTGCTGCTGCATGGCTATGCCGAGACCGGACACATGTGGAATCCGCTGATGCCGCTGCTCGCGAAGACGCACACGGTGGTCGTGCCCGACCTTCGCGGAGCCGGCAATTCGTCGAAACCCGAGACGGGCTACGGAAAGAAGAACATGGCCGTCGACATCCATGAACTCGTCCGCTCGCTGGGCATCCGCAGCGCCAGCATCGTGGGTCATGACATCGGGCTGATGGTGGCCTACGCGTACGCTGCCCAGTTTCCTTCGGAGACGGACAGGGTGGTGCTCATGGATGCCTTCCTGCCCGGTATCGGCGCATGGCAGAACGTCTGGCTCCTTCGCGACCTCTGGCATTTCCACTTCCACGGCCCGACGCCGCTGGCGCTCGTGAGTGGGCGCGAGCGCATCTATTTCGAGCATTTCTGGAACGACTTCGCGGCCGATCCCAAGCATTCGGTGCCCGAGGCCGATCGCCGGTTCTATGCAAAGGCCTACGCACAACCTGGCGGCATGCGCGCGGGATTTGAATATTTCAAGGCCTTCGAGCAGGATGCGGCAGAGTTCGCGGAACTGGGCAAGACGCCGCTGCCCATGCCGATGCTGGTTCTCTCCGGCGAAAAGGCGGGCGGCACGTTCCTGATCGAACAGGGCAGGATGGTGGCGACCAACGTGCAGGGCGTGATCGTGAAGGGGTCCGGGCACTGGCTGATGGAAGAGGCGCCAGACCAGGTCATCCCCGCGCTGATCGCTTTCCTGGGACAGGGCTGATGGGGCTGCCTCCTCACCGACAGCGAGTGCCTGCCGCGCGCCGTCGTGCCAACGGCACGGGTGCAGGCCTTCACGGACACAAACTTCGAACCTAAGGAGAACGGACATGGACCTTCAACTCAGTGGCAAGCTGGCGCTGGTCAGCGGCAGCACGGCCGGGATCGGCTACGCCATCGCGCGCACCCTGGCCCAGGAGGGCGCGAGCGTCATCGTCAACGGCAGGTCACAGCCGGCGGTCGACGAGGCGGTGGATCGCATCCGCCTGGAGACGCATGGCACGGTGACGGGCTATGCCGCAGACCTCAGCCGGGCCGACGCCGCCGAAGAGGTCGTGCGCCGTCATCCTGGCATCGGCATCCTCGTCAACAACCTCGGCATCTTCGAAGCCAAGGCTTTCGAAGACATCCCCGATGAAGACTGGCAGCGCTTCTTCGACGTCAATGTTCTGAGCGGCGTGCGCCTTGCGCGCCTGGTGTTGCCGGAAATGAAGCGCACGAACTGGGGACGGATCATCTTCATCTCGAGCGAGAGCGCGGTGCAGATTCCGACCGAGATGATCCACTACGGCATGACGAAGACCGCGCAGCTCGCGGTTTCGCGCGGCCTTGCGGAATCGGTCGCCGGCACGAACATCACGGTGAACAGCGTGCTGCCGGGCCCGACGAAATCGCGCGGCGTCGGCGACTTCGTGGAGGGCATGGCGCGATCGAGCGACAAGAGCTTCGAACAGGTCGAGGCCGAGTTCTTCGACCACGTCCGCCCCACGTCGCTGATCAAGCGCTTCGCTTCGCCGCAGGAGGTGGCCTCGCTCGTGGCCTTCGTGGCAAGTCCGCTCGCGTCGGCAACCACCGGGGCCGCGCTGCGCGTCGACGGCGGTGTCGTCAAGAGTGCCTTCTGACGAAGGCCGGCTTTCGAACTGCCGCGAGACCTGCGCGGGACCTGCCTGAGCCCGCGCCTGAGCTGCGACTGGGCCGCTGCTTCGCTCGATCGTCCGGACTCGTAGCCGCCGCTGCGTGGTCAGGCTCAGCGACTGTCCACGTCTGCCGCCTCATCCGGCAGGCCCCGGTTGGTGCGAACGAAGCTCTGCAGATGCTTGAGGAATGCGTTGGCGGCGGGGGTGAGCGCTGCGTCATTTCGCCAGTAGACACCCATTTGACGCTTGACGGTCGGTCGAACCAGCATCCGGGCCTGTACGCCTGCGCGGCCCGAGAGCTGTCGGACGTTCACCGGAAGGGCCGCAACGCCCATGCCTGCGGCCACCATGCTGATCAAGGTGGAGGAGAAGGTCGCTTCGTAGGCAGGCACCGGTTTGAGCCCGGCGGCCTCGAATGCGTCGTCCGCCAATGCCCGTGACGGGCTGCGCTCGGGCAGGCAGACCAGAGGGTGCTGCGCCAGCTCGCGCCAACTCACCGAGCCGCGTTGCGTCAGCGGATGGCCGTCGGGCATCAACGCCACCAGATGGTCCCTGTACAGGGTGACTTCCGACAGGCCTGGCTCGCCTTCGATGAGCGTTCCCACGCCGAGGTCCACCTCTCCCCGGCGCACCTGGTCGCGGATGGTCTCCTCGAATCCATCCTTGAGGATGCACTGGATACCCGGGTGGCGTTGCCGGAAGGACTGCATGACCCAGGGCAGCAGGGTGGCTGCGACCACGATGGACGCCGCCACCGTGACCCTGCCGCGCTTGACCTGGGCGAGGGCGCGGGATCCGGCGACCGCCGCCTCCAGATCGTCGAGCGCCTTGCGAGCCAACGGACGGAACTCGGCCCCTGCCTCGGTCAAGTGGACCACGCGCGTGCTGCGATGGAAGAGCTTCAGGCCGATCTGTGCCTCCAGTTCCTTGACCAGGGTGGACAGGGCAGAGGGCGAGACATGCATGCGCTCGGCCGCGCGCGCGAACGCGCCCGTGTCCGCGACGGCCAGGAATGCCTTGATCTGCCTGAGCGTAATATTCATGTTTGGAGAATAATCGTTCAGATCATTCTGATTGTCTGATGATTGCATGGGTGCTGCAATGACGCGAACACAAGCAATGCAGGAGATGCCCATGACATCAGCTTCCACCGCCCGCGTCGCGCAACAGGCCGACGCACGGTCGGCCCGCAAGACCACCAGCCCCCGGCGCGTCGCCGCCGCAAGCCTGATCGGTACCACCCTGGAGTTCTACGACCACTTCATCTTCGGCACCGCCGCGGCGCTGGTCTTTCCGAAGCTGTTCTTCCCGCAGTCCGATCCCTTCATCGCCACCCTCCTGTCGCTGCTTTCGTACGGCATCGCCTTCGTCGCGCGCCCTGTCGGTGCCGCGATCTTCGGCTCGCTCGGCGACAAGGTCGGCAGGCGCTTCGTGCTGGTCTCGACGCTCCTGATCATGGGGCTGTCCACTTTTCTGATCGGCCTGCTTCCCACCTATTCACAGGTCGGGCTGCTGGCTCCGCTGACGCTTGCGGTCCTGCGCTTCGCGCAGGGGCTGGCGCTCGGCGGCGAATGGGGCGGGGCCGCACTGATGGTCAACGAGTTCGATACCGCAGGGCGCCGCAGAGGCTTCTATGGAAGCCTGGTGCAGGTGGCAAGTCCGATCGGAGTGCTCATCGCCAACGGAATGTTCGGCTTCATCAACACCATCACCGACGACGCCGAGTTCATGGACTGGGGATGGCGGATTCCCTTCCTCGCCAGCATCTTCCTGGTCGGCATCGGCTACTTCATCCGTCGCACGGTGTCCGAATCGCCGGTGTTCCAGAGCCTGGAGCACGGTTCGCGCAAGGCCCAGGCTCCGCTGATGGAGACGCTTCGCCACCACTGGCGCCAGGTTCTGCTCGCCATCGGCGTGCGTGCGGGCGAAGGCGTCATCTGGTATGTCTTTTCGATGCTGCTGCTGATCTACGTGCCGACCCGGCTGGGTCTTCCGCGCCAGCTGGCCCTGAATGCCGTGCTGTGGGGTGCTGTCGTCGGCGTGGTCGCGATCCCGCTGTTCGGGGCCTTGTCGGACCGCTTCGGCCGCAAGGGGATGCTGCTGGCCGGCGTCGCCGCATCGATCGTCTGGTCCTTCGCCTACTTTCCGCTGCTGGAGACGCGCATTCCCTCGCTGGTCATCCTGGCTTCCGTGGTCGGCATGGTCTGCCAGGCTTCCTTGTGGGCGCCGCTGGCCGCCTTCATTCCCGACATGTTCGAGTCCAGGGTGCGGTGCACCGGCGCATCGCTGGGCTTCCAGCTGGCAGGCGTCTTCGGCGGCGCGCTGGCACCGAGCATCTGCATCTGGCTGCTCGATCGTTTCGACAATCCCCTGTACATCTCCTTCTATTGCGCGATCGGTCTCGCGACGATTGCCTTGTGCGTGTCGAAGGCCAGGACGCAGCAATGAACGCGCCGGCCAGGGATTTCGTCGGCTATGGCCGCAGCCGGCCCGACTTCGAATGGCCGGGCGGCCGGCGGGTCGCCGTCAGCGTGGTTGTCAACTACGAGGAAGGCGGGGAGAACTGCGTCCTGGAGGGCGACACCCATTCCGAGGCCCTGAACAGCGACGTGGCTGGTGCAGTGGCTCGTGCAGGCCGCCGCGACCTCGTGGTGGAGTCGCACTACGAGTACGGAAGCCGGGTCGGCCATTGGCGGATCCTGGAACTGCTGCGCGAGTGCGGCTTGCCTGCCACCTACTTCGCGGTGTCCGGCGCACTGGAGAAGAACCCCGAGGCGGCGCGCTCGATCGTCGATGCCGGCCATGAGGTGGTTTCGCATGGTGCGCGCTGGATCGACCACGACGGCATGCCCGAGGCGAAGGAACGCGAGCACATGGTGCGATCGCTCGATGTGCTGGAGCGCCTCTGCGGCCAGCGCCCGGTCGGCTGGTACACCGGACGCGTCAGCGCCAACACGCGCGCCCTGGCGGTGGAGCAGGGGCTCATGTACGACAGCGATGGCTACAACGACGACCTTCCCTACTGGACGGACGTGCGCGGTCATTCCCATCTGGTGCTGCCCTACAGCTTCGATTGCAACGACATGCGCTTCGCTTCGGCGCCGGGCTTCGACACGCCGGACGACTTCACGGACCACCTGCGCCGCACCTTGGCCTGCCTCCGCCGCGAGGCGAACCGTCACCCCGCGATGATGTCCATCGGGCTGCACCTGCGCCTGGCGGGAAGGCCCGGACGCGCGGATGCGTTGCGCGATTTCCTGCGGGAGGCGTCCGCTTTCCCCGATGTGTGGTTCTGCCGTCGCCGGGACATCGCCGACTTCTGGCGCAGCAGGTTCCCGGCGGGCCGTTGATGAGAACGCTGTTCCTCAATCCCAACTCGAGCGACGAGATCACCGCCACGCTGCGGCGGCACATCGCGCGGTGCGGGTGGCACGCCGACGAATGGGAGGTCGCGAAAGTGGAGGGCGCCCCTCGGATCATCGGTACCGCGCTGGAGAACGCGCAGGCAGTCGAGGCCCTGGATCGGAGCCTTCGCAGCCTTCGCGCGGGCTTCGATCGGGTCGTGGTGATGTCTTCGCTCGACACGGGCTATGACATCGTGCGCAGGCAACTTGGGGACGCGGCCTTCGGCTTCACCCGCAGCGTGCTCGCGCAGCACCGAAGCCTGGGCCGCAAGCTGCAGGTGATCACCTTCGACATGAGCATGACGGCGCTGTACGAGCGTGCGTTCGACGCCACCGGCCACGGCTCGGTCGTGGGCAACTGGAGGGTCTTGGACGCCATGCCTGCTGCCGTGGCGGCCCGGCCGGACGATGCCCTCGCAGAGCTGCGGAGACTCTGCCGCGAACTGGAGCCCGCTTCGCAGGACAAGATCTTTGTGGTGGGTGCCGTCGGCCTGGAGCTGGCCGCGGCATTGCGGGCAGAGGGGCTGCATTCGGTCATCGACCCCGTGGCCGATCTCCTGGCCTGGCTGCGCGCTGCCGAATCAAGCGCTTCCGGTTAGCGTCCCTGCCTCTGGGTTGATCTCGCCCCGGCCGCGCGATTCGCTGCATGGCTTCGATGCGCGCGAGCCTTGCCCTTGCCCATTAGGGCTTTCGCCAGTGGGTGTCAGCAGCGCAGCTGCACCGCGTCCGCGACGGGCGCCGGGGGCAGCACCGCTTCCACGCCGAGGGCCAGCGCCAGCAGTGCCGAGTCGGTGCCCTCGGCGCCGGTCAGTTCCAGTCCGGCGGGCAGGCCCTCCAGGGTCAGTCCGATCGGCAGGCTCAATGCCGGCAGGCCGGCCATGCCGGCGGGGCCGGTGTTGCGGATGTAGGCCGAGAAAGCGGTGGTGGCGCGGCCGCAGAGCATGACTTCCACGTCTTCGCCGATGCGCGCGGCGGTCAGCGGGCTCGTCGGAAAGACGAGCGCGGCGAGCGCGTGCCGTGCGAAGCATTCCCGGTAGGCCGCCTGCATGCGTGGGCGCAGCGTGTGCAGTGCGCGCGCGTAGGCCTCGGGGGTGATCGCGGTCGCGCCGAAGAGGCGCTCGAAGAGCGGCCGCACGTCGGGGCTGACCACGGCATCGGCGAGCGCGCGCGCATCGAAGGGGCGGTCGTGCCGCGCGAAGTAGGCCGCCAGCGCGGGCAGGATCTCGAACAGCGAGATCGTCATCGATCCTTCGCGAAACAGCGCATCGGCCTCGGACAGGTCGCAGGGCACCAGCACGGCGCCGGCCTCCGCGAGCCGTTCGAGGCTCTCGCGCGCCAGCCGCTCCACGGGCGGATCGAGCTCCTCCCAGAAGCAGGCTTGCGGCACGCCCAGCCGCACGCCCGCGAGCGGCGTGGCGCCGAGCTGAGCGGGGCCTCCCGCCACCGCGTGGTCGATCAGGACGCAGTCATCCACGCACCGCGCCATGACGCCGGCAGTGTCGAAGGTCGGCGAGATCGGCACGAGGCCTTCGTCGGGCCAGCGGCGCACGGTCGGGCGGAAGCCCGTCAGTCCGCACAGCGCGGCAGGGACGCGCACCGAGCCGCCGGTGTCGGTGCCGATGGCGGCCGGCGCGGCGCGCAGGCCCAAGAGTGCTGCGTTGCCGCCGCTGGAGCCCCCTGTCACGCGGGCGGGGTCGAAGGGATTGCGCGAGGGGCCGAACCCGTGGTTGTGGCCCGTGACGCCCTGCGACCATTCGTGCAGGTTCGACTTGCCGAGCACCAGCGCGCCCGCATCGAGCAGCCGCTGCGTCACGCCCGCGTGGAGGCGCGGGCGGTGATCGGCCATCCACGGGCTGCCGGCTGTGGTCGGCATGCCGGCGACGTCGATGTTGTCCTTGAAGGCCAGCGGCACGCCGTGCAGCGGACGTGTGCCCGGCGCCGGGCGCGGCGCGGCGTCGAGCGCCGCGGCGGCGGAAAGAAGCGCGGGCGGGTCCAGGTGCAGGAAGGCGCCGTAGGACGCGGTCGCGCCGGCCCTGTTCAGCAGGGCCTGCGCGTAATCGGTGACGCGCAGTTCGCCGGACCTCATCAGGGCGGCAGCCTCGCGGGCGGACAGGTCGGTCAGCGCATGCATTCGGTTCATGGGAAGTTCGAAGTGGGGCGGAAGCTGCACTCCGGTGCATGTTTCGGGCCAATTTCCACTTCCGTGCGCCAAAAAACAGCCCGAAATGGCATGGCATGAATACTGCTTAAAGAAGTTTTTGTATTCACGAGGCCATCCAATGTCTTTCAAGTCCTTGCGTATCCTGGCCGCCGTCGCGACGTCGATGGCTCTTCTGGCGGGCATGCCCGCGTCCGCCGCCGAGAAGGTTTCGCTGCGCCTCAAATGGCTGGCGCAGGCGCAGTTCGCCGGCTTCTACGTGGCCAAGGCCAAGGGGTTCTATGACCAGGCAGGCCTCGACCTCACCATCAACCCCGGCGGTCCCAATCTCAACGTCGAGACGCTGGTGGCCTCGGGCAACGACACCTTCGGCCTCGCCGGCGGCACCGAGACCGTGCTTCTCGCCCGCGAGAAGGGCCTGCCGCTCGTATGCATCGGCGTGACCGTGCAGAACACGCCCTTCACCTATGTGACCTACAAGGATTCCGGGATCACCAAGGTGAAGGACTTCGCGGGCAAGAAGGTCGCCACCTGGTTCACCGGCACGCAGTACACGCTGTACTCGATGCTCGCCTCGGCCGGCGTGAAGCAGAGCGACCTGACCATCGTTCCCCAGTCGGGCTCCATGGCGCCGTTCGTCGAGAAGCAGTTCGACGTGGCCGCGGCCACCTACTACAACGAGCTCAACACGCTCAAGGAACAGGGACTGGGCGACAAGCTCACGCTCATCAAGCCCGACGACTACGGCGTGGTGGTACAGCAGGACACGGTGCTGGTTTCCGAGAAGTACCGCAACGAGAAGCCGCAGCAGGTGCAGGCCTTCCTCACGGCCACCATCAAGGGCTGGAAGTACGCGCTGCAGAACAAGAAGGAGGCCATCGACATCGTCATGGCCGCGGCCCCCAGCCTCAATCGTGCGCACCAGGAAGCCATGCTCGACGAATTCGAGAAGCTGGTGAAGGCCGGCAAGGGCTCTACCGATGGCATCCTCGCCATCGACCTGCCCACCGTCGAGAAGATGCAGACCCAGCTCGTGGGCTACAAGGCGCTGAAGGCTCCGGCGGATCTCTCGAAGGCCTACGACCCCAGCTTCTGGACGCAGGTGCCCGTGGCCGACAAGAAGTTCTGAGCCCCATTGCCGTCGCGACCCGAAGCCATGAAATTCATGCCTCATGAAGTGATGCCGCCCGCCGCCGTGGGCGATACGGCGCCGCCCATGCTCGAACTGGTCAACGTGTGGAAGCGCTTCGGTGACGCGCAGGCGCGCACCGTTGCGGTGTCGAGCGTCAACCTGCGCATCGCCAAGGGCGAGTTCGTCACGCTCGTGGGCCCATCGGGTTGCGGCAAGTCGACGCTCTTCAACATGATCGCCGGGCTGCTGCCGCCCGACGACGACGGCTCGCTGCTGTTCGGCGGCGCGCCGCAGCGCGACGGCCAGCTGCTGGGCAAGGTGTCGTTCATGCCGCAGCGCGACCTGCTGTTTCCGTGGCGCACCGTGCTCGACAACGCCATCCTCGCGCTTGAAGTGGAGGGCGTGCCGCGCAAGGAAGCGCGCGAGCGGGCCCGTGCGATGCTGCCGGAGTTCGGTCTCGCAGGTTTCGCGGGGCACTATCCGCACCAGCTCTCGGGCGGCATGCGCCAGCGCGTGGCCCTGATGCGCACCTTCCTGTTCGAGCGCGACCTGATGCTGCTCGACGAGCCCTTCGGTGCGCTCGACGCGCTCACGCGCAGCCGCATGCAGCACTGGCTGCTCGAAATCTGGGCGCGCCACCGGCGCACGGTGCTCTTCATCACGCACGACATTGACGAGGCCATCGTGCTGGGCGACCGCGTGCTGGTGATGAGCGCCCGCCCGGGCACCGTCAAGAGCGAGACCGCGATCGACCTGCCTCGCCCGCGCGATCCCTCGGTGGTGCTGACGCCGGAGTTCATCCGCATCAAGCAGCGCCTGCTCGCCGAGATCGAGGAGGAAAGCCGCAAGACCTTCGCGCAGGAGGGCACTGCTTCGTGAACGCCTTCCTGCAGCGTGCAGTGCGCTCTCCCGCGCTGGCCTTCGTGGGGCTGGCTCTGGTGTGGGAGCTCTGCGTGCACGCCTTCGCGCCATCGCCAAGGCTGCTGCCCGCGCTCAGCGCCATCGCGCAGGACGCGTGGTCGGTGTGGCCCCAGCTGGTGCGCGGCTTCGGCCGCACGCTGCTGGAGACCGTGCTCGGCTTCGCGACCGGTGCGCTCTTCGGCTTCTTCTGCGGCACGGTATTCACCTACTCGCGCTGGATGGAGCGCTCGGTGTTCCCGCTCTTCGTGGTGTCGCAGACGGTGCCGGTGGTGGCCTTCGGCGCGCTCATCGTCATCTGGTTCGGCAACTCGCTGCTGGCCAAGGTGATGACCGCCTTCTTCCTGACCTTCTTCCCGGTGACGGTGAACACGCTGCGCGGGCTCAAGTCCTGCGACCCGCAGCGCGTCGCGCTGATGAAGAGCTTCGGCGCGGGCCGCTTCGTCATGTTCTTCAGGCTGGCCGTGCCTTCGGCGCTGCCGCAGGTGATGGTCGGGCTTCGCGTGGCCATCGGCCTGAGCCTGATCGGCTCGGTGGTGGGCGAGTGGTTCGGCGAGACCGTGGGCCTGGGCGTGATGCTCATGGAAGCGATGAATGCCGACCTCGTGGTGCGCCTGTGGGTCGTGATGTTCGCCTGCGGGCTGATGGGTGCGCTGCTCTACGGGCTGCTCACCTTCGTGGAAAGGAGGCTCGTATGGTGGCGCAGCGAAAGCTGATGGCATCGCCCGTCGTTCCGGTGGTGCTGTGCATCGTCGTGCTGCTGGTGGTGTGGGAGGGCGCGATCCTGCTCTTCGGCATCCCACCCTTCGTGCTGCCGAGCCTGGACGCGATCGTGCGGCACGCGTTCAGCGATACCGGCCGGCTCATGGCCGCGCTGCTGTCCACCCTGGGCGAGGCCCTCGGCGGCTATGCGCTGGGCAGCCTGCTCGGGCTGCTGCTGGCGGTGGTGCTTCTGCTCGCGCCGCCGCTGGAGCGCATCGTGATGCCGCTGGCCGTGGCGGTGAACGCGGTGCCGACGGTGGCCTATGCGCCGCTCTTCCTGATCTGGTTCGGCCTCGGCGCGGCATCGAAGATCGCCCTGGTGGCGCTGGCCGTGGGCTTCACCATGCTGGTGAATGCGCTGCACGGACTCAAGCAGGCCGATGCCGCGGCGGTGAACCTGATGCGCAGCTTCGGGGCAGGCCAGCTGAAGATCGTCTGGCGCCTTCGCCTGCCGGTGGCGATGCCGTCGGTGGTCACGGCGCTGCGTGTCTCGGTGCCGCGCAGCATGATCGTGGCGATCGTCGGCGAGATGCTCGGCGCCTACGCGGGGCTCGGGCGAATGATCTATGAATCGACGCAGCAGGTGGACCTGCTGAGCGTGTGGGCGGCGGTGCTGGTGGCGTCGATCGCGAGCATGGTTTTCTACGGCCTGCTGGTCTGGATCGACCAGAAACTGGTGTGGTGGCGATGAACGAACAACACCCCAGTCTTCGCGCACTTCGTGTCGCGCACGCCTTCCCGCTTGCAGGAGGCAACACCAGCGGGCCGGCAAAGCCGGTTCCGCGGTGTTGCGTGAACAGACACCGGATCTGGCGTGGCGCGTGACGAAGCAATCGATATGACAGCGATCAAACCCCATCCTTGCGTGTACCCCGAAACCGAAGCCGAACTGCGCGTGCAGCTCGCCGCCTGCTACCGGCTGGTGGCGCACTTCGGCATGGACGACCTGATCTACAACCACATCTCGGCGCGCGTGCCGGGGCCGGAGCACCACTTCCTCATCAATCCCTACGGGCTGGTGTTCTCGGAAGTGACGGCTTCCTCGCTGGTGAAGATCGACCTGGAGGGCAACAAGGTCGACGACACCGACGCCGAGGTCAACCGCGCCGGCTTCGTGATCCACAGCGCAATCCATGCGGGACGTCCCGATGCGCTGTGCGTTCTGCACACGCATTCGGAAGCCGGCACGGCGATCGCCGCCATGCCCAACGGCCTTTCGCCGCTGAGCCAGTTCGCGATGCGCTACCAGGGCCACACCGCCTTCCATGACTACGAGGGCGTCGCGCTGGAGACCGGCGAGCGCGAGCGGCTGGTGCGCGACCTGGGCGCGCACCACACGCTGGTGCTGCGCAACCACGGCATCCTGACCGTGGGGCGGACCATCCCCGAGGCCTTCATCCTCATGTACTACTTCGAGAAGGCGGCCAAGGTGCAGCTGCTCGCGCAGGGCGGGCTCGCCCCCGGCGAGTCGCTGGTGTATCCGCAGCCCGAAGTGAGCGCGCTCGCCGCGCGCCAGTTCACCGAATTCGCCGGCGACATCCTGCCGCCCGGTACGCGCGAATGGCCTGCGTTCCTGCGCATGCTGGAGCGCACCCAGCCCGACTACCGGCTCTGAGCGCCGGCAACTTCCCTACTCCTCATCCACAGAGACTCATTCCGACCATGCAACTCGAGAACCTCACCTCCTTCATCGGCACCGAAGTCAAAGGGCTGGACCTGCGCGAGCCCGTGAGCGACGACGACTTCGCGGTGCTGCGCGAGACGCTCAACCAGCGCTCGGTGCTGCTGTTTCGCGGCCAGCGCATCAACGAATCGCAGCACGTGGCCTTCTCGCGGCGCTTCGGACCGCTGCTGGGCCACGTGCTCACGCAGTTCCTGAAGAAGGAGCATCCCGAGGTCTACGTGCTGTCGAACGTGTCGGAGAACGGCAAGCCCATCGGAAACCACAAGGAAGGCTGGAACTGGCACTCCGACCTTTCGTACAAGGCGGAGCCTTCCATGGGCGCGCTGCTCTATGCGCTCGAAGTGCCGCCGGTGGAAGGCGACACCTTCTTCGCCTCGATGCACGCCGCCTACGACGCGCTCGACGACGCCATGAAGGCGCGCATCCGCCACCTCACCGCCACCCACAGCTATGCCAACTACTACGGCAAGGCCTTCGCCGACCGCAACCCGCTCACGCCCGAGCAGCTGGCCGCTACGCCCGACGTGGTGCACCCGCTGGTGCGCACCCATCCCGAGACCGGCCGCCTCTCGCTCTACGTGGGCGAGGACGTCGTCAAGCAGATCGACGGCCTGCCCGCGGAGGAGAGCGCGGCGCTGCTGGCCGAGCTGAACGCGCACGCCATCTCGCCGGAGTTCAGCTACCGCCACAAGTGGCTGGCCGGCGACCTGCTGGTGTGGGACAACCGCTGCACCATGCACCGCGCCACGCCCTACGACGACAACACGTACCGCCGCGTGATGCACCGCACCACCGTGGCGGGCGACAGGCCGTTCTGACCGGATCGCCGCAACCCCGCCACGATAGAGACCAGAGACGCGTCGAGGGCCTGTGCCCGACAAGAAACGAACACAACCACAACAAGGAAGGCAGAACATGGAACCGAACGACCCCGAGATGGTGGAGCCATCGGCGCTGCGTGCGCGCGAGCGCCAGCGCGGCAAGGGCGCCACGCTGTCAGACGAGCTGAAGGACACGCTGGAGGACCTGATCGTCAGCGGCGTCATGAAACCCGGCGCGCGGCTCGACGAGGCCGAGCTGGCCGAGCGTTTCAAGGTCTCGCGCACGCCGGTGCGCGAGGCGCTCAAGGCGCTGGCCGCCACCGGGCTGGTCGACCTGCGCAGCCGCCAGGGCGGCGTGTGCGTGGCGCGCATCTCGCTGCCGATGCTCATCGAGATGTTCCAGATGATGGCCGTGATGGAAGGCCTGTGCGCCAAGTTCGCCGCGCGGCGTGCCAGCGAGGCGCAGAAGCAGCGCATGAGCCAGCTGCACGACGAGCTGACCAGCATCCTCGCCTCGGGCGACCACTCGCGCTTCTACGACGTGAACCAGGACTTCCACGACGCGCTCTACGAGGCGTCCAACACCCACTACCTGGCCGAGCAGACCCGTGCGCTGCGCAAGCGGGTGCGCGTGTACCGCCGCTACGTGACCTTCCAGCCCGGGCGCATGAGCGCCACCATCGGCGAGCACGGCGCCATCCTCGACGCCATCCGGCGCAACGACCCGGGCGCCGCGTTCAACGCCGCCATCGACCACGTGAGCCTGCTGGAGGACGACATCGTCGACCTGATCGCCGCGCTGTCCGAGCAGGACGCGGGCGTCGCCTGAGCCTTCCTTCTTCCATTCCCTTTCCGATCGCATTCCCGCATCCCAGGACAACCCCATGAAACTCGAACTCGAAGGCAAGACCGTACTCATCACCGGTGCCTCCAAGGGCATCGGCCTTGCGGCCGCCCATTCGTTCGCGGCCGAAGGCTGCCATCTGCAACTCGCTGCGCGCGACGGCGTCGCACTCGCCGCGGCCAAGGAGGAAATCGAGAAGCTCCACCCGGTCAAGGTCAACATCCACCCGATGGACCTGGCCGCTCCCGGCGCGATGGTCCAGCTGGCCGAGGCGGCCGGCCACGTCGACATCCTCGTGAACAACGCGGGCGACATCCCCTCCGGCCCCATCGAGTCGCTCGACTTCGCGGTGGTGCGCCGCGGCTTCCAGCTCAAGGTGCTGGGCTACATGGAGCTCAGCCAGATCTACTACGCGCGCATGAAGGCCGCGGGCGGCGGCGTGATCGTGAACGACATCGGCAACTCCGGCGAGAACTGGGACGCCAACTACATCGCCGGCTCCACCGGCAACGCGGCCGTGATGGCCTTCACGCGCGCGCTCGGCGGCGTGAGCCTGGACGACGGCATCCGCGTGGTGGGCGTGAACCCGGGTCCGGTGGCCACCGACCGCATGGTCAAGCTCATGAAGCGCCGCGCGCTCGACACCCATGGCGACGAGGGCCGCTGGGAAGAGCTGTTCGACAACTACCCCGGCGGGCGCCCCGCCACCCCGGTGGAAGTGGCCGAGCTGATGGTGTTCCTGGCCTCGCCGCGCGCGAGCTACATCACCGGCACGGTGGTGACCATCGACGGCGGCATCGCGGCGCGGGGCTCGATCATCAAGACCAGCAAGAAGGCCATGGCGGCCGAGCAGGCGCAGAGGCTCGCGGCATGAACGCGGCGCTGAACCCCGCGAGCGCAGTGCCGGCCGTGACCAGCGATGCGGAAACCCGCAACCGCTATTTCGATCGCCTGTTCTCCAACCCCGATCTGATGTGGCTGGGCCAGAACACCAACCACTTTCCGCTTCACCCCGCCGTGCGCAAGGCGCTGCACGATGCCGTCGACGACGAGAGCTTCCACGCCTACGCGCCGCCGCTGGGCATGGAGGCGCTGCGCTCGGCCATCGTGGCCGACCTCGGCGTGCCCGACCAGTCGGCCGTGGTGACCGACGGCGCGGTGTCGGCGCTCGCGCTGGCCTGCCGTGCCTTCTGCGCGGCGGGCAAGGGCTTCGTCACCACCGACCCCGGCTGGAAGTGGCCGCTGCAGTTCGCGGCCAAGGCTGGCTCGGCGATCACCGAGATTCCGATCTACGGACCCGAGCACGGCTTCAAGCTCTCGGCCGAGGCGCTGGCCGCGTCGACCGACGCGAACACGGCCGTCATCTACCTCGTGGACCCGAACAACCCGCTGGGCACCACCTACACCGAGGACGAGATCCGCGCCTTCGCCGAAAGGGCCCGCGAGATCGGCGCCATCCTCATCCACGACTGCACCTACCGCGACTTCGCGGACAGCCACACGATGGCCTCGCGCTTCTATCCGGAAGGCACGGTCACCATCGTGAGCTTCTCCAAGTGGCTGGGCCTCGCGGGGCTTCGCCTCGGTGCGCTCGTCGCCTCGCCGGAGCTGCTCGCGCGCATCCTGCCGCACTCGCAGGCCCCGCTGGGCGCGAGCGTGCTGGCGCAGCGCGCGGCCATCGCTGGCCTGTCGGTGAAGGCCGAATGGATGGCCGAGGTGATCACACAGCAGCGCGAGAACCAGCGCATGATCGTCGACGCCTTCGCGAAGCTGCCGGGCTTCGAGGTGCCGGTGTTCCCGTCGCAGGCCAACTTCATCGTCGTCGAATGCAGCAAGGCGGGGGTGACGCCCGAGGCGCTGGTCACCGCGCTCGGCGAGCACGACATCATGGTGCGGCAGGGCACCTACCACACGCCGCGCTTCGGCCATCGCTTCGTGAAGATCTCCACCACCGTGCCCAGGGCCTGGGCGCAGGCGCTGTGCGACGTGTTGCCGCAGGCGGTCGAGCGCGCACGCTCGCTGCCGGCGACGGCGGCGCTGTTCTGAGGAGGCGTCGACGATGGGATTCGCCACCACACCCGACGGCATCCGCCTCTACTACGAGACCGCCGGCAGCGGCACGCCGATCGTGTTCGTGCACGAGTTCGGCGGCGACCACCGCAGCTGGGAACCTCAGATGCGCTACTTCGCGCGGCGCCACCAGTGCGTGACTTTCGGCGCGCGCGGCTATCCGCCCTCGGACGTGCCCGCCGACGTGGAGCGCTATTCGCAGGCCATCGCGGCCGACGACATCGTGGCCGTGATGGACGCGCTGGGGCTCGCACGCGCCCACATCGTGGGGCTGTCGATGGGCGGCTTCGCCACGCTGCATTTCGGCCTCCGGCATGCGAAGCGGGCCTCTTCGCTCGTGATCGCCGGCGCGGGTTACGGCGCCGAGAAGGAGCACGAGGAATACTTCCGCGGCGTCTCGCTCGAGGTCGCGCGGCAGTTCGAGGCGCAAGGCTCCGAGAAATTCGCCCGCACCTATTCGCTGGGCGCGAGCCGCGTGCAGTTCCAGAACAAGGACCCGCGCGGCTGGCAGGAATTCGCGACCTGGCTCGGCCAGCACGACGCCGTGGGCGCGGCCAACACCATGCGCGGCGTGCAGGCGCGGCGGCCCTCGATCTACGACCTGGAAGGCGACCTGCGCGCGATGGCCGTCCCCTCGCTCGTGGTCGTGGGCGACGAGGACGACCACTGCCTGCAGCCCGGCATCTTCCTCAAGAAGACGCTGCCGGCCTGCGGCCTGGCGGTGATGCCCAAGACCGGCCACACGCTCAACCTGGAAGAGCCCGCCGCGTTCAACGCCTTGCTCGCGGAGTTCTTCGCGCAGGTCGAGGCCGGCCAGTGGAAGCCGCGCGATCCGCGCGCGCTGCCCAGCCAGATCATGAAGACCGACTGATGGACACCGCCGCAGCCACCCAGGTGCAGGGCGCCTGGCGCATCGACGCCGAGCGGCTCTGGAGCCGGCTCATGGCGCTCGCGCGCATCGGTGCCACGCCGGGCGGCGGCGTGGACCGGCAGGCGCTGAGCGCGGAGGAGATCGCGTCATGGCACGCGATGATCGACTGGGCGCTGTCGGCCGGGCTGGAGCCGTCGACCGACGCGGTGGGCAATCTCTTCATCGCGCTGCCGGGCGCCGACCGCGATGCGCCGCCCGTGCTCGCGGGCAGCCACCTGGACAGCCAGCCCGGCGGCGGCCGCTTCGATGGCGTGTATGGCGTTGTCGCGGCCCTCGAGGTGCTGACCACGCTGGCCGAGCGCCGCGTGCAGCCGCCGGTGGACATCGTCTGCGTGGCGTGGATGAACGAGGAGGGCTCGCGCTTCGCGCCCGGCATGATGGGTTCGGAATCCTTCGCCGGCGTGCGCAGCCTGGAGGCCGTGCGCGAGGTGCGCGATGCCGACGGCGTCGCGGTCGGCGATGCGCTCGACGCGCTGCATGCGGCGTTTCCTGCGCTGCGGCGGCGGCCGCTGGGCTTTCCGGTCGCGGCCTACCTGGAGGCGCACATCGAGCAGGGACCGGTGCTGGAGGCGCAGCAATGCACGATCGGCGTGGTCACCGGCATCCAGGGCAAGAAGACCTTCGACATCGTGATCGAAGGCGAGCGCGGCCATGCAGGCACGCTTGCGATGGCCGACCGGCGCGACGCGTTGGAAGCCTTCACGCGCATCGCGGCGGCGCTCTACACCGAGATAGGCGGCCACGACGACCTCGTGAAGTTCACCATCGGCCGCCTGCAGGTCGAGCCGAATGCACCCTCGGTGGTGCCGGAACGCGTGACGATGCGCATCGACCTGCGGCATCCCGACAACGCGGTGCTTCGCCACCTGGGGCAGCGGCTGGCCGAGCTGTGCGAGGCCTTGGCTGCGCCGTGCCGCGTGCGGGTGACCGCGCTGGTCGACGCGCCTTCCAACGGGTTCGATGCTTCGCTGCAGCAGTCGATCGCACGGGCTGCAGGACGCATCGGCGTGCCGCACATGCCGATCCTCTCGGCCGCGGGCCACGACGCGCGCCACATGGCACCGCTGTGCCCCAGCGCGATGATCTTCATTCCGTGCCGGGGCGGCGTGAGCCACGCGGAACACGAATGGGCCGAGCCGGCGCACGTGGCAGCCGGCGCCGACGTATTGCTGAACGTGCTGCTTCCCTACGCGGCAGCCGGGGAGGGCGAGACACCATGAATGCCACCGTGGCCGCCGACGTGGTCGACATGGCCGACCTGCCGATGCAGCACCCGCACGCCCCGGCCAGCGCGGCGCAGGCCAGGGCGCGCTTCTTCAACTCCGGCAACGCCTTCAACGTGAAGCTGCCTGAGGTGCCCGCGCGGCTGTTCGCGCCGCCGCAGGAGGGGCGCTTCGGCGTGTTCGACTGCGACCAGTCCCAAGCGCTCGGCTGCGGCTTTGCGGCCACCACGCCGCTGATGCTGGCACGCTACGTGCGCATTGCGGCACGCGACACGCTGCTGCCGCTGGATGTGTGTGCCACCGGCTCGGTCTGGTATGTGATTTCCGGGGGCGGACGCGTGACGGGCGCGGTCGAGGGTTTCGCCTTCGGCGCAGGCGACGTGTTCCTGCTGCCGGGGGCAACGGGCTACCGGCTGCAGGCCGGTGCCGAAGGTGCGCTGCTCTGGAGCGTCGGCAATGAGCCGCAGCTGGCTTTCGAGCGTACGCAACCGGCGCCCGTGACCGATGCGACCATCGACGCAGTGCACTATCCGGCCGCGGAGATCGAGCGCCAGCTGGCGCTGATCTTCTCCTCCGGCACGCGCGAGGAGACCTCAGGCCGCGCGCTGATCTTCTCTTCCGACCGGCAGGCCGCTGCGCGCAACCTCACCCCCACGCTGACGCTGAGCTTCAACACGCTGCAGCCGCACACCCACCAGCGAACGCATCGCCACAACTCGGCCGCCATCACGCTGGTGGTGCAGGGCGAGAGCTGCCATTCGATGGTCGGCGGCGAGCGCTGCCCCTGGGCTCCCTGGGCCACGCTGGTGACGCCGCCGGGCGCACCGCATTCGCATCACAACGTGGGCGCGCAGGGCGCCCGCTTCCTGATCGTTCAGGACGGCGGGCTGCACTACCACGCGCGGACGATGGGATTCGAGTTCCTGGAAGGCTGACCTGTCCGCTGCGCAGGCGTGTGCGAGATTCTCCACCGCTAACTGGATATATGCGCAGGCTCGACCTGAGCCCGCCGCCTGCGCTGCTGTGCAGACATTCAGGCTTGCTGTTTCGGCCAAAGGTGCATGGTCAGAGCGGTCTCGAGACCCGGCAATCTGCTGGGATCGCTTGATTTCAAACGGGCCGCATTCGTGCCAGGCGGAACGACTCAGGGCGAGCCCAGCTCGTCGATCAGGGCGGCGACGTAGTCGGTGCGCGTGTGAAGCACATCCACCACGTCCACGAAATCCGGATGCCGGAAATAGACGATCAGGTAGGGGTATCGGGAAAGCTTCCATGAGCGCAGGCCAGGCATCCCCAGTTCGGCCTCGAGGCGCGGCGACCCGGCATCGGGGTTTCGCTTGATGAGCCCATATGCTTTCTGAAGCTCGTCGATCAGACCCTTTGCCGCGCTTGGAGCCTGCATGGTCGCCGCGTAGTACTGAATCGCCGCGGAAATCTGCGCGCCGGCACGAGGGCGGACAAGGAATCGCTTCGCACCCTTCACGCGCGGGCCGATTTCTTCTTCGTGGCCTTTGCGGGTGGGGCCTTGGTCTTTCTCTCGGCAGCGGCACCCGACAAGCTCGTCACTGCCGTCTGGGCATGGGCGATTTCAGCGCGCAGTCCGTCGAAGTGCGCGGACGTCCATTCCACCGCGGGCCCGGATTCGAGGCCGGCAAGAATGACCGCTCGAAATTGCTCGCGCGCCAGATCCCGACGGATGAGGTCGCGCATGTACTCGCTGGCATTGCCATAGCGCCGGTCTGCAACCTGCGCATCCACAAATGCCTTCATTTCGTCAGGAAGCGAAATATTCATAGTCGTCATGCAAGACACTCTAACGCACTATGGCAAGCTTTGCCATTCGCGGTCAGAGGCCCTTGGAATGACCGTTGACCATCGCTTCGCGCCACTTGCACTTCGTAGTGCTCCTGGCGACTAGACGTCTCGGCCATTTCGGCCGATGACGGCCTTCGGCCGGCGCTCATCGGCCCTCGGGCAGGAACAGTCCCCAATAGGAGTCCAGTGCGTCCCGGCTGAGGCGCGATTGTCTCTGGCTTTCGATGCGCGATAGGAGCACCAGCGCTACACATGCGGCTTGTCCGTCGTCCAGGGATGCGAGAAAGCCGGACTCTTCTTCCCTGAACACGTTGCCGAGGTTCAGGTGCATCTCGATGAACTGCTCCGAGAGCAAATCCTCGTGGGAGCCTGCGATGTACAGCAGCAGCGATGGAAACGCGCACCGATAGGCTTCGATCTCGAGTTGATCGATGCTCTGCCATGCGTCGAGCTGCAATGCGAGGATGGCCGTCCAATCGACCTCCGTCCACAGCCTGCCGCCCAGATGATCGTTGATACGCGCGGTTCCTTGGCCGTCAAAGCCCAACGAGGCGTCGTCGGCAAAGCATTCCGCCGGAAGCCTCTTCTCGGGAAAGGCTTCCAGTATCCGGCGGCGCAGGGATTCCTCGTCGAGGTCTTGGCGGTTCATGGCGTGCCTGCGCAGTTCTTGTAGGCGTTCCAGACGTTGCCGGCCTGTTGCCTGTGGTTGTAGTCGCCGCCCGCAAAGCACTGGTTCATGATTTCCTCGCGCGCTCGCGCGCATTGTCCGAACGCCTGTCTTCTTGCCGAAAGCTGAGAGGGGCTCATTCCGGATGTGCAGGCACCCAGCCTGTCCGACTGTCCGCATTTTTGCTTGTAGTCGTCGTGCAACCTGTCGTATTCATCCGGCGAGCAGTTTCCTCCGTAGCCGGGACTCGTACGGCTGATGGCATTCTTGTGGGCCTGGCCCAATGTATCGGCCTTGGGGTCGATCGGCACTCCCCAGGGGTCCGTCTTTGCGGCGGTATTGCTGTGCTGGGGCGTGTCGCCTGACAGCCCCAGCGCGACTGCGCCGAGCACCAGCGCCGTCCCGACGCCGGCGCCGATTGCGCACCCCGGAACGGCGCCCACGCCGCCGCCCCACACACCGATGCTGGCGCCCACGGCGCAGCCTGCGGGGTTGAGTCCGAGGGGATCGATCCATTCCAGCGGATTGGCGGCGTACGAATAGGGATTCGGTCCGCCTTGCAATCCGATCGGATCCTGGTTGACATAGGTGCCTGGGCGCGGATCGTAGTAGCGATGTCGGTTGTAGTGCAGGCCCGTCTCCGCGTCGTGATGCTGCCCCGGCAGCCGGATCGGTTGGTCAATGCCGTGGGGGTTGTATTCTTCCTGCAGGTTGCCCCAGGGGTCAGGTCGTGCCATCCACACGGGATCGCCATGCTCGTCCGTGAGCGCCTGTGGCGTGCCGAGCGCATCGCAGTGGTAGTGACGCACGATGATCGGGGAGGGCAGAGCGCGCGCCACCGCCAGCTGCAAGAGGTCCTCCATGTTCCGGCGGATGTCCGTCGGCAGGTTCTTGAACGCATCCCCCAGGGCCTGCTGCGCCTGCCGACCCGTGGTCTGTGCAGCCGGCGCGCCAGTCGACGCAGCGTCTACCATTTCCAGTTGTATCAGCGGGGTGAAGCTGCCCGGCTCGTAGATCGTGTGCGTGGTCTGCTTGTCCCCGCCTGGGCGCCAATGCTGGGTGCGCACTCGCCGATCGCCGTCCCACCCATAGCAGGTGCGGCTTTCCTGGACCTCCGCCAGTGGATGGGCGCGTTCCCTCACGGTCTTGCGCAGGCGCCGGCCATGGGCATCGTAGGTATAGCTGCACACGTGGCTTGCCTGCTTGTCGAACATCTGCACCTCGACAAGGCGGTTGGCGCCGTCGTAGTGCATCAGGAGCCTGCGCCCGTTTGCGTGCATGGCTTGCGTCCGGTTGCCCCTGCTGTCGTAAAGATAGGTCGCGTCCTCGCTGCATCCGATGCGGTTGCCGTGCCACCGCGCTACACCGTCGGCCGGCAACGCGGGCGTCGCCCCGTTCAGCCCCAGCACGTCGAACCCGCTGTCGAACCACTGGCTGCGGACCTGCGCGGCCCAGCCATCGGTGTCCCGGATCGGGCCTGGGGCCGGGCCCTGCGAATACTCCTCAGGCAGGGAGGGCAGCCGATTGCCGGCGGGGTCGAACGGCCATCGCTGCTCGCCATCTGCGCTGAGGGCACCGATCAGGCGGCCTGGTGCGTCGTAGCGGTAATGCACGTCGCCGCCTGCGGTCTGGAGGGCAGCGAGCTGACCGGCAGCGGCGTAGCGGTAGTGACGCTGGCGCCACTGCCCGAGCAGATGGGAAGGGATGGCATCCGCGGCCCGCCCCCGGCGGGCTCCTTCCACCTGCACATCCTCCAGACGACCCAGTGCGTCCCAGCGTCGCTGGGTGACGAGCACGTCGGCCTCGTCGTGCAAGCGCTGCTGCCGGCGCGTCTCGCGGTGAAGGGCGTCGCGCTCGATGTCCAGCAGGCTG
>NZ_JBQEQC010000014.1:0-88949 GCF_052044195.1 Variovorax sp. 22077
AACCTACGTCAGCGGAGACCGGCCGCTTCGCAAGCAGCGCGACCATGATGTCTAAACGAATTATGGCCGGCGCAGCAAAGCCGGCATCTGCGGACGCAACGACCACCACAACACGGGACCCGGCAGGTCTTCTGGAGAACAAGCTGGAACAGTTGAACTCGCTGCTCTGGTGCTTCTACGGCGCCGGCGACGGATGGTTCCAGGATGCGGGGGAGGCGCATCGGGAGAATCTGCTTTGGATTGCTTCGGATTTGGCGCGGGAGGCTGTGGCGCTTTATCAGGAGATTAGTCCGGCTGGGTGACCGGGCTTGGGGCGCCGAGTCTCTGAAGATGGCTTGGCGCTCGATGTGATTCTTCGTTTTCTTTGCACGCTTCCGCTTTGCAGCGGTTGCTGTCGTTGGGTCCGGAGCTTGCGACACCTAGATTGAAGCAGCTATTCGACACTACTTCGGGTAGTAGGTTGGCGCACTACTGACCTCAAGGATGCAGTAGAAATAAGCCGCCCCTCCAAGGGCGTCTCCCTCTTTGTTCGCCTGAATCGGTAGGTTTGGCTGTCGCGACGGGCACAGAGGCACTACTATTTTGACGCCCATCCTCTATCGGGGTGAATTCTCATCTGGTTCGACAGCCCCTTGCCGAAGGTGAAAAAAGATGCGGCGAAAGATCCCAAGTGACCTGATTCAGTAAGCTTCGGACCCGGATATCGACGTACACCAATAAAGTTTAAAACGAGGAGAGTGAGCGGATGGCCAAGCTGGGAAGTATCGACTTTGATGAACGCATCCTCGATGCGCTACGCGACAACAATCTGGTTATTTTTGCTGGAGCAGGTGTGTCAATGGGCCCACCATCAAATTTGGCAAGCTTCTGGCGGCTTGCAGAGCAAATTGCTGAAGGAACCGGACTCGAAGTCGAACAACCTCTTGATAGGTTTCTTGGTCGGCTTCAGCACAAACAGGTGCATGTTCATATGCGTGCGGCAGATCGTCTTTCGCCTCCAGGCAGTGCACCGAATGCCCTTCATCGAAATCTTCTACGCCTCTTTGGAACGGGTGAAAAAGTCAGGCTTGTCACTACCAACTTCGATCAGCACTTCACGACGGCCTATGTCGAGCAATTCGGCAAGCAGCCAACCATCTATAGCGCTCCAGCACTCCCGCTTGGACATTCATTTGCGGGAATTGTGCATGTGCACGGAGCATTGAGCCGACCCGAGGAGATGGTCCTCACTGACGCTGATTTTGGTCGTGGATATTTGACTGAGGGCTGGGCCCGGAGGTTTCTCGTAGATGTCTTTCGCCGATTCACGGTCCTCTTCGTGGGTTACAGCCACGACGACGTTGTCATGACGTATCTAGCACGCTCGCTGCCCGTGGATGCTCTCGCTGGGAGATTTGCGCTAACTGAAAATGGCGAGAAATGGGACCTGCTCGGAATTACGCCTGTCCTATTTAAAAAAGGCCATGGAGAATTGGCGTATTCGGATCTGTACGACGGGCTCGATCGCCTCGCCAACCGCGCTGTTCGTGGTGCGCTTGACTGGCAGGCTCGTCTGGTGGAGATAGCTGGGCGAAATCCCCCCGTTGATGACGAAACAGTTGGGGAGGTCGAACAGGCTCTTCGCGAGGTTCACTTATTGCGCCTCTTTTTGCAGGTCTGCAAATCTACGGATTGGCTCAGATGGTTAGGGGCTCGCAAGTACCTTGCGTCGCTCTTTCGCCCTGGAGAACTGGACGAATGCGGAGAACTCCTTGCTACTTGGCTCGCGCAGAATTTTGCTAATGGGCACCCAGAAGTAGTGTTCGAGGTTTTCTCTGCCAACGGCCAAGCTCTTCACCCAAGTTTGTGGTGGAGCTTGATGCGAGAGATTGGTCTGAGCAAGGAGACGACGCTGGAGCTACCCTTGCTGCGGCGCTGGACAGGCATTCTTCTGGCGTGCGCTCCTAGTCGCCTGGATCCACATGCAATGTCTTGGCTGGCGGGCCGGTGTGCAGCAACCGGCGATGCACAGCTTGCGTTGCGAGTTTTCATCTCCATGAGCAGGCACCGTCTGCTTCTAAAGTCTCGCTTCTCTTGGAGTCAAGAAGACGACGGTACCCAAAATAATGCTCTATCGGCGGAGCATGTGTTTGACAGCAATCACTGGAGCCTCAATGAGGTCTGGATCAAGTACATAAAGCCTCATCTTGCTCAAGTGACCTCCCAACTTCTGGCTGAAGTGTCACGTCAATTTCTCGTGATCAGAGCGGATTTGCTGGCGTGGGATGCCGCTTCCGATACGTGGGATCCGGTAAGCTTTCGCCGATCAGCGATAGAGCCGCATGAACAAGACAGGTTTCCCGAGCCTGTCGATGTCTTGATTGACGCCGCGCGTGACGCCATCGAGTTCCTAGCGACCGATGATCCAGATGCGGCGAGCAACTGGATCGAGACCTTTTTAATGTATGACGTGCCTGTCTTGCGCCGCCTAGCGATTCATGCCATCTCCATACACCCTGGGATGTCCGCCGAGATGCGGCTGGAATGGCTTGTAGATCGCATTGGCCTATACGGTTTGAACGAGCACCATGAGGTCTATCAGCTTGTAGGGAAAAACTACGCTCTTGCAGTCGACGCAACGCGCAAGAAGGTTGTCGATGCCGTGATGTCACATCAGAGTTCAGCTCTCGGAGAGCAGTCCAGTGCCATCCGTACGGAACGAGCGCACTTTGACTGGCTGTCATGGCTTAGCAGAGCGAAGGCGGATTGTTCTTTGGCGCGGATCGAGTTGGACAAGATTCGAGCGGTTCATGTTGAGTGGAGGGCTTCGGATCATCCAGACCTCACACATTGGTCCGGCCCCGCTGGATGGGTGGGGCCGCAAAGCCCTTGGTCAATCGACGAACTTCTCGCCTCTCCGGCTGCGGACCAGCTTGATGCACTGTTGACCTTTGAAGGGGAGACTTTTCTTGGCCCTGATCGGCCAGGGCTGATTGAAGCCGTTCGCGAAGCGACAAAAACCAACGGAGCTTGGGGATTGGCTCTAGCAGCTGCTCTTGAATCTCGCTCCCTCTGTAGTTCTGACCTATGGCCCGCCATCATGCGAGGCTGGTCCGAGGCTGATCTGGATGTTGAGACTTGGCGCGAACTCTTGTCTATCGTGTCAAAGATGAAGCTTTACGCTTTTCACATACACGACAGTGCTAACCTGCTTTTCGCAATTGTGAAGAACCAAGGAAAACCGTTCGCGACGGAAATCCTTAGAGAAGCCGATGCCGTTGCACTTGAAACATGGAGATCACTCGGCGATACAGATGCGGATGAAGTGATCGATGACTGGCTTCAAATCGCCATTAATCGTCCTGCGGGCGTCCTCGCAGAATTTTGGATAAATGCTCTATCGCTTCTATTAAGCGGTGCCGTTGGTGCAGAACGAGTACTGCCCGATTCATATCGGGCCAGGTTCAATATGATGATTGAAGACAGAACCGTAAATGGTGGTCTTGCTCGGTCGGTGCTTGCAGGGCAAACGGGATTTCTGTTCGGGGTGGACGAAGAGTGGGTTCAGGAGCACCTGTTTCCCTTGTTCTCGGATGAGGATTCGGCACGCTTCCGACAGGCGTGGGACGGTTTTCTAGTATGGGGGCGTATGTATCCGGATCTCGCGGAGGCATTGTTGCCGGCCTGTTTGACCGCCATGGAGCGGCTTCACAAAGATCTCGCTCCCCGACGCCAAAATTTCATAAAACTTCTTGCGACTCTTTCAGTTTTTCATGCCCCAGATCCAACGAAGGATCTGATACCGACTCTTTTCAAGTATGGCGACGGCTCGGATCATGTCGCTTTTTCTTCTTACGTTGGCTATCTGCTCAAGCATCTGGCCGTAGAGGCAAAGCAGCAGTTGTGGAAAGGCTGGCTTAGGCAGTACTGGTCTCAGCGCAGTGAAGCAGTTCCTGCGCCGCTCAGCAATGATGAGAGGGCGCAGATGCTTGACTGGCTTCTTGACCTTGATGAGGCGTATCCAGCCGGTGTGAAGTTGGCGACTGTCGGACCCCCTGTGAATCTCGAGCACAGTAGTCTGCTCTTCCAACTAAGGGAAACTGACCTACCTGTTCGGTTCTCTAGCGAGACCGCAAGTCTGCTTGTGTTCTTGTCTAGCTGCGAACTTGGCTATCAAACTGCATATCTGAAAGAAATTGCCACTCGGCTGGTTGGATTGACGGACGATCAAAAAAGATCACTGGCCGAAGCCCTGGTTCGTGCTGGAGCGGTGTGAGTAAAGGAAATCATCTCCTGCCTAAAGAGGGGATGACCGCAAATAGCTGATTCGGGCGATAGCAGTCGTTCCGCACTCTTCATTAAAGGCTGCAAGCAGTCTGAAGCCGACATGCGGAAAAGCGGGCCCGGTGACTGCTGCTTGACCGCAAATGCAGGCCTCGTCACTGTGCGCGGCAGCGCAGTACGCTTGACTCTGCGGCGTCACGTCCACTCTCCGCCTGCTGCTGCAGAAATAGCTATGAACCAATCTCAGAAAAGTTTTTTCATTGACAGCGGACACCAGCGACTGGAAGGCTTCCATTCAAAGAAGGCGGTTGCCGGCATCAGGGGAAAGTTGCTCGATGAGTTCAAGCGGCTGAGCTCACAGCGAGGAGGACAAGGTTCGGCGAGCTCTCTGCAAAAGCTCCCTGTCTTTCAACAGATCGGAAAGCTGTCCGCGCTTGTCAAGGTTCCGGGCTTGCATGAAACGCTGGCCAATGCCGAACTGATCGACTACATCGCTCGTCTAGGTGGCCGTGCCCCATCCAGCATTCAAGAGACACAACTACTCCTGTCCCCGCCCAACCAAGGCGCCTCGACACTCGAAAACCTGAGCTGGCACGTCGACATCTCCGCAAACCCCAAAGGCCCGTTACCCGGAATCCAGGCCTTCTTCCTCATCGACGACGTAGCCCCAGGAGGCGGCGCAACGCTGGCACTGGCCGGCTCGCATCGCGTCAACACGCAGGGCATGCCCACGTCCTCACAACTGCGCGAAGTACTGAAGACCCCCGGCGACCTGAGGGGCAACCTGCATCGGCTAGGCATCGAGATCATCGAAATGTCCGGCCGCGCAGGCGACGTGTTCCTGATGGACTTGCGCGTGCTGCACACGCCATCGGTCAACTCGACGAAGAACGTGCGGATGATGGCCACGACGCGCTTTTTCTTCGACGGGCCTTCGCGCTAGGCCCTTCCGCATCACGACGTTGAACAGGGCACGCCCGCTCTGGCGGCCCTCTCAACCCAAACCCTCAATACCCCCGCCCCGGATCAACCACATCCGTCGGCTCCTCCCCCTCCGCCACACGCTGGATATTCGCCGCAATCTGCCGCGCAGACGAAGAGGGAATCGCAACCGAAGCCAGATGCGGCGTGATCAGCACCTGAGGCATTCCCCACAGCGGATCACCGGCCGGCAGCGGCTCCCGCTCGAACACATCCAGCGTCGCGCTGCCGATATGCCCGCTCTGCAGCAGCGCAGTCAGCGCAGCCTGATCGACCAGCGCCCCGCGGGCCACGTTCACGAAGGCGGCGCCGGGTCGCAGGCGCTCCAGCCGTGCGTGGTCGAAAAGGCCTTTGGTCTGCGGCGTGAGCGGCAGCATCAGCACGACGATGTCGGCCTGGCCGAGCACGGTGTCCAGCGTCTCGATGCCACAGAAGCATTCCACGCCTTCGATCAGCCGCTGGCTGCGCGACCAGCCCAGCGTTCTGAAGCCCTGGCGCTGCACTTCGGTTGCGGCCATGGCGCCGAGGTGGCCCAGGCCGAGCACTGCCACCGTGATTTCCTCTGGCGAGCGCGGGTGGCGGTAGGCCCATTCGCCGCGCCGTTGGGCCTGCTCGAAGTGGGGAATGTCGCGCGCATGGCGCAGCACGGCGAACAGCACGTAGCCGGCCATCATGCGAGACATGTTCGGATCGGTGATGCGCGTGATGGGGATGCCTGCCGGCAGGTCGCTGCGCGAGACCAGGGCGTCGACGCCGGCGCCCAGGTTGACGATGAGCCGCAGGTTCGGCATCTGCTGGAAGAAGCCCTCTGGCGGCTTCCACACCATGGCGTAGTGCACGTCCTCGGGCCGCTCGAGGGCGCTGGAGTGGACCACCTGCAGGTCGGGCAGTTGCGCCTGCAGTGCCTTCTGCCAGGCGCCGAAGTCGTCGAAGTCGCTGTAGAAGACCAGGGTGCCGAGGCGCTGCTGCTGCTGTGCCATCTTCAGGCGCTCTTCTGCTGCTGTTCGCTGGCACTGCGAACCAGCCGTGCCACGGCCTCGATCGCGAACTCGTAGCCGTCGCCGCCCAGGCCTGCGATCACGCCATGGGCCGCCTTGGAGATGAAGGAGTGGTGGCGGAAGGGCTCGCGCTTCCAGATGTTGCTCATGTGGGCCTCGATGATCTTGCCGGGGAAGGCCAGCAGTGCGTCGAGTATGGCGATCGATGTGTAGGTGAGGCCGGCCGCGTTGATGACGATGCCGTCGGCCACGCCGCGTGCCTCCTGGATCCAGTCGATCAGCTGGCCTTCGTGGTTGCTTTGCAGAAAGCGCAGGTCCACGCCCAGCGAGGCGGCCTTCTGCTCGCAGCGCGACTGCAGCACCGGAAAGCTGTCGCTGCCGTAGGTCTTGTTGGCATCCAGGCCATAGAGGTTGGCGTTGGGCCCGTTGAGAAACCAGACCGTGAGGGGAGGAAGCGTGGTGGTGTTGCTCATCGTGGGTGCTCTCAGGCTTCGTGGGGAAGGGTGGCCTGCATGGCGGGCAGTTGCGCGAACCCGGCATACCAGCGCGTTGCGGCGGGATGGCTGGCGCGCCAGTCCAGTTCTGGAAAGCGGAAGTCGAGGTAGCCCAGGCCGCAGCCGATGGCGACTTCGCCAATGGTGGGGCCAGCCGTTGCCAGCTCCGGCGCGATGGCCTCGATGGCGCCCAGGCAGGCCGTGACCTTGGTCAGCAGCGCCTGGCGCCAGACGGGCCACTGCATTTCAGTGGGCCGCGCCGTGAGTTCGTAGCGCGCAAGCAAAGCGGCGTCGAGCAGGCCGTCGCCCATCGACTGGCGCGTGAGCGCCTTCCAGCGCGCGGGGCCGGCCGGTGGAAAGATGCCGGCGCTGCCCAGGCTGTCGATGTATTCGCAGATCACGCGGCTGTCGTAGAGCGACTCGCCGTCGTCCAGGATCAGCGTGGGCACTTTCGCCAGCGGGTTGTGCGCCGCGATGCGGTTGTCGCGGCGCACCGGATGAGCGGCGCTGTCGAGCCACTCGATGCGTTCGGCCTGGCCGCTCAGGTGGGCGCAGACCATGACCTTGCGCACGAAGGGCGAGGTGGGGGCGTACAGCAGTCGCATGATGCTCAAGGCTCCAGGACGAGTTTGCCGAACACCTGGCCGCTCTCCAGCAGCGCATGGGCCTGTGCGGCCTGGGCCAGCGGCAGCCGCGCGTGCAGGCGCGGCGCGATGCGTCCGCTGGCGAGCAGCGGCAGCACGTGGCGCGAGATGGCCTGCGCCATGCGCGCCTTCTCGGCATGCGTCTGCGGGCGCATGGTGGACGAATGCAGGCTCAGCTGTCGCTGCATCAGCGTGAGCAGTTCGACCGTGACGGCGGAGCCCTGCATGAAAGACAGGCTCACGTGCCGGCCGCCGAAGGCCATGGCCTGCAGGTTGCGGCGCACATAGTCGCCGCCGACGATGTCCAGCACCACGTCCACGCCGCGCCCGCCGGTGAAGTCGAGGCAGGCCTGCACGAAGTCGGTGGCGGGCCAGCAGATTGCGAGGTCTGCGCCCATGGCTTTCAGATCGGCAAAGCGGGCCTCGTCGCTTGCGGTCGCGATGACGGTGCAGCCGGCCGCATGCGCCATCTGCACCGCGAGCGAGCCGATGCCGCCCGTGGCGCCGTGGATCAGCACGGTCTCGCCCATGGCCAGCCGGCCCAGCTCGAAGAGGTTGTGCCAGACGGTGAACAGTCCTTCCGGCAGGGCCGCGGCCTCTGCGTCGGACAGGCGGGCCGGCACTGCGAACGAATGGTCCACCGCGGCCACGCACCAGGGCGCATAACCGCCGCCGGGCACGAGCGCCATGCGCCGCGTGCCGCGCAGCGCAGGGTCGACGCCCGGTCCGCAGGCGACGACCTCGCCGCAGACTTCGAGCCCCAGCACGTCGGTGACGCCGGGCGCGGGCTTGGCGATGCCTTGTCGCTGCATGATGTCGGGTCGGTTGATGCCGCCGGCCAGCACGCGCAGCAGTACCTCGCCGGGGCGGGGTTGCGGCACGGGCCGCTCGGCCAGCACGAGCACGCTGGCATCGCCCGGTTCGCGGGCCACGATGGCCTGCATGGTGGAGGGCAGCGCTTCGGTCATGGCGTTCATGGCTGGGGGCTGAAGACGCTCACGCCTTCAGGTGCGAGCGCCAGTCCCGCCACCGAGCCGACCGGCCACTGGCGCATGGCCGTGAGGCCCGGGCTGCGCACGGTGACGATCTGGCGTGCCGTCATCGGCAGGTCGACGTCGACGAAGGTGTTGATGTGGTCGCCCTGGAACACGTGGTTGACCACTGTGCCGCTGAGCACCGAGGCCGGGTGCAGGTTTTCCAGCCGCAGGTGCTCGGGCCGCACGTAGACGTCGAGCCGCTCGCCTTCATGCGAGGCGTGCACGAGCCGGTCCTGCGACAGGCTGATGAGGCCCGAGCCCAGGCGCAGCTGCACGTCGCCCGCGCCCTTGCCGTGGTAGTAGGCCGGCAGGATGTTCACGTCGCCCAGGAAGGACGCGACGAAGGGGTCCTGCGGGCTCTGGTAGAGCTCGGCCGGCGGCGCGATCTGGCGGATCACGCCCGCCGACATCACCGCGATGCGGTCGGACATGGCCAGCGCCTCGCCCTGGTCGTGCGTGACGAACACGGTGGTCAGGCCCAGGCGGCGCTGGATCTCGCGGATCTCCACCTGCATGGAGCCGCGCAGGCTCTTGTCGAGGGCCGAGAAGGGTTCGTCGAGCAGCAGCACCTTGGGCTGGATGACGAGCGCGCGCGCCAGTGCCACGCGTTGCTGCTGGCCGCCCGAGAGTTCGCGCGGCTTGCGGTGGCCGAGGCCGTCGAGCTTGACCATGGCCATGGCATCGCGAATGCGCCTGGCCGCTTCGTCCGTGGGCACGCCCTGCATGCGCAGGCCGTAGCCGATGTTGCGCTCCACCGTCATGTGCGGGAACAGCGCGTAGTTCTGGAACACGAGGCCGATCTTGCGCAGGTGCGGCGGGTCGCTGGTGACGGGGCGGCCGTCGATGAAGACCTCGCCGCTGTCGGCCTCGGCGAAGCCTGCGATCAGGTTCAGCAGCGTGGTCTTGCCGCAGCCCGAAGGCCCCAGCAGTGTGAGGAACTCGCCGCGCCGGATCTTCAGCGAGACCTCGCGCAGCACGGTCTGGTCGTGGTACTTCTTGACCACGCCTTCGATGCTGACGGCCACATCGGCCGCATTGGGGCCGAGCTCGGGAGGGACAGGATTCATGGCCGAAACGATAAGTCAATCGGCTGCCATCGGGCATTTGCAGATATTGAGCCGGCCCCTCGGAAAAAACGAAACAGGCGCTTTCTCCAGCGTTGCGCAACGTCTTGCGGGCGTGGCGGCCGCGCTTCGCTTTTTCCTAAGCCTTGCGTCTGAAAAACATGATTTTCAAACGCCATGCCCTTCATCAGACTCGGCCCCCAATCGGTGTGTGGCAGCGCCGGCCTGCCTGGCCGAAACAGCCCCGTCGATCATCCTGAGGAACATCAAATGTCTGTGGAGAAAATCAATACCCTGGTGGTCGGTGCAGGCCAGGCCGGTATCGCGATGAGCGAGCATCTGGCGGCCATGGGTGTCTCGCACCTCGTGCTGGAACGCAATCGCATCGCGGAGCGCTGGCGTTCGGAGCGCTGGGATTCGCTGGTCGCCAACGGCCCGGCCTGGCACGACCGCTTTCCGGGGCTGAAGTTCGAGGGCATCTCGCCCGAGGCCTTTCCGCCCAAGGAACGCATGGCGCAGTACTTCGAGGACTACGCAGCCATGCTGAAGGCCCCCGTTCGCACCGGTGTGGAGGTGCAGCGCGTCGAGCGCCATGTCGGCCGACCGGGCTTCAAGGTGAGCACTTCGCAAGGCGTGATCGAGGCGATGAACGTGGTCGCGGCCACCGGCCCGTTCCAGATCCCGGCCTATCCCGCCATCGTGCCGGCCGATGCGCCGGTCGCGCAGCTGCATTCATCGGCCTACAAGAACCCGGGCCAGCTGGCCGACGGCGCGGTGCTGGTGGTCGGGGCGGGCGCTTCGGGCTCGCAGATCGCCGAAGAGCTGCGCCAGGCCGGCCGCAAGGTGTACCTGTCGGTGGGCGAGCATTACCGTCCGCCGCGCTCATACCGCGGCCGCGACTATTGCTGGTGGCTTGGCGCGCTCGGCCTGTGGGACGAAGTCCGCATCAAGCCGAAGAAGAAGCACGTGGCCTTTGCCGTGAGCGGCTATGAGGGCGGTCGCACGGTGGACTTCCGGCGCCTGGCGCATGCGGGCATCGAACTGGTGGGCCTGACCGAGTCCTACGAGGGCGGCGTGATGCGCTTCGCCGAAGGCCTGGCCCGCAACGTGGCCGAGGGTGACCAGGCCTACTTCGACGTGCTGCGCGAAGCCGATGCGTACATCGAGCAGAACGGCCTGCCGTTCCCGCCCGAGCCCGAGGCCTGGGAGCTTCTGCCCGACCCCGCATGCCTGACCGAGCCCACGCTGAGCCTGAACCTGCGCGAGGCCGGCATCACGACCGTGTTGTGGGCCACGGGCTTCAAGTTCGACTACAGCTGGCTGCAGGTCAATGCCTTCCACGAGAACGGCGAGCCGTACCACAAGCGCGGCATCTCGGCCGAAAGCGGCATCTACTTCCTGGGGCTGCCGAACCTGGTGAACCGTGCCTCGTCGTTCATCTACGGCGTGTGGCACGACGCCAAGTACATCGCCGACCACATCCTTTTGCAGCGGGGCTACATGTCCTACGAAAAGAGCTGATCGCGCACGGTGCGTGATTGAGAAGGCCGCCGGATCCTGCGATCCGGCGGCCTTCGTCATTCGATGCGCGCCGTGGGCCGCGGCATCGTGCGACCCGGCTGATCTATCGATCTATCCGATCAGCGGCAGAGGAAGTCGACGAGCCCGGCCAGCATGCGGTCGCAGGCCTGCAGCTGCGACAGCTCCACGTATTCGTCGGCCTTGTGCGCCACGGTGATGCTGCCGGGGCCGCACACCAGCACGGGCGTCTGCTGCCAGCTCTGCTGGAACAGGCCGCCCTCGCTGCCGTAGTCGACCTTGGTGGTGGGCGTGCCCTCGGGCAGCAGCCCGCGCAGCAGGCCGACGGCCGGCGCGTCTTCCGGTGTCGACAGGCTGGGGTAGCTGTTCTGCAGCGTGACCTCGGGCAGCGGTGCGTCGGCGTGCTGGGCCTCGCGCTTCACGCGCGCGGCCAGGTTCTGCAGGATGCGTTCGAGGATCCGCGCCGGCTCGTCCTGCGAGACGTTGCGGATCTCGAAGTTCAGCGTGCATTCGCTGGGCACGATGTTGAGTGCGCGGCCGCCCTGGATGGTGCCGACGTGCACGGTGGAGTAGGGCACGCCGTAGCCTTCTTCGCGCGGGCCGCTTTCGGCCAGCTCGCGCTGCACTTCGCGCGCCGAGGCCACGAGGTCGCTGGCCATGTGGATGGCATTGACGAACTGCGGCGCGAGGCCCGAATGACCGGCCTCGCCGCAGCAGACCGCGCGGTAGGCGGCCTTGCCCTTGTGGCCGGTGCCGATGCGCATCAGCGTGGGCTCGCCGACGATGCACAGGTACGGCGCCGGCAGATGGCCTTCGAGCCGGCGCAGCAGATGGCGCACGCCGACGCAGCCGATCTCCTCGTCGAAAGACAGCGCCAGCTGCAGCGGCCTTTTCAGCGGCCGTCCGGCGGCAGCCACCATGGCGGTGACTGCGCAGGCGACGAAGCCCTTCATGTCGGCCGCACCGCGTCCGTAGATGCGGCCGTCCTTGTGGGTGGCCTCGAAAGGCGGCGATGTCCAGGGCTGCCCTTCAACGGGCACCACGTCGGTGTGGCCGGAGAGCAGCACGCCGGGCACGCCCTCGGGGCCGACCGAGGCGAACAGGTTGGTGCGGCGCGGGTCCTCGGGGTCCGGCGCGCGCGTGGAGGCGATGCCGGCGGCCGAGAGGATGTCTTGCACCGCGGCGATGAGCCCGTGGTTGGGTTGCAGCGAGACGGAGGGAAAGGCGATCAGCGTCTCCAGCAGGGAGACGCTGGAGACGCTGGTGGAGCGTTCAGTGGTCATGGTTTTTGCGAAGGCGGCGCGTTTCGCGAGACTGGCGTTTCTTGCGTCTCGGGCGCCACGGGATGGGGATCGAAGAAGCTCGCCGCGCTCATGCCCGGGATGTACTGGTCGGAGATGTAGGCGCGGCAGCGGTCCATGAAGGCCTGGGTCAGTCGCGACTGCTTCATCGGCTTGTAGGTGGCCAGCCCCAGGAGCATGGGGCGGTGCTTGCCGGCCAGGCGCACGCGCACCATGCGCTTGCCGTCCAGCGACAGGTTGGACTTGGGCCGAACGTTGAAGAGCGCATAGCCGATGCCGTTGGCGGCCATGGAGCGCACCACCTCTTCCGAACGCGAACGCGCCACGATGTTGGGTGTCAGCCCGACGCTGGCGAACAGCGAGGTGAAGTAGTCGCGGCTCATGGGCAAATCGAGCAGCACGAAGGGCTGCGGGGCGAGCTCCTCGAAGGTGACGGCCTTCTGCTGCGCCAGCGGATGCAGTTCGCTCACCAGCACGTAGGGCGGCAGCGTGGCCAGGCTCTCGAACTCGATGTCGTCGTCCAGGCGCAGGTCATACGTCAGGGCCACGTCGATCTCGAGCGACCGCAGCTTGTTCATGAGCACTTCCTGGTCGCCCTCCACCATCTGCATCTCGACCCGCTCGAAGGCGCGCGCGAAGCGGAAGATCACCTCGGGCGCGATCATGGCCGTCAGCGACTGGAAGCTGCCCACGCGCAGCGGGCCCTGCATCACGTCGCCGGAGTCGGAAGCGATCTCGTAGAGGCGCGAGGAGCGTTCGAGCACGTCCTGGCACTGGTTCAGCACCAGCGTGCCGATGGCGGTGAGCCCCAGTCCCTTGGAGGGATGGCGCACGAACAGCTGGACGTTGAGTTCGCTCTCGATGTGCGCGATGGCCGCGGAGATCGAAGGGGAGGAGATGTGGATCTGCGCGGAGGCCGCGGCGATGCTGCCGTACTTGGCCGTCGCGACGAAGTACTCCATCTGGCGCAGGGAGACGCGGTTGAGCATATCGGAACAGGAAGGCGCGCCACGCGCGGCGCGGAAGCGACCGCGCCAGTGTAGCGACACCCCTGCGTCAGGGATTGCCCGGCACACCGAAGCTGGGTGCCGCGCGCGGGTCGATCGCCCGCGTGACGTAGGCCTCCTGCTGCGGCGCATAGACCTGCCAGGTGGCGTACAGCGCCTGCACCGGGTCGGCTTCCACCCAGTCCAGCCGCAGGTCGACCACGGGCCAGTTCTGCGTGCCGTAGACCAGCAATCCCGCTGAATGCACGGGGCCTTCCTCGCCGCCGGCCGCCTGGCCGGCGAGCATGGCCTGCATCAGGCGCTCGGCGAGCGCGCCCTCGGCCTTCTCGAAGGCCGCCAGCATGGCCGCCGGCACCTCGCGGTTGCGCAGCATGTTGCCGGCGCAGGCCGCGTGCGTGCCCACCACGCTCGCCAGGGTACCCAGCGCGTTGGCCCCGGTGAACACCACAGGCGGGTTGTGCGCGTCGATGGCCATGAGCTGGCGGTAGTCGATGAAGGGGCGCTGCTGCTGCAGCTGCGCCACGGCCTGCGCGGGCGTGTTGCCGGCGGCCATCAGGTCGAGCAGCATCGGTCCCAGGTCGGGGTCGGTGATGTTCTGGCTGGCGGCGGCGCCCACGCCACGACGGCCGCGCACGCAGCGCGACGCCACGGCGGGCGACGAGGAGGCCACGGCCGCGCCGAACTGGCCGGTGGCGGGACAGCGCGCAACGATGGAGAAGGTCATGGCGTTCAGTCGGGGATGACGGCGGTGGCGTCGATCTCCACCAGCCATTCGGGGCGGGCCAGGGCCGAGACCACGATGCCGGTGGACACCGGGAACACGCCCTTGAGCCAGCGGCCGACCACGAGGTAGACGGCCTCGCGGTAGCGCGGGTCGATGATGTAGATGGTGATCTTGCAGATGTCCTGCAGTTCGCCGCCGGCTTCCTCCAGCAGCATGGCGATGTTGGACATGGCCTGTTCGGCCTGCCCGGCGACGTCGCCGATGCATACGCTCTCGGAGGTTTCCAGGTTCTGGCCGATCTGCCCGCGCAGGAACACGGTGCGGCCGCGGGCGACGACGGCCTGGCAGAGGTCGTTGTCCAGCTTCTGTTCCGGGTAGGTGACCTTGGTGTTGAAAGGACGGATGCGGGTGTGCTTCATGGTCGCTGCAGGGGAGGCTGGGGGCATGAGACGCCGATGGCGCCGGGACCGGCATGGTCGTCGGCGCCGGCCGTTGGCGCCATTTGTTTTTTCCGTGCGACCGTTTAGGAATTTCCGAGCGGCGCGCGCGCCGGGGCCCTCGGAAAATTTGAGCCACCTGTACGTAAAAGGCGATTAGGCCGCGACGTAAGCCATTCCTATGATCCGGCCCCGTGATGCAGGTGCTGCACGTGCCGAAGGTTTTGCAGGGCGCCCCGCAATCGCAGTACCGGCAGATGTTCAACTTTTACGATCGAGGTTCAATCAATGATTCGCAAGCTTCTGACTTTGTGCGCGCTCTCCGTCACGCTGGGCGGCACCACCGCCTGGGCACAGGACAACGCGCTCGTGGTGAGCACCTGGGGCGGCAGCTTCCGTGACCTCATCGACGACAACATCGGCAAGGAATTCACCCGCCAGACCGGCGTGCCCGTGAAGTACGTGACCGGCGGCACCATCGATCGCCTGAACAAGGCCAAGCTGGCTTCCAAGCCCGAGAGCGACATCACCTTCACGACCTCGCACGTGGGTTGGCTGTATGTGAACAGCAACCTGTTCGAGCAGATCGACACGGCCAAGATCCCGAACTACGCCAACCTGGTGGACCGGGCCAAGATCAGCCCGTACCACATCGGCAGCTGGGCGTACGTCTACTCCATCGGCTACCGCCCCGACCTGGTGCCCGCCAGCATCAAGCTCGAAAGCTGGAACGACCTGTGGAACCCGGCGCTCAAGGGCAAGCTCAGCGCGCCCGACTTCGACCCCAGCCACATCATCGCGGTGTCGGCCATGCTCTCGGGCGGCGACGCTGCCACCTGGGAGAAGGGCCAGGAAAAGCTCAAGGCGCTCAAGCCCAACTTCAAGGCCTTCTACACCAACGACGCCAACGCCCAGCAGCTGATCGCCACCGGCGAGACGCCCGTGGAGGTGATCCTGTCGATGAACGCGTACCACATGGCCAGCCAGGGCGTGCCGATCAAGGTCGTGATGCCCAAGGAAGGCGCCGTGCTCGGCGTGGACACGATGGCCATCATGAAGGGCACGACCAAGGCCGACCTGGCCTACAAGTTCCTGAACATCGCGCTGTCGGCCGACGTGCAGTCGAAGATCGTCGCCTCCAAGAAGGCCAGCCCGGTGGTCACCAACGCGAAGGTCTCGGCCGAGGACGCCAAGCTGCCCGGCGTGTTCACCACCAAGGAGCAGTGGGACACCCAGGCCATCGTGATCGACAACAAGCTGCGCGCCGAGAAGACCGCCGAATGGCGCAAGTGGTTCACCGAGAACATCATGAACTGATCCCGCGCTGGAGCATGCAAGCCGGGGAGAACGGCGCGGCCCTCGCCGCGCCGGTCTCCCCGCGACGATCGAGCATCTGAAGAAGTTGTTGTTGTTGGGAAGGGCAGGAATGCGTTCCGATCTACGGGCCTGGCTGGTGTCCCCGGCCGTCATTGTTGCGGCGGGCATCGCCGTGTCGCTGCTGGCCGTGCTGCAGTTCAGCTTCCGCGCCTTCGTGCCCGGCTCGCTGGACGTGGGCGGCCTCACGCTGGAGAACTTCAGCGGACTGACCAAGTCGATCTATCTCGCCGCTTTCGCCAACACCCTGCTGCTGAGCGTGGAGACGACGGTGTTCTCGCTGCTCGTCGCCTATCCGCTGGCCTATGCGCTGGTGCGCGTGCGCAACCGTGCGCTCAAGTCGTTCATCCTCGTGGTGTCGATCACGCCGCTGTTCCTGGGCGAGATCGTGCGCACCTACTCGTGGATCGCGGTGCTGGGCAGCAACGGCTTCATCAACGGCGTGCTGCGCCATCTCGGCCTCATCGAATGGCCGCTGGAGCTCATGTTCACCCACCTGGGCGTGCTCGTGGCGCTGGTGCACGTGACCATTCCGGTGGTGGTGCTGATGCTGGCCACCGCCATCTCCCACATCGACCGCGACTACGAGAAGGCCGCGCAAAGCCTGGGCGCGGGTCCGGTCAAGACCTTCCTCACGGTCACGCTGCCGCTGTCCATGCCCGGCATCCTGGCCAGCATCACCACGGCCTTCGCCTGGACCTTCAGCGCCTTCGCCACGCCGCAGATGATCGGCGGCGGCCGCGTGCCGACGGTGTCCACGCTGGTCTACCAGCTCGGCTTCTCGTCGATGAATTTCCCGCTGGCCGCGAGCCTGAGCGTGGTCGGCCTGCTGCTGACCGCTGCCGCGCTGCTCGCCCTGGGCCAGTTGACCAGGCGGCTGAAGGCCATTGGAGGCCACTGACACCATGAAGATCAAGAGCGCCCTGCCGCTTCCGCTGCGCATCGCGGGCCCCCTGCTGATCGCCATCCTGCTGGGCTTCGTGCTGCTGCCGGTGGTGGTGGTCACCATCGCCGCGTTCAACGAGAAGGCCATCCTCACCTTCCCGCCCGAGTCGTACTCGCTCCAATGGTTCGCGCGGGTGTTCAGCTACCCCGACTTCCAGCATGGCTTCAAGGCCAGCCTGGTCATCACCGGCTGGTCGTCGTTTCTGGCGCTGGTGATCGGCACCTGCCTGGCCATCGCAGCGAAGCGGATGGAATTCAAGGGCAAGCAGACCCTGCTGACCATCCTGCATTCGCCGCTGGTGGTGCCGCACTTCACGCTGGGGCTGGGCCTGCTGATCCTGGTGTCGCAGGCCTCGGTGCAGCGCGGCTGGGGCATCGCCATCCTGTGCCATGTGATGCTGGTGCTGCCCTTCGTGATGCGCAGCGTCTACGTGTCGATGGAGAACCTGGACGAGCGCCTGGAGCAGGCCGCAGCCAGCCTGGGCGCCTCGCCGCTCAAGGTGCTGCTGACCGTGACTGTGCCGCTGCTGGCGCCAGGGCTTTTCGGCGGCTGGCTGTTCGCGGCCATCATGTCGTTCAGCGAGTTCACGGCGTCGCTGTTCGTGACCACGCAGGACACGCAGACCCTGCCCGTGGCCATGTACAACTACGTTCGCGAGTTCGCCGACCCGACGCTGGCGGCGCTGTCGGTGGTCTACATCGCGGTCACGGCCACCGTGCTGGCCCTGGCCAACTACTTCCTCGGCCTGGGCAAGATCCTGAACATCGAGGATCGATGAAGGTCCTTGCGCACGCGGCTGGGCGCCGCCGCGAGCGCTCCAGGTCGCGGCGTTGACGGGGCCTGCGAACAGGGCCACCATCGCACAGCGTCGCCAATGCCCGATACGGTGGCGCGCCTGTCGAGGCCGCTTGGCTCGTACACGAGCTGGGTAACTCGAACAGGGCACCCAAGGGCGCTCCAGTGCGCTCCAGGGCATCCTGGGTACCAGGCAGGTCCAGATTTCAAGGAGCCATCCCATGACCGAAAGCGACAAGCTCTTCGCAGGCTCGATCCCACGGCTCTACGACACGCTCATGGTCCCCTTGATCTTCGAGGCCTACGCTGCCGACACGGCCGAGCTGGTCGCAGCCTTTTCCCCCAGCGCGGTGCTCGAGACGGCCGCAGGCAGCGGCGTGGTCACGCGGGCCCTGGCGCCAAGGCTGGGCATGGGTACGCGCTACGTGGTGACCGACCTCAACCAGCCCATGCTCGACTACGCCGCCACCCGCCAGGGCGGCAGCAACATCGACATCGAATGGCGGCAGGCCGACGCGCTCAGGCTGCCGTTCGAAGACGCCTCGTTCGACGTCGTCTTCTGCCAGTTCGGCGCGATGTTCTTCCCCGACCGCACCGCCGGCTATGCCGAGGCGCGCCGCGTGCTGAGGCCGGGCGGGCGTTTCGTGTTCACCGTGTGGGACCGCATCGAGGACAACGCCTTTGCGGACGAAGTCACCAGCGCCGTCGCGGAGATCTTTCCGCAAGACCCTCCGCGCTTTCTGGCGCGCACGCCGCACGGCTACCACGACGTGGCGCTGATCCGCAGCGATGTGGGCCGCGCGGGCTTCACGAGCATCGAGATCGAGACGCGCGAGAAGACAAGCCGCTCACCCTCGGCGCGCGACGTTGCCACCGCCTATTGCCAGGGAACGCCGCTGCGCAACGAGATCGAGGCGCGCGATGCCGGGGCGCTGCAGGCGGCGACGGACCGGGCGGCGCAGGTCATCGCCAGCCGCCACGGCGAAGGCCCGGTGGCCGGCAAGATCCAGGCGCATGTGATCGTGGCGTCGGGGTAGCCGGGCAGGGCAGGAGGCGAGGGCGCTGTCTTCGGCGCCCGATCGGCCCTTCGATCAAAGCGTCGTGACGACGATGGGCGCGCCCTTGGTGATGATCATCGTGTGCTCGTACTGCGCAGACAGGTTGCCTTTCACGCCCGCAAGCGTCCAGCCGTCGGAAGCCTCGGTGACGATGCGGCTCTTGGTCGACAGGAAGGGCTCGATGGTGATGACCATGCCCTCGTGCAGCGTGCGCGTGTCCGAGGGATCGAAGTAGCCCGGAATGTGCTCGGGCTCCTCGTGCAGCGCGCGGCCGACGCCGTGGCTCGCGAGGTTCTCGATGACCTTGAAGCCGTAGGCCTTGGCCGTGCGCTCGATGGCGGCGCCGATGCGGTTGATCGGCTGCCCGGCCCTGGCGGTCTTCATCGCTTCGGCCAGCGCGGTGCGGGTGGCGTGGCACAGGCGGGTCTTCTGCGGGTTGGTGGGCGGCACCACCGTGGTACCGCCGGTGTCGGCGAAGTAACCGCCGAGCTCGGCCGACACATCGACGTTCAGCACGTCGCCGGCGCGGATGACGCGGTCACCGGGAATGCCGTGCGCGGCCTCTTCGTTGATGCTGATGCAGGTCGCGCCCGGAAAGTTGTAGGTGAGCTTCGGCGCCGACCGCGCACCGTGCTCCTCCAGCAGCCGCTGGCCGATCAGGTCGAGCTCGCGCGTGGTCATGCCGGGCTCCGCTGCATCGAGCATGCGCTGCAGCGTCAGCGAGACGATGCGGCCGATGCGCTGGAGGGCTACCACGTCGTCCTGGGTTTCGATGGTCATGTCTGTCGGTCCTTGAGAAAGAGGGGGCGCGGGGCGACGGATGGCCCGCCGGGCAGGCGCCCTTCAATGCAATGGAACGGCGCGGATGGAGTGCATTGTCATATGCACATCGAATTTCCGGGCATCTTTACCGGCCATTCGAATATTCTTGCTGGGCCGCAGCCGCTCCCACTCATCCCTCGTCACCCTTCATTCAGGTGTCGCACCCATGCCCGACCTTCCCCACAGCCCCGCCGCCGAACGCAACAAGCAGCCCATCCTCGACGCGTTGACCGGCATCCTCGGCGAAGAGGGCGCGATGCTGGAGATCGCCTCCGGCACCGGCCAGCATGCCGTCTGGTTCGCCACCGCGCTGGGCCGATGGACATTGCAGCCCACCGATGGGGATGAGCGCGCCTTGCCCGGCATTGCCACGCGCGTTGCCCGGGCCGCACTGCCCAACCTTCGGCCGCCGATCCTGCTCGACGTCACGGCGCCTCAATGGCCTTCGCAAGGCTCATCTTTCCCGCAAGGGCAGGACAAGTTCGACGCGATCTACTGCGCCAACATGATCCACATCGCACCCTGGGCCGCGTGTGTCGGGCTGATGCAGGGCGCGGCGCGGCATCTGCGCTCCGGCGGTGTGCTCGTCACCTACGGCCCCTATTTCGAGGACGACGTGCCGACGGCGCCGAGCAATCTGGCCTTCGACGAAGACCTGCGCGGGCGCAATCCTGCGTGGGGGATACGGCGGCTGGAGGATGTGGCGGCGGAGGCGCAGCGGGCGGGGCTTGTGTTGCGGGAGAGGCATGGGATGCCGGCGAACAATCTGTTGTTGGTCTTTGGCTTGACTTGAACGCTCCACTGACAGGTCCTGGAAGTCGGGTAGCTTGCCGATCAGCGCGCGGGGCCTCGAATTCTTTTCATCGCCACAGGCGCATTGCTGTTCGGCCTCGTCTCCAATTTCGTCTTGACCGCGATTGGCCATTGGTACGAGATGAACATGGCGCGCAGCGAGTACGACCTCTCCGATTCCTTCATGATCGCCTTGCTGGTCCAGGCCCTTTGTGTTGTTGCCGGTGGAGTGACAGGCAACTGGCTGTATCGGCGCTCGCGCATCAAGAAGGGTGTCGAGCGCTGAAGGGCAATGGGCCTGTTGCACGCGGCGGGCAATGCCTTCGCGTTGCTCGCCCCGATGCCCGATTTCTGCGCACCCCCGTGCATCGATCACGATGTTTCACTTTTGAAACGCATCGGCGCTCCACCGCTTGCCGCGAGCGCGATTACATTCAAGCCCGGTGCGCATTCGCGCCACCGTTTTTTTCACCATCGATTCAAGCAAGAAAGAACATCCGTTTTGAACAAGACCGACCTCATCGCCGCCGTCGCCACGGACACCAACCTCAGCAAGGCCGATGCCGCTCGCGCGCTCGATTCCGTCATCGACAACCTGTCGCGCGCCCTGGCAAAGGGCGACACGGTGCAACTGATCGGCTTCGGCACCTTCGCCGTGGCTGCCCGTCCCGAGCGTGAAGGGCGCAATCCCTCGACCGGCGAGAAGATGACCATCAAGGCCAGCAAGGCGCCGAAGTTCACCGCCGGCAAGGCGCTGAAGGACGCGGTCAACGCGCCCGCTGCCGAGTAAGCAGCCAGGAAAATAGACCCCAAAGAACGCGCAAGGGGCATGCACAGGCCCCTTGCCCGCAACCCCTCCGTGGCGTCCGCGCCGCAGTGCAGGCCGCGGAGGGCGGCCATCTTCAGGAAACCGTCGCATTCCGCGCTAGAGTTCGTGCAGGTTCACGAGCCCAGCCATCCGACATGTACGACGCGCCTGTGCCGACACCCTCATCCCCCACCACCTCGCAGCAGTGGCTGCTTCGGCTTCTTTCGATAGCAGCCTGCCTCCTGTTCATCGGCTGTGCCAGCGGCCCGCCCGGGCCCCGGCAAGGCGGCAGCCCCGGCGCCGTGATCGGCGGCACGAGCCTGCTGACGCCCGAGCAGTCGAACAGCGTCGCGATCCACGCCCTGGGCCTCGTCGGCACGCCGTACCGCTACGGCGGCAACACGCCCGACGGCGGCTTCGACTGCAGCGGGCTCATCGGCTACGTGTATCTCAACAGCGTCGGCGAGGCTCCGCCGCGCACGGTGGCGCGCATGGCGGGCTTCGGCGCCCCGGTGCCGATGTCGGAGCTTCGCACCGGCGACCTCGTCCTGTTCGGCGCCTCCACGCCTTCGCATGCGGGCATCTACGTGGGCAATGGCCGCTTCGTGCATGCGCCTTCGACGGGCGGCGTTGTGCGGCTCGACCGGCTCGATGGCGTGTACTGGTCGCGCCAGGTGGTGCAGGCGCGGCGGCCATAGACGCAAGCGCGTCGGCTCAGCCCGGCCTGCTTCTGCCGCTCTTCTTCGCGGGTGAGCCTGCGGCACCTGCAGGTGCTGCCGCACCGGCATTTCCCCCCGCATTCAACTGTTCGACCCACGACAGCGCATCGACATACGCCATGAACCGGTTGAGGTACTCCGGCGAGATGTCGCGCATCAGCGTGAGCGAGCGGTGCACGAGGTGGTGCGAGTTGAGCGGGCCGGCGTTCTCGGGCACCTTCGACAGCGATTGCGTCAGGCGCCGGTCGGCACTGAGCCGGGACCACGTGCTCTGGAAGTAGCGGATCGACTTGAGCTCGGGCGGGGGCGCTGCGGGTGAGGCTGCAGCCGCGGCGCCGGCCTTTGCGGGAGTCGGTGCGATCGGGGCATTGCCCGGCACCGGCGCATGTTGCGCGATGTGCTCGACGAGTTCCGCAAGAGCACTCTGTTCCACGGTCGCCTTTTGCTCTTGCGGTTCCGGGCTTTCGGATTGCGCCTTGGTCAGATCCTCCTCGTAGGCCGCAAGAAGCGCCGCCACCTTGTCGTCCAGCATCTGCCGTGCCTCGCCGCCGTGCGCGGCGGCCCGCCTGGCCATCGCCTCGATGAAGCGGAAGCGCACGGGGTCGAAGCGCTGCTCGCCGCGCGCGAGGGCGGCGGCGACCAGCGCGCCGACGTCGCGTGCGGCTTCGCTGCCTTCGGTTTCAGTCACGGGGCTTGGCGTTGGCGTTGGCGTTGCTGGTGCCGCCGTTCGACGGGCGCGGCGTGGGCGCCATCTCCACGCGGCGGTTCTTCGAGCGGCCATCGGCATCGGCGTTCGACGCAACCGGCTGCTCGGAGCCGAATGCCGCCGCGAAGATCGACGACGACGGAACGCCCGATTCGATCAGCGCGCGCGTCACGGTGAGCGCGCGCTGTGCCGAGAGCTCCCAGTTGTCGGCGAACTGGCGGGCGTTGTCGCGCATCTGCCGGTCGTCGGTGAAGCCGCTCACCATCAGGATCTCGTCGCGCGACTTGAGATAGGCGGTCAGCGGCGCGGCGAGACTCCTGAGCAGCTGGCGGCCTTCGGGCTGCAGCTCTGCGGAGTTGAAGGCGAACAGCACGTTGCCGCTGATGCCGATGCGACCGTTGGTCAGCGTCACGCGGCCGGCGGCCAGCGGTGCAGCCAATGCCTGTTCGAGCGTCTGCAATCGCTTGGCCTCGGCCTGCCGTTGCTTGACTTCGGTTTCCAGCTTCGACGCGAGTTCGAGCTGCATGCCGATCGCGCAAACGAGGATGAGCACGAAGGCGCCGAGCAGGCCGGCCATGAGGTCGCCGAAGACCGCCCACACGGGCACGCCCGGTTCGTCGAAGCCGGCCTCGATGTCGTCGCGGATCATGCTTCGCTGTCCGCGGGCGCTTGCTGCGGCAGCTGGCGTTGCCGGTCGGCGATCTGCTGCATGTCTTCGACGATCTGCTTCTGCGACATGATGCTCAGGTCGATCACCTCGCGCGCCTGCGCGACGTAGTAGGCCAGCTGCTCGTCGCTGCGCGCGATGGACTTGCCCAGCGCGCCTTCGATGCGCTGCAGGTGGGCCGCGAGCTTGTCGTTCGACTGGCTGAAGAGCTGCACCGCGAGGCTGAAGGCCTCGCCCAGGCTGGCCACTTCGACGGCGCTGCCGGTGATCTGAGCGGCGACCGAGGCCATCTTCTCGGACTCGGCATCGGCCCGCTCGGTGAAGCGGCTGCCCACGCGCTCCAGCATCTCGGCCGACGCCGACACCAGCGTGTCGATGGCGGTGCGCTGCTCGGTGGAGGCGTGGTTCACCGCATCGAGCAGGGTGGAGAGCGTCTCGAGGATGCGGCTGCGCTCCTCCAGCATCGCGTTGTCGCGCGCCATGCCGTCGGCCAGCTTCTGGCGCAGCTCGGTCACCACCTCGGCGGCGGCGCGCGGCGCTTCGGCCGCCGCCTGCAGCAGCTGGGCGATCTCGGCGACGGTGCTCCTGGCATGCGCCTCCGTTTGCGCGGACATGTCGCGCGCGGTCTGCGCCATGGTGTCGATGAGCTGCTTCTGCTGGCTCGCGCTGTGCTCGCCGGCCTGCTGCCATTCCTGGCGCAGCGCGGCGGCCATGTCGGTGAGCGACTGCGTCCAGGCCGAGAGGCGCTGCTCGTCGCGCGAGGTCATCTGCGACACGATCTCGGCCGCGGCGCGCGGTGCCTCGGATGCGGCCTGCAGCAGCTTCTCGATCTCGGCGATGGTGTTCTTCGCGTGCGCCTCGGTCTGGGCCAGCATCTCGCGTGCGGTCTGCGCCATGGTGTCGAGCAGCTGTTGCTGCTGGCTCGCGTTGTGCGCGCCGGCCTGCTGCCATTCCTGCTGCAGCGAGGCGGCCATGGCGGTGATCGACTGCGTCCAGGCGGCAAGGCGCTGTTCGTCGCGCGATGCCAGCTCGGTCTGCAGCGAGGCGTGCGACTTGTCGATGGACTGGAGCAGCGATGCGGAGTGCTGTTCGAAGGCCGCTGCAGCGGTCGACAGGGCCTGGTGCGCGTCACCCGAGAGCTTCTCGCTCACGCGCTGGTGCTGTGCGAGCGCGCTGCTCCAGCTGTCGGACACATTGCCCACGGCGCTTTCGAGGCGGGCGGAGACGCTCTCCACCAGCGCGGCGGAGCGCTGCTCGAAGGTCTGCGCGAAGTTGTCGTGGGAGCCGCGCATGTCGCCGGCCAGGGCTTCGCTGGTGCGCTGGTGTTCCGCGAGCGCGCTTTTCCAGGTGTCCGCCACGCGGGTGGTACTGGCCTCGAAGCGGCTGGAGAGGCCGTCGAGCTGCTGCTGGACCGTCTTCGAGATGGTGTCGTGCAGCGCGACGGTCTCGCGCGCGATGCCGGCCATGGTGGCTTCGACCACGGGCTGGATCGCCGCGCCCGCGACGCGCGCGCTTTCGGTGAGGCTGTGCTTGAGCGACTGGTCGACCGAAGCGGCAAGGTTGCCGTAGACGGCCTCGGCCTTGCTGTGGAAGCTGTCCTGCCCGGCCACGAGACGCTCGTTCAGCGCCTGACTCTGGCGTTCCATCGCCAGCATCATGGCCTGCAGTTGGCCGACCAGCTCGGGCATGGCATGGGCCTGCTGCTGCAGCAGCCTGAACGATTCTTCGCGCTGGTGGGTCTGCGAGAAGGGGCGCAGCACGGTGGCGATCCTGGTGTCGAGCAGTTGCGCCGCCTGCAGCCTCTCGCGGCGGCTCAGCGCCGAGGCCAGGCCCAGCATGGCCGATGCGGCCACGCCCGCCACCGAGGTGCCGAAGGCCAGGCCCAGGCCCTTGACGGGGGCCGATAGCGAATCGCGGATGGTCTGCAGATCGGTCGAGCTTTCGAGCGCGATGCCGGTGCCGCGTAGCGTGACCACCATGCCGATGAAGGTGCCCAGCATGCCCAGCAGCACCAGGAAGCCGGCGAGGTAGGGCGTCAGCGCCGGGCCCGGCAGGCCCACGCGCTCACCCTCGATGCGCAGGCGCACCGGGTTGCGCAGCGAAGGGTGAAGGCCGTCGAGCCACGCGCCGAGGTTCTGGGGCGGCGCGGAGAGGCTGGACACGGCCTGCGTCAGCGTGCCGGTGGCCTGCTGGAAGCGGTGCAGCTCCAGCGCGCCGAGGATGTAGAAGGCACCGACGATCAGGGTGACGGCCAGCGCCAGCGAGTTGGTGCCGATGTAGCCGGCGCCCACCCAGCCGACGACGGCCAGGCCGGCGGCAAACACAGCGTATTGAAGGAATCGGGTCATGGGGTCCTGGTGGCCTGGGTGCGAAGGGCATCGAGCAGCCCTTCGACCGGTTGAAATCGAAAATCAAGTTCGGCGAGCAGCACGTCCTGCGCGTCCTTGCGGAAGGTGTCGAGCCATGCGTCGGAGGGCGGGGCGGCAGGCTGCGCCTCGTCTTCCTCGCTCGCCGCCTCGGCGGCGGCCGCCTTGCGCAGCCGCTCGAAATGCCGCTCCAGCAGCCCCGGAACGGCCGACAGCAGGCTGTGCTCGCGTGCTTCCAGCACCTGCGCCATCACCACGTCGACCGAGGCCAGCCGCGCCATCGCGGGCGACCTGGCGGCCATGGCTGAGCGCAGCCTGCTGCGCAGCGAGCCCACGCCGGCTTCCATGGCCTGCTGCCGGGCGAGGTAGCGGCGGCGGTAGGGGGCGAAGTCGGAGGCTGCGTCCTTGCCGGCGCCGAAGGTGTTGTCTTCGACGATGGCATTGGCCAGCGCGGTGCGCACGCGGCTGCATTCGTTTTCTTCGGTGTTGCGGGGAGCCCGGATGCCTGCCTGCGCCATCGCGGGCGCGCCGTCGAGCGCGGCCGACAGCGAGATCGCGTCGGTCCAGCCGAACCATTGGCTCAGCCGGTCGGCGGTGGGATTTGCGGGTTCGCGGACATCAGCCTCGGCCAGTCGGGAAAGCAAGCGAATGAGCGCCGAGCCGTTGAAACTTGTGCGCCTGAAAACTTGCCCCATAACCTCCTGGACGCGTCTGACGGCGCCTGACCGAAAAACCCGGCAGTCTACAACAGCACCCTCAGTCCGAGGCTCTCCCGGCGCCTGCGCGGGGCGCTGGCTGTGTAACGAAATGCCTGTTTTCCATCGCCGAGACCGCTGCCGGAATCAACGCCTGGCGTCCGGCGACCGGACGTGCTCCGGCCGCACCCCCAGCCCCACGGCCCGGGCCGGCAGCCTGCGCAGCAGTGGCCAGCGCGCCAAGAGCCTCAGGGGCAAGGGCAGCGGCGCCTGGCGGTCCGGCGGCTCGCGGTCGAGCACCGCCATGAGCACGTTGTCCTGGATGAAGCGCTGCACGGCCTGGGTGACCTGCACGGGCCACTCACGGCGGCGCTGCAGCTGGGGCAGCAGGGCGTCGATCTCCTTGTCGCTCGCGTCGCCGGCCAGCGCGGCCCACAGCAGGTTGGCGGCGGCCACCGCGTCCTGCACCGCGAGGTTGATGCCGACGCCGCCCACCGGCGACATCGCATGTGCGGCATCGCCGATGCACAGCAGCCCGCGGCAGGACCAGCTCTCGAGCCGGTCGACCGTCACTTCGAGCAGCTTGACCGAGTCCCAGTCGGGCAGCGCCGCGGGCAACCTGTCGACAAGGAAGGGCGCGATGCGGCCGATCTCCCGGTGGAAGGCGCCGATGCCCCGTGCCTTGAGCGCATCGTGGCCGCCCTTGGGTATGACGAAGGCGCACTGCCAGTAGTCGCCGCGGTTCAGCGTCACCAGGATGCGGCCCCCCGCGATGTGGCCACCGGTGGACGCCGGGTCTTCCTCGCACCGCGGAATTGCCATCCAGAGCACGTCGATGGGTGCGCCGTAGCTGATGTGCGGCAGCGCCGCCGCGTCGCGCAGCGCCGAGTGCCGTCCGTCGGCGGCCACCACCAGCGAGGCGTGCAGCTCGACCTCGCGCGGCTGGCCGGCGCGGCGGTCGCGCCGCACTTTCACGCCGTTGACGCGGCCCTTTTCCTGCAGCAGGCCGATGGCCTCGGCATCGGTCCAGAGCTCGAAGCCCGGATAGCGCCGCGCCTCGTCGTACATGAAGTCCAGGAACTCCCACTGCGGCATCAGCACCAGGAACCTGCTGTGCGAGGGCAGGTGGGTGAAGTCGGCCACCGGCACGGTGCGGCCCTCGTAGCTGGCGCGCAGCTCGTCGACGCGGTCGTGGGGGCGCTGCAGGAAGGCGTCGAGCAGGCCCAGCTCGTGCAGCACCTCCAGCGTGGACGGGTGCACCGTGTCGCCGCGGAAGTCGCGCAGGAAGTCGAGATGCTTCTCCAGCACGACCACCGGCACGCCGGCACGGGCGAGCAGCAGGCCCAGCACCATGCCGGCAGGGCCGCCGCCTGCGATGCAGCAGCGCGGCGTCGGGGATTCGCTCGCTTGGGCGGTAGGCGTTTCCATGGCTCCGATCGATCGATCCGGTCGCGCCGCGAACGACGTGGCCTGTGTTGCACGGCACCGCCCGATGCGGGGGCTGGGCCCCCGGGGCTCAGGGTTGCGCGAAGGTGACGCTCTGGGCGATGAGCACGCCGTCGACCACGCGGTCTCCGACGACTGTCACGCGCTTGCCGTTGCCCAGGTCCGTGGCGGTGCCGTTGACGAACATGGTAGCGGAGCCGCCGGCATTCACGCGCTGGCCGCGCACGATGAAGTCGGAAGCCGACTGGTAATTGCCTATGGCGCCGATCACCGTGAAGGAAGCCGGCCCGCCCGTGCCCGGCACGTAGCGCACGCGCAGCTTCTTCGCCACCAGTACCTGGCCAGAGAGGAAACCGTCGACCTCGACCTTGACGCTGTTGCCGATGGAGCCGGCCTGGCCGCCGGGTATCTGTGCATTGCGCGCGTCGACTCTGTTGCCGAGCACGCGGAAGTCGCCGAGCGATGCGAAGTCGGTCACGACGCCCGCGAGCTGCAGTGCGATGCCGTCGGCGGTGGGAATGGCGTACCAGCCCTGAACCCTGGTGGCGGTGAAGCGGCCAGCCACCGGCGCCGCGGTGCCGCGCACGCGGACGATGGCGCCGTCGGCCAGGCTGGCGGCGTCGACGCCGGGGCCGAAGGTCGCGCCGCCGAAGTCGACCGTGAGCAGGCCTAGGGTGAATTGCCGGCCGACGCGGTCGAGGTTCTGAACGGTGCCGGTCACCAGCGGTTCGGTGGAGGCAGGCGTGACCTGCACGCGCGTGGCGCGCAGCGTGCCCGGTGCGGCGGGCAGGCCCCAGACCTGGATCACCGCGCCGTCGCGCAGGTCGGCGGGGCCGTTGGCGTCGCCCCAGACGGTGGCGGTGTCGGTGGTCACGCGGCTGCCCATCACGGTGAAGCTGCCGCTCGGCAGGTCGATGGCGGAGACGGCGCCGCGCAGCTCGGCGGCCGAGACCACCTGCGCGGCCACGCCGCTGGTGAAGTTGGCATCGACCTTGCCGGCCACGCGCGCACTCATGCCGATCTGCAGCTCGGTCGTGTCTTCGAGGCTGAAGGTGGCGCTGTCGGTGTTGTAGCGCAGCCCGTTGAGGATGATGCTGCCCAGGCCGTCCGCCGCGCCGATGCCGGCCGCGTCCGCAGTCACGCCGGTGCCGCCGGAACCCACGCCGGAGCCGTCGCCGTTCGTGTTGCCGGCGGTGGTGGTGCCGTCGCTGCCGCCGGTTCCCGCACCGGTGCCGTTTCCGGTGCTTCCTGAGCCGTCGGCCCCGCCGGTGCCGCCGCCGCTGTTGTCGGCGCCGCCGCTCGCCCCCGTGCCGGTGGAGGTGCCGGAGATGCCGGCCACGCCGGCGCCCGATGTGCCGCCGCCGCCACCGCCACCGCAGGAAAGAAGCATGGCGATGCCGCCGGCGAGCAGGAGGCTGCGCAGCAGCCCGCGCAGAGGTGCGCGCGTGGGCCGGAGGGAGTGCACCGTGGTGAGGATCGTGTTCATCGTGAGGGCGGCCCGCTCTTCTTCGGCGCGGCTTCGTCGTCTTCGTAGTAGGTATAGATGCCGACGCGGATGCGGGCCTTGCTGTCGGCGGGGGCGCGCTCGACGGCCTCGGTCATCTCGCGGGCCAGTTCGTGGTGCAGCCCGGTCCAGCGCTCGCGTGCGAGGCGCTGGATTTTTTCGCAGTCTTCCAGCGTGAGGCCGCGCGCGTACACCGAGCGCTCCAGCATGCGGGGCGTTTCGCCCAGCGTGTTGGAGACGGCGGCCAGCAGGTGGTCGCGGCCGTTGTCGCCCAGGAATGCGAGCATCGACTGCAGGTCTTCGACCGGCACGAAACCGTCGGCCATGAGCTCGGCGGTGCCGTTGTCCTCGGCCACCATGTTCAGGCGCACCAGTTCATCCAGGATGGTGCGATGGTGGATGTTGCCGCGGCTGGCCAGCCGGGCCACGCGCTCGAAGGAGGGGGCCTCGTCCTCGGTGGAGACGGGGATGCGGCGAAGGTCCTCGTTCTCGACCGTCATCTGCAGCCAGAGCGTGAAGGTCTTGGCGGCGGCCGACAGCTCGGTGTGCGGCAGCGGGTCGGCGGTGGCGCGGACCTTGGCGGTGACCGCCTTGCGGTTCAGGCCGGTGGTGACCGAGATCTGGCTGAGGTTGGGCCGCTTCACGCCCTGCTGGCGCCAGGAGCGCTGGGCCTCCTCGATGAGCAGGTCGCGCAGGAGTTCTTCCAGGTGCGGGTGCTTGACGCCCATGGCGAGCGCCAGCCGGACCACCGGACGGAGGATGCGAGCGCAGGCGGCGAGGGCCCAATCCAGCCGTTGTTCCATGGGTGCGGTCGTTGCTCCTGGTTCTTTGCGTCCGAGACAAGAAGGGAGAAGGGGCCCGGGCTTCCAGCCGTGCCGGAGCGGATTCCAGCCCCCTTCGCAGCGGGGTATTGTCGTTCGTCCGCGAAGGCCGCCCTGGCCGTGTGTCCGCGGGGCAGGCTAGGTAGCGGTGCAGGTGCCGTCGTTCGACCTCGTGACGTTGGTGCGCCCGGTGGCGCTGATGTTCACGGCGCGCGACTGGTTGGCGCTCGGTGCGCTGCGGCAGATGGTGATCCGGCTCTGGCTGGCGCCCACGCCGGTGGCCTGGAACACGATGGCGCTCGCGCCGCCCGCCTCGCGCAGCAGGTAGCCGGAGGCCGCCGCGCTTTCCACGCGCAGCACCTGCGTGCCGCTCAGCACGATCCAGCCGGCTTCCCACTGGCCGTTGGTGCTGCAGCTGGTGCCGTCGGCCGAGGCGCAGAGGGTGACCGGCGCGTTGCGCTTGATGGCCTCGCTGCGCGCGAGCTGGCTGCCCGCCACCAGCGAGGTGGCATAGCTGCTCAGTCGCATGGAAAGCCGGATGCCGTCGAACGAGGGCACGGCGATGGCGACGAGCACCACCAGCACGGCCACCGTGACCATCAGCTCCACCAGCGTGAAGCCGGGGGTGTGGGCAGTGCGGGGCCGGTAGCGCATGTTGCCGGTGCTGCGCATGCTCACTTCTGGATGAACCAGTAGACCCGGCCCTTGGGCTGCTTGAACGCGGCCTTGGGTGCGGTGCCCTTGGGGCTCAGGAACGAGTCGGGGTTGGCGCCGATCACCACGTCGCGCATGCTGCCGTCGTCGAGCTGGACGCGGCCCACCACCGGCGAGGGCGCGAGGCCGCCGCCCACCACGTTCTGGAAGCGGCCGCCGGGGCCCTGGGGTGCGGCGTTGACGTACGACACGTTGTAGACGCGCGCGGTGCCGAGGTCGGCGCGGCACATCTGCGCATTCGGGTTGCTGGGCGTGTGGGTGTTGAAGGTGGTGACGCCGTAGGCGGTGACCGAGCTGGTCACCACCTGTTCGCCGGCTGCGAGGGCGAGGTACCAGCCCTTCTTCGTCGCGAGGTCGGACGAGGTCGGCGTGGAGGTGGCGGTGATGGGCTGCAGCGAGGCCTGGCACAGCAGGCCGTTGCCGGTGCCGCAGTTGCTGGTCTCGCTGCTCAGCCAGGTGCTGTCGGTAGGCTTGTCGACCAGCATGTAGAAGCGGTTGGCCACGCCCAGCGCGACGTTGTAGTAGCGCAGCGGCTTCTCGCGGTCGCCCGAGCCCAGCAGGATCACGAAGGCGCCGTTGTCCTCCACCACGTCGGGCGCGAACATGAACTTGCGGTTGGGCGTGCAGGTGGTCACCGTGTCGCAGCCCAGCGAGGCGACCTGCGTCATGGTCCAGGCCGAGGGTACCCCGCTGCCGAGGGCGATGCGATAGACGTTGCCGCCCAGGTCCGCTGCGTAGGCGATGCGCGCGATGCCGAGCGAATCGGTGACCACGCTGACTTCGCCCACTACCGGCCGAGCGGTGGGGAACATCTGCAGCCGCGCGCCGGTGTCGGCGTCGAGCACGTAGATGCCGCTGCCCTTCGCTGCCGTGCCGCAGGCCTGGGCTGCGCTGTTGGTGTCGACGTCTTCGCACTTGTCGTAGCCGCCGCCGAAGATCAGCAGCGGGCTGTTGCCGCCGCCGTAGCCGTTGGCGCGCATGACCTTGGGGGCAGACCAGGTCTGGCCGAAGCCCTCGAAGCCGCTGTCGCAGCCGACGTCGTCGCCCTGGTTGGGGCAGCCCTTGCGCCATTTCAGCGTGGGCGAGGCGGCGGAGGAGACGTCGAAGGCGTAGATCAGCCGGCCGCCGCGGCGCATGCTCGCGTAGAGCCAGGCGGTGCTGCCCTGGCGATAGGCCGAGACCGGCCCGTCCATGCCGTAGGGCTTGGGCTCCACCGCACCCGAGGTGACCGGCAGCAGGGGGAAGCTGATGCGCGTGCTGTTGTCGTACAGCCGCTTGATGCTGCCGTAGAACTCCGGCGGCATGAACGACCAGAGCTCGTCGCCCGCCGCGGCCGAGCCGATGGCCGCGGTGCGGTTGCCGTTGACTGCGCGCAGCACGCCGTCGTTGCCGCCGTAGAACACCACCACCTGGGGCGCGGCGTCGGTGCCGTAGTTGATGGCCACCGGCCGCGAGTGCACCACGTCGCCGTGCACCGAAGGGCGCATCGAGGTGGAGGTGACGGGGTTGCCCTGCGCGTCGGGCCGCTCGTCGCCCTTGTCGTCGAGGCCGCGCGCCCAGTTGATGATCAAAGTGCGGTCGGTGTCGGCGGTGACGCCCAGCGCAGCCTTGGTGATGGCGGCGTTGCCGTCGGCGAAGGCGGTGAGTGCCGTGCAGCTGCCCGGCGTGCAGGTCTTCATGTTCCGGTTGGCGACGGCCATGCGGCGCAGCATGTAGCCCTGCGCACCTTTCTCCACCACGTTGCCGTCGGGGCTGTCGGCGGCTTCCTTGCCGATGCAGTCTCCCGAGGGCCGGAAGCTCCAGTACAGGTCGGTGTCGCTCGGCGCGGGCGTCCAGAAGCTGCGGGCGCAGGGAGCGACGAAGCCGGTCTGGTTGTTCACCGCGTTGGCGCCCACCGAGTCCTGCAGGATCAGCTGGTTGCTGCTGTCGAGCCCTAGCTTGTATTGCTTGAGGTTGCCGTTCCAGCGCGCAAAGGCATCCTGGTCGGGGCGGAACATGCCCACGAACACCTGGTTCAGGTAGGTGCCCTGGGTGTTCACGCTCACCGGCAGGCTCACAGAGGAGAACACGCTGTTGACCGACTGGATCTTGCTGAAGATGTCGTCCAGCGCCGCGCCGAGCGCGCTGCCCAGGTCGGGCTTGGAGGAGATGTCGTAGTACTCGCCCTTGCTCTGCGTGGCCATGCTCTTGAGCAGCGAGGTCCAGCCCGGGCCCTGGCCGCCGGTCGCCTTGGCGGCCTCGATGGTGTAGACCTTCACGCCCATGCTCGTCTGCAGGAAGCGCGACCACTCGTCGGCTGTGTTGTCCTGCGAGCCGCTGGGGCTCAGGGCGATCTGCGTCGCGTCGCCGCCCGCAGCGCGCAGGGCGGCGTTGGAGGTCTGGCTGTCGCTGGTGTTGTCCTGCGCCGCGCCGTTGCTGATGTAGATGACGAAGGTGCCGGTGCAGTTCTCGGTGCTGGGGCCGACGTAGGTGGTGGCGGAGAAGCTGCCGAGCGCGTTGCGCGGCAGCGCGTAGATGGCCTTGGAGGCCGCCGTGCCGCTCGTGTTGCCGCTGTAGTCGGCCTTGACCTTGCCGTTGCCGGCGATGGGCGCGCCATTGGCCAGGTATCGGTAGACCTCTGCCATGGTCTTGCCGGCCTTGCCGCCGTTGGACTTGTCCGCCAGTTTGTCCAGGCTGCGGATGAGCGCGCCGTACTTGACCTTGGTGCCGTCGTCCATCGTGCGCACCGCGGCGCGCACGTAGCCGCCGTCGGAGTTGGAGTTGCCCTGGCCGGTCTCGGTGAACATCATCAGGCCGACCTTGAACCTGTTGGACTTCAGGCTTTCGAACGCCGACGCCAGCGCGGTCATCTCGGCGGTGAAGGGCTGGTTCCAGTTGGCCGTGTTGTCCAGCACGAAGAGCACGTTCGGCGTCTGCGCAGCGCTTGGGTTGTAGCCTACGAAGAGGTCGATGTCCTCGGCGTGGGCCGGGCCCGCCGGCATTGCCGTCGACGCAGCGAGCGCGGCGGCTGTCCACAGCGAAGCGAGAAGTTTCCGGGTCATGGTGCGGGCCTGTTCGTCGTCGGGTTGTCGTGGGAGGGCATGCCTAGGAAGCGCAGAACGCTTCGAACTGCGCCTTGTTGAGCAGGGCACGCACGCCCTGGCGCACGGAGGTGGTGGCGCCGCTGGTGTTGCGGGCATCGGTGACCGTGGTGCTGATGTCCCACACGGAGTTGTATTGGTCGGGCAGCGTCGAGAGGCCCGAGCCGCTGCTCGACGCGCCGCCCGTGACGCCGCCCGGGCCAGTGCTGCCGCCGCTGCCGGTGTCCAGCGCCTTGGTGGCGCGCACGCACACCGGCGGCGCGACGTTCACGACGTAGTCGGTGACGCCGTCGTTGTCGATGTCGACCATGCTCACCGTCCGCTGCGGCGGCGCCAGCGTCGGGCTGCCGTCGCTGCCGGGCACGAGCAGGCTGGTGGCGGCTTCCTCGATCGCGCGGTTGGCGGCAGCCACCGCCTCGTTGCGCGTCTGCAGGTTGCCCACCGCCTTGAGGTTGGCGTTGCTCAGGTTGAAGGCGGCCGTGACCACGAGGGTGATCAGCAGCAGCATGATCATCCCGATGAGCAGGGCGGCGCCGCGCTGGCCGGCACCGCGGGCGAGCGGCGCGCGTGTGTTCATGGCGTCTCCCTTCGGCCGGTGACGTTGCTCAGGCGCACGGAGGTGGAGAACGCGTGCCGCTTGTAGTGGTCGTTGAACGGCCCCAGCGTGGCACCGCCGAGCTGGTAGGTGCGTGTGTCGGTGTGGCCCGGCGATGCCTCGGAACTGCGTGCCAGAACGAAGAGCTTGACGGCCACCACGTTGACGAGCTGGTCGGCGGTACAGGCGGGGCTCGTGGTGCAGTGCACGAAGTTGCCGTCGGGGCTGCCGTCGCCGCGGTTGGCCGGCGTGGACTTGTTCGCCGGGTCGGCCCAGGCGATGGCCGTGGTGTAGTCGACGGCGGCGCCGGTCTTGCTCAACGTGTCGAGGCCGAGTTCGACGCGGAAGCCCTCGACGCCTTCGATCAGCGGCGTGGGCGGCTGCTGCGCCAGCGTGCCGCCCACGAAGTCGAAGCGCGAGCGCGCCAGCGTGGGAATGCCGTCGCCCACGGCGTCGGCGTAGTCGCGCACGTAGTAGATGTCGGCCACCAGCTTGCGCTTGGGCGAGGGCGTGGTGCAGTCCTTGCGGAGCATGTTGCCGAAGCCGGCGGTCGACAGGTCGAAGGCCGACGGCTTCTGCGTGCCGCACAGCGACGACTGGAAATACATGGCGCCGGTCGTGTCGGCGTCGCAGTTGGGTGTGCCGGGCAGGCAGGTCTCGGCGTGGCGCACCACGATGATGTCGGTGCCGGCCTTCTTGTTCTTCAGCAGGTCTGTGCAGCTCGCGGGCACGCTGTCGTAGGTCTGCACCGGGATGTCCAGCAGCTGGCGCTTGTAGTCGTCGGTCCAGTTCGCGGCGGAGTAGGGCAGGCACGGGTCGGGCAGCGCGCCGGTGGGCACGTGCGTGGGAGCGCCCGTGACGGTAAGGTCGTCGAACTCGGGCATGTAGTTCTCCCAGAAGCCGGCGTGGGAGATCTCGTTCTCGAGCACGAACGTGCTGAGGCGCCCGGTCTCGATCTGGCGGTTGACCCGCTCCAGCTCGCGCTGGGAGTTGCTCACGTTGAGAAAGAGCGCGAGCAGCGCGGCCACCACGATGAGCGTGATGGTGATGGCCACCATCAGCTCGATCAGCGTCAGGCCGCGCTGGCCGTGCCGCGGAGCGCGTGGGCGGTTCATGAGAGCGACCCGATGCGCACCAGCGTGGTCACGGTGCGGCGGCACTTGTCGCCCGTGCAGGTGGTGCCGCTGTCGTACTGGCCCTTGCCGCAGGCCACGCCGGAAGGCGGCGCCGAGATCGGCCCCAACCCCTGCCATGCGACGGTGACCAGGTACTCGTTGTTGCCCATGTCCTCCACGCAGCCGCGCCCGCCGATCACGGTGCCGAGCTTGCTGCCGCCGGAGATCTCGGCCGCGCCCTGCAGTGCGTTGCACCATTCCTTGGCGTCCACCTGTTGCCGGGTCGCAGTGGCGGTGGGACAGGCGGCGTCGGCGCCCAGCGGCGCGCTGGTGACGTAGCTGGCCGCCGTGCGGCGGTTGGTCGCGATGCGGCTGGCCATGTCGTTCAGCAGGATCAGCGCCTGCGAGCGCTGGTACGACTCCATCTCGGAGGCCTGCATGCGCGCCTGAAGCCCCACGAGTCCGAACAGGCCGATGGCCAGAACGAGCAGCGTGACCAGCACCTCGATCAGCGTGGTGCCGCGCTGGCGGCGGATGGGGCGGCGCTTCACCATTTGCCCGCCGGCGATTTCACGCCTTCGCTGGTGAGGCTGAGATCGCCGTCGCCTTGTTGCGCGCCGATCGCCCTGAAAGTCAGGGTGTAGCCCGGTACGCCGGTGGTGGAGAGCGTGATGTCGTAGCTGTAGTTCGCCGAAACCTCCGGCGGCAGGCTGTAGCCGCTCGCGGTGAGCGCCGCCTTGTCGGCATAGCCGCGGTTGGCAATGAGGAACTGCTGCTGCCGGTTGGCGATGTCCATCATCTGCGCCTGGGCCGCCGAGCGCTTGGAGCGGATGACGTACTGCTGGTAGCTCGGCAGCGCGATGGCCGCCAGGATGGCCACGATCGCCACCGTGACCATGACCTCGATCAATGTGAAGCCGCTGCTGCGTCTGCGTGCCTGCGGATGCTGGTTCATCGTGGCTCGAAAGGAATGTTTCACATTGTTAATTATGTGAATTTATCACATTTAAGCAAGATACAAGGGTCAAGAGGCTTCGCTGTGCGGTGTCTGCCACGGCCGAATCCAGGGTTTTCCATTACGCAAAGCCACGCGCCCGCCCCGCGCGGTCCGACGGATGCGCCGGCGCCCCCGCCCGGCAAAACTCCCGGGTTCAATCCAAGGAGACATCCGCATGCACAGCATCCGACGCCATCTGGTGTGGCTGGTCGTGGCCGTGGTCGGCGCGTTCGCGCTGGGCACCGTGGCCCTGACCCGCGGCGAAAGCGTCAACGCCCTCTGGGTGGTGGCCGCCGCGATCTGCACCTATCTCATCGCCTACCGCTACTACAGCCTCTTCATCGCCGACAAGGTCCTGGGCCTGGACGGCAACCGCAAGACGCCGGCGCACCGCCACAACGACGGCCTGGACTACGTGCCGACCGACAAGAACGTGCTGTTCGGCCACCACTTCGCGGCCATCGCGGGCGCGGGCCCGCTGGTGGGGCCGGTGCTGGCGGCGCAGATGGGCTACCTGCCCGGCCTGCTGTGGGTGCTGGCCGGCGTGGTGTTCGCCGGCGCGGTGCAGGACTTCATCGTGCTGTTCATCTCCACGCGGCGCGACGGCCGCTCGCTGGGCGACCTCGTCAAGCAGGAGATGGGGCCGGTGCCCGGCATGATCGCGCTGTTCGGCACCTTCATGATCATGATCATCATCCTCGCGGTGCTGGCGCTGATCGTGGTGAAGGCACTGGCCGAATCGCCGTGGGGCACCTTCACGGTGGCCGCGACCATTCCCGTGGCGCTCTTCATGGGCGTGTACCTGCGCTACATCCGCCCGGGGCGCATCGGCGAGGTGTCGCTGATCGGCTTCGTGCTGCTGATGCTCGCCATCTTCGGCGGCCAGGCCGTGAGCCAGAACCCCGAGTGGGCGCCGCTCTTCACCTTCGACGGCAAGGCGCTCACCTGGATGCTGGTGGGCTACGGCTTCGTCGCCGCCAGCCTGCCCGTGTGGCTGCTGCTCGCGCCGCGCGACTACCTTTCGACCTTCCTGAAGATCGGCACCATCATCGCGCTGGCCATCGGCATCGTGTTCGTGATGCCCACGCTGCAGATGCCCGCCGTCACGCAGTTCGCGCAGGGCAACGGCCCGGTGTGGTCGGGCAGCCTGTTCCCGTTCCTGTTCATCACCATCGCCTGCGGCGCCGTCTCCGGCTTCCACGCGCTCATCTCCTCGGGCACCACGCCCAAGATGCTCGACAACGAGCGCCACGCGCGCTTCATCGGCTACGGCGGCATGCTGGCGGAGTCCTTCGTCGCGGTGATGGCGCTGGTGGCGGCCTCGTGCATCGAGCCCGGCATCTACTTCGCGATGAACAGCCCCGGCGCGCTGGTCGGCACCACCGCGCAGCAGGTGGCGGCCACCGTGTCGGGCTGGGGCTTCGTGATCACGCCCGAGATGCTGGTGCAGACCGCCAGGGACGTGGGCGAGACCACCATCCTCGGGCGCACCGGCGGCGCGCCGACGCTGGCCGTGGGCATGGCCCACATCCTTCACCAGGCGATCGGCGGGCAGGCCATGATGGCCTTCTGGTACCACTTCGCGATCCTGTTCGAGGCGCTCTTCATCCTCACGGCGGTCGATGCCGGCACCCGCGCGGGCCGCTTCATGCTGCAGGACCTGCTGGGCAGCTTCGTGCCCGCGCTCAAGCGCACCGACTCGCTGCCGGCCAACCTCGTCGCCACCGCGCTGTGCGTGGCGGCCTGGGGCTACTTCCTGTACCAGGGCGTGGTCGATCCGCTGGGCGGCATCAATACGCTGTGGCCGCTCTTCGGCATCTCCAACCAGATGCTGGCCGCGGTGGCGCTGATGCTGGGCGTGGTGGTGCTGTTCCGCATGAAGCGCGAGCGCTATGCGTGGGTGGCCATCGCGCCGGCCGCATGGCTGCTGGCGTGCACGCTCACGGCGGGCTGGCAGAAGATCTTCTCGTCCGACCCGAAGATCGGCTTCCTCTCGCACGCAGCCAAGTACACCGAAGGCATCGCCAACGGCGTGCTGGTGGCGCCGGCCAAGACGCCCGAAGCGATGTCGCGCATCGTCTTCAACGACCGCCTCGACGCCGCGCTGTGCGCGCTCTTCATCTTCGTGGTGCTGAGCGTGCTGGTCTACAGCATCAAGGCCTGCATCGCGGCGCGCGCGGCCAACCGCCCGACGACGCAGGAAACGCCGTTCGAACCCATGGGCGCCGCCGCCGCGACGCCCGCCCACTGAAGCCATGGGCCTCGCATTGCCGGAAGCCGGGCGCTACTTCGCGCGCTCGCTCAAGCAGTCGCTGCGGCTCATGGTCGGGCTGCCCGACTACGACGCCTACCTGACCCACATGGCGGCCACCCACCCCGAGCGGCCGCCGATGAGCTACGAGGCCTTCTTCCGCGAGCGGCTGGAGGCGCGCTACGGGGCCGGCAAGGGGCGCTGCTGCTGAGCCGAACGCGGGATTGCGTTACAGCTCTTTCCGATCGAAGCCCCGTCCAGCGGGATGGACGGGGCCGATCCCCGGGCCTAGAGTCCCCTCCATGTCCACGGCCCCTGGCTGGCATGGAGGGCGATATGTCGCAGGATCCCTTTGCAGACTTCAAGAACCGGCAGCGCGAGATGTGGTCGACCTTCGCGCCGACCGCCATGTTCACCACGCCGGTGGCCGGGCATCTCGTCCGGTTCGCGCAGATCGCCGAGGGCGAGTCGGTGCTGGACGTGGGCACCGGCACCGGCGTCGTGGCCGTCACCGCGGCCCGCCGCGGCGCACGCGTCACGGGCCTCGACCTCACGCCTGAACTGATCGAGGCCGCGCGCGAGAACGCCGGCATCTCCGGGCACGGCGACATCGCCTGGACCGAGGGCGATGCCGAGAACCTCCCGTACGCCGATGCCTCCTTCGACGTGGTGCTCAGCCAGTTCGGCCACATGTTCGCGCCGCGGCCCGAAGTCGCCGTGGCCGAGATGCGCCGCGTGCTCAAGCCCGGCGGGCGGATCGCCTTCGCCACCTGGCCGCCCGAGCACTTCGTGGGCCGCATGTTCGCCTTCATCGGGCGCAACTCGCCGCCACCTCCGGCCGGCGCGTCGCCGCCACCGCAATGGGGCAACCCCGGCATCGTCACGGAGCGCCTGGGGCCGCACTTCGAGGCGCCGTTCTTCGACCGCGGCACCATGCACTTCCCGGCCCTGAGCATCGGCCACTTCCGCCTGTTCCTGGAGCGCTCGGTCGGCCCGATGCGCAAGCTCGTGGAGGGCCTCGCCGCCGATCCGACGAAGCTCGCTGCGCTGCGGGCCGAATTCGATGCGCTTGCCGAGCCCTACTACGTCGACAACGTGGTGCACCAGAGCTACCTGCTGACGCGCGCGCGGGCACGCTGACCGCCCGCAGTGAAGCCGGCTCAGCCTGCGCCTGAGGCCGGCTGCGCCAATTCCAGCTTTTCCGATCGGCCCGGCAGCGCGACGATGCCTCCACGACAACAACATTCGTGGAGCGCATCGATGCCATCCGAACAACTCGACCTCGGCCGGATGACCGGCCTCTCGCTTCGCCTGCGTGTGGTGCTCTCGGGCGTGCTGATGCTGGCGGCCGCGATCAGCGCGGCGCGTCCTTCGGGCGCGGACATCGACCTGCAGGCCGAGCAGCGCTTCCAGCTCGCGCTCGAGGCCCAGGCCGCGCGCGACTACCGCGCCATGCTCCAGCACCTGCGCGACGCCGCCACCGACGGCCACGCCGAGGCACAGGAGATGCTGGGCATGGTGCTGATGACCGGGCCCGCGCTCTACGGCAGTGCCGTGAAGGCCGACCGCTGCGAGGCCGGCGAGTGGATGCGCCGCGCGGCAGTGCAGGGCAGCGAGACGGCGAAGGTGCAGCTGACCTTCCTGAACCGCCTGCGCAGCTCGCCCGACGGCCGGCGCGCCTGCGGCTGAAGGGCCGGGCGCCCGATCGCGGGCAAAGGCGCCGTCTGACGTCGGCCTGCCGGGGAGGCCGCTAGGCTGGGGCTCTACCATCGGAGGCACGAGCAAGATGAAGAGACACCCGAAATATCCACTGGCCGGCCCGGCTCTTGTCATCGCGGCAGGCGTGGCGACGATGCTCCTCGTCGCCGGGTGCGCGGTGTCGCCGCCCACCATTCCCACGGCGAAGCAGGTCGACCTGCAGCGCTTCATGGGCGACTGGTACGTGATCGGCAACATCCCGACACGGCCCGAGCGCGATGCCTTCAATGCGGTGGAGTCGTACACGCTGCAGCCCGACGGCCGCATCGACACGCGCTTCCGCTACCGCGAAGGCGGCTTCGACGGCCCGCTGAAGACGATGAACCCTGTCGGCCGCGTGGTGCCCGGCACCGGCAACGCGGTGTGGGGCATGCAGTTCGTGTGGCCGGTGAAGGCGGAGTACGTGATCGTCGACGTCGACAAGGACTACGGTTTGACGATCATCGGCCGCAGCAAGCGCGACTACGCCTGGATCATGGCGCGCACGCCGAGCATTCCCGAGCCGGCCTACGAGGCGGCGGTCGCGCGCCTCAAGGGGCTTGGCTACTCGGTGGAGAACCTGCGCCGCGTGCCGCAGCGCTGGCCCGAGGAACAGGCAGGCGCGTCGAAGTAGCCGCTACGTTCCGGCTCAGGCCGGGGCCATCGCCTCGAAGCCGCGCGCCAGGTCCGCCATGAGGTCCTGCGGCGATTCCAGGCCGATGTGCAACCGCACCACCGCGCCACGCCGGCTCCAGTCCGTGACGCTGCGTGCGGCGCGCATGTTGGTCCAGGCGACGAGGCTCTCGTAGCCGCCCCACGACGAGCCGCGTCCGAAGAGGCCGAGGGCGTCGACGAAGCGCTCCACGGCCGGGTTCGCGGTGCCGGGCTTCAGCTCGATGGAGATCAGTCCGTTCGTGCCGCTGCAGTCGCGCTTCCAGATCTCGTGGCCTGGATGCTGTGGCAGCGCTGGGCAGAACACGGTCTCGACCTCTGGGCGCTGCTGGAGCCATCGCGCCACTTCCAGCGCATGCCTCTCGTGCACCTGCAGCCGCGCCGACAGCGTGCGCATGCCGCGCAGCACCAGCCATGCGTCGTCGGGGCTCACGGTCATGCCGAAGGCGTCGCAGCGCTCGTTGAGCGGGCGCCACGCGGCCTCGGTGGTGGCGACGGTGCCCATCATCACGTCGGAGTGGCCCGAGAGGTACTTGGTCGCGGCCATCGTCGAGATGTCGGCGCCCAGCGCGAGCGGGCGGTACTGGACGCCCGAGCCCCAGGTGTTGTCGGCCGCGAGCAGGGCGCCGCGCGCGTGCGCCAGCTCGGCGAGCCTGGGCAGGTCGCACATCTCGTAGACCAGCGAGCCGGGGCATTCGGCATACACGAGGCGCGTGCTCGGCTCGAACAGTTCCTCGATGCCGCTGCCGTCCGCGGGGAAGAAGCTGCTGCGGATGCCGTAGGGCTCCAGGAAGGAATGCACGAGGTTGCGCGTGGGCTCGTACACGCTGTCGGACATCAGCACGTGGTCACCCGGCTTCAGGTACGACAGCAGCACCATGCCGATGGCCGCGAGGCCGGTCGGGAAGAGCCGCGTGCGCCAGGCGCCCTCGAGCTCGCTCACCGCGTCCTCCAGCGCGAAGGTGGTGGGCGTGCCGCGCGCGCCGTAGCTGAAGACGCGCTCCTCGTCGCGGCGCGTGCGTGCGTCGCGCATGGCGCCCACGCTGTCGAAGAGCACGGTGCTGGCGCGCACCAGCGGCGTGTTGACGGGAACGCCGCCGGCATGGGACGGGGCCTTGCCGGTGCGGGTGAGCCGGGTGTCCAGCGTCAGGCCGGATGAAGCGTGGTGCGAGTCGGGCATCGTGTTCTGGCGGGGAAGGGAAAGCAGGGGCCGCTATGTTGCTTCAATCAGTCGGCGCGCGCACCCGAAAGCTTGACGATGCGCGACCAGCGCTCGATGTCCTGCTTCAGCTGCGCCGCGAAGGCCTCGGGCGTGCTCGCCACCACCTCGCTGCCGCCGTCGGTGACCAGCTTGCTCACCTCGGGCAGGCGCAGCGTGCGCACGATGGCTTCGTTGAGGAAGGCCACGCGCTCGGGCGGGGTGCCGGCCGGCGCGAAGAAGCCGTACCAGTCCTCGAAGCGCGCGCCGTTGTAGCCCAGTTCTTCCAGCGTGGGTACCTTCGCGAACACGCCGATGCGCCGCGGGCTGGTCACGGCCAGCACGCGCAGCTTGCCGTTCTGCACGAAGCCGGCCACCGAGGCGGTGGATGTGACCATCAGGTCGACCTGCCCGCCGATCAGGTCGGTCAGCGCCGGGCCGGCGCCCTTGTAGGGCACGTGCGTCATCTCCACGCCGTTGTCCTTGGCGAGCACCACGCCCACCAGGTGCGAGAGCGTGCCGTTGCCCGGCGTCGCGTAGGTCACCTTGCCGGGGCTGGCCTTGGCCTTGGCGGCGAGGTCGGCGAAGCTCTTGATGGGCGAGTTGGCCTCCACCACCAGCGCGAGCGGCGCGGCGTTGATCTGCGTGATGGGCACGAAGTTCTTGACCGGGTCGAAGCCCGGCGAGCCATACAGCGTGGGGTTCACCGCCATGATCGACACCTGCGAGGTGAGCACGGTGTAGCCGTCGGGCTTGGCGTCGGCCACTGCCTTGGCGCCGATGTTGCCGCCCGCCCCGCCGCGGTTGTCGACCAGCGCGGCCTGTCCCATGATCTCCGGCAGCTTGGTGGTGACCAGGCGCGCCGTCGCGTCGTTGCCGCCGCCCGGCGGGAAGGGCGAGATGAACTTCACCGGCTGCGACGGAAAGCCGTTGCGCGGCGCCATCGGGTCGGCGGTGGCTGGCTGCAGCGCGAGCGCCGAGAGCCAGGCGGCTGCGACGGCAAGTCGGGCGATGTGGGCGATGTGCGGGATGCGGCTGGCGAACGGCATGACGGAACTCCTGGGGCTGGGAACTGACAAGGACGAACGAAAGGCGGGGGCGGAAGAAGGACGGCTCAGGCGTGGGGCGCCGGCAGCCGGAAGGCGGCGCGCTCCTGCGCGTCGAGCTGCGCGACGAGGCCGGTCTCCCAGGCGAGGTAGCGGCGTGCGGCCTCCTTGTTGCCGTCGTGCCGGTCGTGCACGAAGAACAGGTAGTCGATGCAGTCCGCATCTGCGGGCAGCTCGGGCGTGGCGTCCACCGGCAGGCCGGCGGCGCTCCAGGCGGCCATGCCACCGGCAAGCAGCAGCGGGGCGGGCGAGATGCCCGCGAGTTCGGAGGCGGCGGCCCATGCGGCGAGCGCGGCTTCGTCGGCCACCAGCACGATCTGGCGTGTCTCGCCTTGCAGGTCGGCGGCGAGGCGAGGCCGGATCGACCAGCGCGCCTGCGCGATGTGGCCGGCGCGAAACTGCATGCTGCCGCGCAGGTCGACCACCGCCACGTCGTTGCGCTCGATGCGCGCGGCGAGCGTCTTCGCACCGATGGCGCCGAGCGCGGGTGCGGCAGGCGCTTCGGCCGGCGCAAGGGCGAGCCCGCTCTCCAGCCCGCCTTCGAGCACGCTTGCGTCGTGCCCCATCTGCCGCAGCCAGCTCGCGACGGTGGGTGCGCGCACGCCGTCGCTGTCGAACAGCACCAGCCGCGCACCGCGCACGCCGAAATACTGGTCGCCGGCCTGCATCAGCTGGCCACCCGGCGTGTGCTGCGCGCCGGGCAGGGTGCCGGCCGCGAATTCCTCCGGCGTGCGCACGTCGCAGAGGAACAGGCTTCGGCTCGCGTCGTCGGCCCACTGGCGCACGGTCTGCGCGTTCACGGTGGGCACGTCGAAGCGCGCGGCCAGCGCCTTCGCGGCGGGGCGCAGGTCGGTGTTGCCGCTGTCGTCGGCATAGCGCTGTGTGCCGCCGTGCTCCAGCGTGTGGTCGTTGAGGTACCAGCCCTGCGTGCCGTTCTCCAGCGCATACACCGGGTTGGGCAGGCCGAGGTTGATGAGCGTCTGCGCGCCGATGATGCTGCGCGTGCGGCCCGCGCAGTTGATGACGATGGGCGTGGTGTTGTCGGGCACCAGCCGGCGCACGCGGTAGGCCAGCTCGCCGTTGGGGCAGCAGGTGGCGCCGGGGATGTTCATCTTGCGGAACTCGCTGGCGGGGCGGCCGTCGAGCACCACCACCTTGTCCTTGCGCGCCAGCATGCCGGCCAGCTGGTCGGCGCTGACGCGGGGCGTGTGATAGGCCTCCTCGGCCAGCTCGCCGAAGGTCTTCGAAGGCAGGTTCACGCCCGCGAAGAGCACGTAGCCCGCGGCCTTCCATGCGCGGGCGCCGCCCTGCAGCACGTGCACGTCGGTGTAGCCCAGTGCGGCGAGCCGTGCCGAGGCGCGCTCGGCGACCTCGCTGCCGTCGCCTTCGTCGTAGACCACCGTGCGCACGCCGCGGCGCGGCACGAGGCGCGGCGCGTCGATCTCCAGCCGGCTGAAGGGCAGGGGAATGCCGTAGAACAGATGCGCCTCGCCGTACTGGCCGTGCTCGCGCACGTCGAGCAGCGCGATCTCGCCGCCGTCGTGCAGCCAGGATTTGAGGGTCTTCGGGTCGATGAAGAGAGTCATGAGAGCGAGTCGTTGGGACGAACGAATTCCTGCGAGGCCGCCAGTGCGGCCCGCATGAAGAACGGGAACGGGTGAAAGGAAGAGCGGCTAGCGGCGCGTCTGCACGCCGATGCCCATGGTCTGGTACGTGCCCGCTTCCAGGTCGTAGGCGGTGCGGCTGTTCAGCGTCTCCAGCGCCCGGCCGTACATGTGCAGGTGGCGGATGACCTGTTCGCCCTGGATCTCCACCGAGTGGATGTCCTCCGGCATCAGCGCGATGCCCTTGCCCGGCGCGACGACGACCAGCTCCGTCTGCTTCAGCCTGCCCACGCCCGGCACGCTGCCGTCGTCGCTGCGCTCGTACACGCGGTTGTGCTCGGTGCCTTCCACCGCAGCGATGCAGGCCCAGGTCGTGTGGTTGTGCGGAACGATCTTCTTGCCCGGGCGCATCACGTTCAGGTAGAGCGCGTAGCTCTGGTCCGGGTCTTCGGCGATCAGGTAGCGGGCCTGGTGCTCGCCGGCCTCGGGCGGCGGGAAGTCGGCGGCGCCCCAGTACTCGGTGCGCGCGGCCAGGCCCTGCAGCGCATCGAGCACCACGCCGAGCTTCTCGCGGGTGGGCTCGCCGCCGCCGATGGCCTTCTTCATGGTGGCGATGGACGCCTCGACGGCCTGGCTGCGTTGCTCGGACGGGGTGCTGCTCATTCGGTCTTTCTCCAGTGGGGTTGCCTGTTCGATGTGCGTCCACTGTAGTGACGCAGGCATGACGCAACAATCCAGCTCGCGCAGGAAACACTTCAATAAAATTAATACATGCCCACGCTCGATCTCGAACTGCTGCGCTCCTTCGCGGCCGTCGTCAGCCATCACAGCTTCGCGGCGGCGGCAGTGCACCTGGGGCGCACGCAGTCGGCGATCACGCAGCAGATGCAGCGGCTCGAAGAGCAGATCGGCCACCCGCTCTTCGCCAAGCAGGGCCGGCAGAAGCGGCTGACGGAGCACGGCGAGAGGCTGCTTACCTACGCGCACCACATGCTGGCGCTGAACGACGAGGCGCTGCGCAGCCTGCGGCAGGGCCAGCTCGAAGGCAACCTGCGCATCGGCGCGCCGCACGACGTGGCCGAGACCATGCTGCCGCTGCTGCTGGCAGAGGTGGCGCGCACCTCGCCGCTGCTGCAGCTCGACATCCACATCGGCCGCAGCCCCTACCTGATGACCTCGCTCAAGAGCGGCGAGGTCGACATGATCATCTCCAACCGCGCCGACGCGCAGTCGCAGTTCGAAGGCGTGGTGCTGCGCAACTCGCCCACCGTGTGGCTGTGCGCGGCGAGCTACGTGCACGATCCGACGAAGCCGGTGCCGCTCATCATGGCCGACGGACCCAGCATCTTCCGCCGCATCGGCCACGAGGCGCTCGACACGGCCGGCGTGGCCTGGACGCCGCGCTACACCTCGTCGAGCCTGATCGGCATCAAGGCCGCGCTGCGCGCGGGGCTGGGCGTGACGGCGCGCGGCGTGGAGCAGCTCGATGCAGGCCTGCGCGTGCTGGGCGCGGGCGACGGCATGCCGCGGCTGCCCGACCTGGCCTACTACCTCTACGTGCGCAGCCACGTGGTGAATCCGGTCACGCGGCAGGTGTTCGAGACGCTCAAGAAGCAGCTGCGGCTGCCGCGCACGGACATGCCGGCCTAGGGCCTGGACGCCGCGCCCGACATCTCGGGCATCGCATTCGCCGCGGACATCGCGTGAGTGCCGCGCCCGCCCTGCTTGGCCCGGTACATGGCCTTGTCGGCAGCTGCGAGCAGGTCGCGCGGCGTCTCGCTGCCGTCGCCCAGGGCGATGCCGATCGACACGCCGATCGCCGTGCGAGCCCGGTCCAGCGGCAGCGGCTCGGCGATCGCGTCGATGCACCGCTGCGCCAGCACCTGCGCGCCCTCGTTGGCGGGCTCGTTGAGGCCGGTGGCCAGCAGCACGAACTCGTCGCCGCCGATGCGCGCCACCGTGTCCGTCTGCCGCACCAGCGCCTGCAGCCGGCGCGCGATTTCCTGCAGGGCCTTGTCGCCGGCCTCGTGGCCGAAGGTGTCGTTGAGGCCCTTGAATCCGTCGAGGTCGAGGTACAGCACCGCCACCTTGTGCCCCTGCCGGCCGGCGTGGGCCAGCGCCTGCTGCAGCCGGTCGTCGAGCAGCTTGCGGTTGGGCAGGCCGGTGAGCGTGTCGTGATGGGCGATGCGCTGCAGCGCCTCCTGGTTGTCGAGCAGCTTGGCCAGCAGGCGGTTGAAGGCCTGGGTGAGATGGCCGATCTCGTCGTCGCGCACCACCTTCAGCGGTGCGAGCGGGAGTTCGCCACGGGTCATGCGGTCGGCTTCGTCGGCGGCGCGGAACAGCGGCCGCAGCAGCCAGGCCATGACCAAGCCGAGCACGATGAGCACCGCCGACACCGCGGGCCCGCGCTGCTGCAGGATGAAGGACTGCATCCGCCCCACCGGCGCCAGCGCCTCCGCGACGGGCAGCCGCGCCACCACGAACCAGCCGCTCGTCGGCACCGAGGCGATGGCCGAGATTTCGTCGATGCCCTTGGCATTGCGCGTGGTTCCGCTGCCGCGATAGCCCGCCATGGCGCGGTCGTGCAGCAGGTTCACGCCTTCGCGCGGCGTCGGCGTGAGCGACATCGAGACATCCGTGGAGGCGACGAAGAGCCGGTCGCGCGGCGAGATCACGAGAATGCCGCCGCTCTGGCCCACGCGGCCGTCCTGCAGGTGGTCGAGCAGGCCGTCGGCCGTGAGGTCGGCCGTGCCCAGCAGCACCGCGGCCACCTGGCCCGCGCTGTTGCGCACGGGCACAGCCATGGGCAGCGCAGAGTGCCCGGAGGGCGTCGCATGAGGGCGGCCGATCGCGCGCTGGCCGGCGCGCGCGGCGGCGAATTCCGGACCGTCCGCGGCCGGCTGTGCGGCGTCGTCGAGCCGCTTGCCGCGGGTGTCGGCCACGCTCAGGCCCAGGGGGAAGAGGCCGCCGAGCGCGCCCCGCTCGGCGAGCCAGGCCCGCAGCTGGCCGGGCTGCGCGAGGAGCCCGGCAGGCATGGCGCCCGCCAGCCGTTCGAGGAAAGCCAGCCGCTCGTCCAGGTAGTTGTCGACGTCGCGGGCCACGTAGGCGGCCAGTGCCGTCTGCTGCGCAGCCACCGACTGCGTGAGGTCCTCGCGCAGGAACCGGCTGAGCTGGATGTAGCTGGCGGCGGTTCCGACGAACGCCATCGCCAGACCCATGACGAGCAGACGGAAAACCAGGCTTGTTGCGGATTTTCTGAGGGTCACTCTGGCGTCGGGTCTGGAGGCGGTAGGTGCGGGACTTTATCCGATGCCTTCCCAAGGCCCTTCTTCGGGCCTTCGCCCGCCGCCCGGCTTCAGCCCGCGACCCCGAAGAAATGCTGCCGGTAGCGCGGCGAAACGTCGTCCACCCGCAGCATCAGCGGCAGGTCGGCCGTGTTGAAGGCCAGGTCCAGCGCGGGCGGCCCGAGCAGCCGCGCGCCGCAGCGCAGGTAGCCCTTGATGAGCGGCGGTGCGGCCGGCGGCGGGGTGTCGCTGTCCGCATCGCTGTCAGCCTCGGCGTCCAGCGGCAGCGCGATGCGCGGCTCCACGCGCCAGCGCTCTTCCACCAGGTGCGTGCGGCACAGCCGCTGCCACAGCCGCGCGGCGGTCGCGCCGTGGTCGTCCAGGCCGATGCTGGCGCAGCCGATCATGGTGTCGAGCGCGTGGTCGACCATGTACTGGCCCAGTGCGGTCCACAGCGCCATGATGACGCTGCCCGAGCGCCAGTCGGCGTCCACGCAGGAGCGGCCCAGTTCCAGCGCATTGCCGCGCAGCGGAGCGATCGGGGAGAGGTCGAACTCGGTGTCGGTGTAGAAGCCGCCCGCGCGCCGCGCCGCGCCCGGCGTGAGCACGCGGTAGGTGCCGATGAGCGGGCCGGGTCCGTTCACCGGATCGACCGCGCGTACCAGCAGGTGGTCGCAGTAGCCGTCGAAGCGGTCCACGTCCAGGCCGGGCGGCGTGCCCGCCGGGGGCCTGAGGTGCGCGCCCATCTCCAGCGCGAACACGCGAAAGCGCAGTCGCTGCGCGTCGCGCACGTCTTCCTCGCAATCGGCCCAGCGGGTCTCCAGCGCGGGCATGGCACCGGAAGAGGTGCCGGAAGACGCACCGCGAGCGGCGAACGAACGGTCGGTCAGGGCTTGCGAGGAGGAGATGTCCATGTGCGTGGAGCCACTCAGTTGGAAGGTGGATAGCGGCTGACCAGGCGGTTCTGCCGCCGGTTGAGCCGCGCGAGTTTGAGCAGGCCGATGGGCCGCACGCCGGCCTTGCGCTGCGCCGCGCCGATGGCGAACAGCAGCCGCTGCTTGGCGAACACCATGCGCAGGCCCTGGACCAGGCCGATGTCCGGGTCCCATGCCTCGATCGCTTCGGAGCCCGCGCCGTTGACTTCCATGATCGTGAAGCCGCGCCCGGCGGCGAGTTCGCGCAGGCTCTCGTAGCGCACGTCGAAGCGCCCGAAGCGGAAGTCGGGCATGTCGCGCGCGACGGCGTCGATGGCGCGCACCAGCTCCGGCGTGACGAGCGATGCGCCATTGCGGTAGAGGCCGCCCACGCGCGTGGAGCCGATGGTCGCCAGCCGCACCTGCTGGCCGGCCGCCGGCACGCTGTCGGGCGGCACGCTGCATCGGTGGCGCGGCGAGCGCGCGATGCGGCGTGCCCGCACGTCGGCCGCCACGAGCTCGGCCACGGTGCTGCGGCCGTCGCCCGTCACGCGCGGAAAGTAGCGCAGCGCCAGGCCGACGATGCGGCCTTCGTCGGTGGCGGGATCGCGTGCGTAGAAGATGCCCGCCTCGCCTTCCTGCGGCAGGTAGCGCTGCAGCACGACCGTCTCGCCCTGCGGAAAGACGGCGAGGTAGTCACGCAGCGCCGCCATGTCGGCCAGCAGCCGCACGCCGTAGCCGCACAGGCCGAGGTCGGGCTTGGCGACCAGCGGAAAGGCAAGGCCCTCCGCGGCGATAGCCTGCTGCAGCGATGCCTCGGTCGCCGTGCCGTCGTTGAACACCGCGCAGTAGTCGGCCGTGACCGAGCGCGCCAGCGGCCCCATGCCCCGGAAGTATTCGAGCTTGCCTTCGCCCGCCATGCCGCCCGAGGTGATGTGCGGGTTGGCTGCGCAGGGCACGGTGGCGCCGCCGTGGCGCAGCGACAGCCACAGCCACTGCACCACCAGCGGCACGCAGATGAGCCACTTGGGCATGCGCTCCAGCAGGCTGCATTCGCGCACCACGGCCAGCCGCGAAGCGTCGGCACCGCCGAGCTCCAGTTCCGCCGCCATCACACGGCCTCCGGCCTGCGCGTGGCGACGAGGCCCACGGCGGCGATGCGGTCGATGTGCGCGTACACCGGCCGTTCGAGCTCTTCGCCGAAAACGTCGGGGTCGATCTCGGCATACGACCATTCGAAGCCCGGCCCCGCCAGCAGCGGGCGCATCTCGGCGAGGAAGGGGTCTTCGCCGTCGACCATCGCCACGCCGGTGTAGAGCAGCAGCCGCCCACCCGGCGCGAGCCGCCTGAGCGACTCCGCCGCGATGCGCACGCTCAGCGCTCGCCCGAGCCGTGCGCCGCCGTGGCGGTAGGCGCGCTGCGCGGCGTCGTCGAGGTAGGGCGGGTTCGACACGATCAGGTCGAAGTCGCCCTCGACGGCGGAGAGCGCATCGCCCTGTGCGAGCGTGACCTCGACGCCCGCCACCTGCGCATTGACGGCCGTGTACTGCAATGCGAGCGGGTTGATGTCGTTCATCACGAGCGTCGCGGGCGTGTCGGCGGCGGCCAGCGCACGCGCCACCGCGATGCCGCCCGCGCCGCTGCCGCAGCCCACGTCGAGCACGCGCAGGGGCGTGGATTGGGCCGCATGCCGATCCAATGCGTGCCGGATGAAGCGCGCGAAGCGGCTGGTGTCGGGGCCGAAGAACACGGCCTTCTCTTCGACCGTGGGGTAGGCCGAGTGCAGGAACAGGTCGTCCCCGAGGCTGGCGATGCGCACCGTGCTGCGCAGCAGCGACCCGGTGCGCTGAACGACGCCTGCATGCTCCATCGCGGCCAGCAGCTGCGGCGGCACTGCGCGCGGCTCGAAGGGGAGGTTCCAGCCGAAGATGTCGCGCAGCGTGGTGCCCGGCTCGCGCCCGCGCCGCGCGAGCACGCGCTGGTGGGTGAGCGGCGTCACGGTGGTGAAGCGATAGCCCGTGGCCGCCACCTGGCGCAGCACGCCGGCCGCGTCCATCATGCGGCCAGCTCCTCGGCCTCGCGCAGTTCGGCGGTGTAGCGCTCGAAGCAGCGCTCCCCGCAGGACAGCCGCATCAGCGCGCCTTCGGCGATGAACTGCCCGCAGGCCGGATCGGCCTCGACCAGCGGCCGGATCACCTCGCGCAGCCATGCGCGCGAGTGCGACACGTCGAGCGCCGCATGCAGGTCGAAGTAGGCGCGCGCGCGGCCGCTCAGGCCCAGGCGGCGCATGCCGGCGGCCACCTGCTTCACGCGCCCCGGGGCAGTGAGCTCGATGACGCCGAGCGCGCCGATCGAGTGATAGGCATAGCGCCGCGTGGTCGCCAGCGCGACCATGGTGTTGGCGAGGGCGAGCGACTCCCATACGGTGGTGTCGATGGCCGGATGCAGGTCGAGCTCGCGCACCATCTGCTCCAGCATCTGGCCGTGCATGACGCTCTGCTTGCCGTGGCCCATCTCGTCCCAGAAATTGCGCGCGCATTCCAGCTTGGGCTGCGGCGGCAGCTTGACCTGGGTGCAGGCCAGCAGGTCCTCGAAGCCTGCCTCGCCCGCGGCCTCCTGCGTGAGGAACCAGCGCATCTGCGGCAGGGTCGCCTCGCTGGCGAGCCAGTCGAAGAGCCGATGGTGCTGGCCGGGCCCGGTCTGCTCCAGCGACTCGAACCACGTGACGAAGTGGGCCGCGTTGCCCGTGGAAGCCGACGCCGCCGCCTGCACCGTGGTGCGCAGCGCTTCGACGAACTCGCCTTCCAGCAGCCGGCAGGCCTGCTCTTCGGCGAGCTCGTCCTTCCACCAGGGCGAAGGGATGCCGGGCCTCAGCCGCGCGGCGTTGAACCTCGCCAGGCGGCGGTGCAGCTGTGCGCCGGCACGTGTGCTGGTGTCTGCGCTGGCGTCCGGGGTGTCGTCAGTGGACATGGCCGATCCTCGTCATCCGCTGGGCAAAGGGGCAGAGTGCGCCTTTGCGCGGCGGCTGTCCGTCAGACGGGGCCTACAGATTCCACCCTGGTGCAGGGTGCGCGCAGGGAAACGGCTTCAGGTCGACCAGATGCGCGGCGTGGCCGCCGGCAGCCGCCAGAGCTCCGCGCGCCATGCCAGCCATACCTGGCGCAGCAGCTGCATCGCGGGCTCGACCACGGGCGCCAGCACGCGCAGCACCACCACTTCGGCATGCGGACTGGTGGCGCCGGCGCTCTCGGCCAGGGGGCTGGCCTCCAGCAGCGAGCGCGCATGCGCGAGCAGCGCGTCACGCCGGGCGCGTGCCACCGGCGAGCCCGCGACGAAGAACAGCGACGCCATGCAGCGGTGGCCGCCCAGGCCGATGGGGCTCTGCAGCAGCCGGTGGTCGGCCGCGTCGATGCGTCCGCGTTCCAGCCAGACGCCGGGCACCTCGATGTGCTGCAGGTAGGTGCCGCGCTCGAAAGGCTGGCCGGCGTTGGGCAGGCCCAGCGCGGTCACGTCCCAGCCGATCAGCTCGGCGCCGGGCTCTACCTCGATGCTGAGCCGGTTCTCGGCCCGGCAGCCGCTGTAGCAGATGGCTTCGAGCGGCAGCCATTCGAGCCGCGCGCCGGCCGCGAGGCGGATGCGCGTGCGCTGCAGCGCGAGGTCGCCTTCGGAACGGTAGAAGCGCGATGCGCCGGGCGTGGTGATGAGGCCGTGGCTGCCATCGGCCCCTTCGATCTCGATGTCGAGCGTGTCGCCACCCACCAGCCCGCCCGGCGGATGCACCAGCACGTTGTGGCAGACCGCATCGCCCTCCGGATACAGGCTCTGCAGGATGCGCAGCGGCCCGTCATGGCGGAAGCGGGCGACGGTGCGTTCGGATTCGTGCTGATAGGAGAGATGGAGACGGGCGTGCCAGGACATCCGGCGAGTCTAGTCGGGGTGTTTTCGTGGAACACCGCGGAACCGGCTCTGCCGGGCCGCAGGTGTTGCCCCCGGAAGGGGGTGGCGAATCGACACGAAGTGCGCGAAGCCTGGGGGAGAGCCTATTTCCAGGCGCCATCGTGCGCGGCGCTGGCCTCGTCGATGAGCGCCGGCCCGATGCATTCGATCGGATGCGGCGATGCGCGGAACACGTCGCGGCACGACAGCTCGGCGTCGCGCTGGTCCTGCCGCTCGCCGCGGAACACGCGCAGCCGCTCGGCGTCGATGCCGAACACCACGCGGCCGATGTTCGACCAGAAGATCGCGCCCGCGCACATCACGCAGGGCTCGCCCGACGCATAGAGCGTGGCGCCCGCCAGCTCCTCGCGCGAGAGCCCGCGCCCGGCCAGCGCGCGCAGCGCGTTGACCTCGGCATGGGCGGTGCAGTCGCCGGTCTCGGCATTGCTGTTGGCGGCCTCGGAGAGCACTTCGCCGGCGGCCGAGACGATGACGCAGCCGAAGGGGCGGTTGCCCCTGCGCCGTGCCGCGTGCGACCACACGATGGCCTTGCGCAGGTAGCGCCCGTCGCGCTCGTCGAGCGCGGTCTCCGGCGGATAGGAGGTCCTGTTGTTGTCGATTTGGTCGTTCATGCCTTGGAGGACTTGGGAAGAGTGCGTTCGCTGCGCGATGGAAGCATGGAGGTGTTGAAGATGGCGTCGGACGCAGGCTTGACCTTCAGGCCGAAGACATCGGCCACCTCGTCGACCTGCTGCTCCAGCGTGAGCTTCCTGATGTCGCCGAGGCCATGGCCCTGCGTGTCTGCCGCGCCCACGTACTGAGCGGTGATGCCCCAGCGCTCGATCTCGATTTTCTCATCGAGGATGGGCTCGCGCTGCCGCATGGCCGCGATGCTCGGCGCCGGGTTGGCGAAGGTCTCGACGATGGCGCGGTTGCTCGCGCGCAGGAAGGCGGCCACCACCTTCGGGTTCTGCGCGATGAGGTTGCTGCCCGCGAGGATGGCGTTGCCGTACAGGTTCACGCCGGCGTCGGCGTACTTGAGCACCGACAGCTCCTCGGGCTTCATGCGCGCGAAGAGCGAGACGGCCGAGTCGTGGAAGTAGGTGGCGGCATCGACGTCGCCGCGCACCATGACGTTGTCGCGCGCGCTGAAGTCGGTGGTCTGCCACTGGAAGGCGTCGGGGCGCATGCCCTGCTTGCGCGCCACCAGCGGCCAGGCGCGGCGCGTCGATTCGACGGCCGCGGCCGCGACTTTCTTGCCTGCGAGGCTCTTGAAGTCGGCGGTCACGCCGCGGTCCTTGCGGCCGATGATCGCGAACGGTGCGCGGTTGTAGTACTGGTAGACCGCCTGCACCACCGGCGTGCCGGGGTTCTGCGCGTTGAACTCGATCAGCGAGCTGATGTCGCCCAGCCCCAGCTGGTAGACGCCGCTCGCGATGCGCGTGATGGAGGCCACCGAGCCGGCGCCGGTGTCGATGGTCACGTCCAGGCCTTCGTCCCTGTAGTAGCCCTTGGCCAGCGCGAGGAAGAAGGGAGCGGTCTGCCCGTTGATGCGGAAGTCGAGCGTGAACTTGAGCGGGGTGAGCTTGCCGCCCTGCGCGAGCACGGCGGGGGCGGCGATGGCTGCAATGGTTGCGGTAGTGGCCGCAAGGAAGGATCGACGTTGCATGTGGGGCCTCGGAAGCTTCGTGTCTTGGATCCGTTCGCACTGACCCCGAGGAAGATCTTCGGGAAGAGGGCGGCGGGCGTCTCAAGAGCAATTTCCGGGCGGGCGCACAGTCGTGGTGCGTGCGCTGCTGAACGCTTCTACTCTTGCGCCCGGTGATGCACGAGGCATGCCAAGGGCTTTGGTCGGGCATTGGCGATGGGGCTTGGTGCGGCGGGCCCGAGGCGCCACAATCCGGGCGCGCAACTTGCAAGGCAGTCTGCGCAGAGTAGAAGCGTTCAGCCGCGCGGTGCCCCACGCATCCCGGCGGGAAATTGCTCTTTCACGTTCGTCCCCCACGACCACAGAAGGAGTCCGCGCATGCTCGTCACCCGTCAACCCGTCTTCCGCAAGTTCTGGCATGCCGTCATGCCGCTCACCGAACTGGCCAACGGCCCGAAGCCCTTCAGGCTGCTCGGCGAAGACATCGTCCTCTTCATCGATGCCGACGGCCAGCCCGCCGCCCTGCGCGACCGCTGCTGCCACCGCACCGCGAAGCTCTCCAAGGGCTGGTGCGTGGACAGCGAAGGCCAGGCCTGCGGCACCGGTGCGATCCAGTGCGGCTACCACGGCTGGACTTACGACCGCAGCGGCCAGGTCATCCGCATCCCGCAGTACGAAGCCGACCGCAAGATCTCGCCCGAGTACCGCACCACGGCCTACCGCTGCGCAGCCCGCTACGGCTATGCGTGGGTAGCTCTTGAAGAGCCCATCGCCGACATCCCCTCGATTCCGGAGTTCGACGACCCGGGCTACCGCACCATCTTCCAGTTCTACGAAGAGTGGCAGACCAGCCCGATGCGTGCGCTGGAGAACTCCTTCGACAACTCGCACTTCAGCTTCGTGCACCGCGCCACCTTCGGCGTGGCCGCGAGCCCGAAGCCGAGCAAGTACGAACTGGTGGAGAACGACACGGGCTTCTACGCCGAGACGATCATCGAGGCGACCAACCCGGTGAAGTTCCACGCGATCAGCGGCGTGACCGACCCGATCACCACGCGCCACATGCGCAACGCCTACTTCCTGCCCTTCTCGCGCCGACTCGACATCGAGTACCCGAGCGGCGTGCGCCACATCATCATCAACTGCTTCACGCCCATCGACGACGGCCGCATGCAGCTGTGCCAGTGGCTCTTCCGCAACGACACCGAGGCCGACTGCACCGCTCAGATGCTGATCGACTTCGACGAAGCCGTGACGCGCGAGGACAAGGACATCCTCGAATCGACCGACCCCGACGCGCTGGTCGACACCCGCCGGCGCGGCGTGGAGTATTCGATGGAGTCGGACCGGCCGGGGATGCTGATCCGCAAGCACCTGATGCAGTTGCTTGCGAAGCACGGGGAGGCGGAGGTCTATCGCGGGATGGACGAGAACGCCGTGATTCCCATCGCGAAGGCTGCCTGAAGGCTGCTTGAGTCCGGGGGCGGACTTCGCGCAGGCCCGCCCGCTCCCCGCCCTCGTTCTCAGGCGGCTGCGGTAGCAGGGCGCGGCGTTCCGGCGTGCGAGGAGCCTGCTTCGTAGCGGTCCATCGCCAGGCCGTCGGTGCGGATCTCCGGGCGCTGGCCCATCACCATGTCGGAGATGAGCTTGCCCGAGCCGCAGGCCATGGTCCAGCCCAGGGTGCCGTGGCCGGTGTTCAGGTAGAGGTTGGGGTAGCGCGTGCCGCCGACGATGGGGGTGCTGTCGGGCGTCATCGGGCGCAGGCCGGTCCAGAAGGTGGCACGGGGCACGTCGCCGCCGGGGAAGAGGTCGGTGACCACCTTCTCGAGCGTGGCGCGGCGCGCCGGGTTCAGGCGCAGGTCGAAGCCGCCGAGCTCGGCCATGCCGCCCACGCGGATGCGGTTGTCGAAGCGGGTGACGGCCACCTTGTAGGTCTCGTCGAGCACGGTCGATTGCGGCGCGAGCGATTCGTCGACGAGCGGCACCGTCAGCGAGTAGCCCTTGACCGGGTACACCGGGATGTCCAGCCCCAGCGAGGCGATGGCGGCGCGCGAGTAGCTGCCGAAGGCCATCACGTAGCGGTCGGCCGTGAGGATCTTGCCGGAGGTGGTGCGCACGCCGGTGATGCGGCCGCCGTCGGTCTCGAGCGCGGCGATGGTCTGGCCGAAGCGGAAGTCGACGCCCATGCCACGTGCGATCTCGGCGAGGCCGCGGGTGAAGAGGTGGCAGTCGCCGGTTTCGTCGTTGGGCAGGCGCAGGCCGCCGGTGAGGCGGTCGCGCGCGCCGGCCAGCGCGGGCTCGATGCGGGCGAGGCCGTCGCGATCGAGCAGTTCATAAGGGACGCCGCATTCCTCGAGCACGGCGATGTCGCGTTCCACCGCGTCCAGCTGGGCCTGCGTGCGGAAGAGCTGCAGCGTGCCGCCGGTGCGCTGCTCGTACTGCAGGCCGGTGTCGGCGCGCAGCTGTTGCAGGCAGCCGCGGCTGTATTCGGCCACGCGCATCATGCGCTCCTTGTTCACCGCATAGGCCTCGGGCGAGCAGTTGCGCAGCATGGCGGCCATCCAGCGCAGCTGGAACAGCGTGCCGTCGGGGCGGATCGACAGCGGCGCGTGCTTCTTGAACATCCACTTGATCGCCTTCAGCGGGATGCCCGGCGCCGCCCAGGGCGTGGAGTAGCCGGGCGACACCTGGCCGGCGTTGCCGAAGCTGGTTTCCTCGGCGGGGCCGGCCTGCCTGTCGAGCAGGGTGACCTCGGCGCCCGAACGGGCGAGATAGTAGGCCGTGGTGGTGCCGATCACGCCGCCGCCGAGAACGATGACTTTCATGGTGTATTCGCCGATTCAAATGGAATGAATGGAATCTAAAGTCCTCAAGGCAGTGGATTCCACTGATTTATTCGATTCGGCAGTGGAATACACTGCCAAAAACCTTCCCATGCCGCCGCCGGAGTGAAATGCCCGAACTCGACCGCATAGACCGCAAGATCCTCGACGTCCTGCAGCGCCAGGGCCGCATGTCCATGACAGAACTGGCCGAGCACATCGGCCTGTCGGCCTCGCCGTGCGCCGAGCGCGTCAAGCGCATGGAGCGCGACGGCGTCATCACCGGCTACCACGCCCACGTCTCGCCCGAGGCGCTGGGCCGCACGCTGCTGGTGTTCGTGGAAATCAAGCTCTCGGCCAAGTCTGGCGACGTGTTCGACAAGGTCCGCAAGGAGCTGCTGCACATGCCCGAGGTGCTCGAATGCCATCTGGTGTCGGGCAGCTTCGACTACCTCGTGAAGGCGCGGCTGAGCGGCATGAGCGAATACCGGCACCTGCTGGGCGACATCCTCAAGAAGCTGCCGGTGGCGGCGGAGTCGCACAGCTACGTGGTGATGGAGGAAATCAAGGAAACGCTGATGCTGGCCGTGGACCGCTGAACCGATGAGAACCAACAACGACGTTCCCGGCGTCACGATCCGGCCGTGGCGCCTCGAAGACTTCGACGCGGTGAAGGCCATCCTCGACGACACCTTCGCCGGCACCTGGCTGCCGCAGCTCACGCCGGATGCCGCAAAGGCCTACCGGGAGAGCGGCGCCCCCGTCGGCTACATCGACGAGAAGGGCCCGGACTTCTTCGTGGCTGAGATCGACGGCGAGGTGGTCGGCATGGTGCACTGGGAGCACGACTTCGTGCACGCCCTGCACGTACCGGCCAGACACCAGCGCAAGGGCATCGCGAGGGCGCTGATGGCCTTCGCGGAAGACGGCATGCGCGCCGATGGCGTGCAGCTCGCGCGGCTCGAGACCGACACCTTCAACATGCAGAGCCAGGGCTTCTACCTCGCGCTCGGCTACCGCGAGGCCGGCCGCTACCCCGACCTCGAATGGCATAGCGGCTTCACCACCATCCTTTACGTGAAGACGCTTTCTCCCCTCACCGCAACCAACTCCGCGAGGAAACACGCATGAGCATCACGATCCGCCGCGACGGCATCACCGGCACCCGCCACATCCTGAAGATCCGCAACCACGAGATCCCGGTCGATGCCTCGCCCGCCGGCGGCGGCAGCGACGCCGGCCCCGAGCCGCACGACCTGTACGACGCATCGCTCGCAGCCTGCAAGGCGCTCACCGCGTTGATCTACGCGCGCCGCAAGGGCATCCCGGTGGAAGACATCGAGGTGGTGGTCGACCGTGACGACAGCGAGGAGCGCAAGGGCGTCTACCGCCTCAAGTCGGGCCTGCGCGTGAGCGGCAACCTGAGCGAGGCGCAGCGCGACGAACTTCTTCGCGTGGCCGGCAAGTGCCCGGTGCACAAGCTCATGACCGAGGTGAAGACCGAGATCGAGACCGGCTGGGCGGACTGAGCCGGCTCCGGCCGGCCCATTACTTTGCGGACCCTGTCCGCGTGCGCGCGGCCTCCACGCGCTTCGCATGGCGGTCGCCCCAGTCGGCCAGCGGCGCGAGCGACGCACTGAGCGTGGCGCCCAGCTTCGTTTCCGAGTACTCCACGCGCGGCGGCACCTCGTGGAACACCTCGCGGTGGACGATGCCGTCGGTCTCCATCTCGCGCAGCTGCTGGATCAGCATCTTCTCGCTGATGTCGGGCAGCGCCCGCTTCAGCTCGCCGAAGCGCAGCGGCTGCACGTGCAGCTCCCAAAGGATGACGGCTTTCCACTTGCCGCCGATCACGTCGAAGGCGGCGCAGATGCCGCTTCCGTTGGTCTTCTTCGATTTCATCTCGATTCGCTGGTGAATGCTTTTGTTCGGGCAGGCGGGTGGCCGCGCGCCCGCCATCGATCACGGCTCAGGCCCATGTCATGAACTGGATGGCGCGAAGCACCTCGGCTTCGCGTTCCATGAGGAAGTCGCCGTGGCTGGCGTGGTCCAGGGTCAGGCGGTTCGGCGTGTCGAGCGCCGCCACGAGCTGGTTCGAATTCGTGATGGCCACGCGGCGGAAGATGCGCAGGTAGTCGGCAGCGTCTTTCTGTGTCTTCGCGTCGAGCGGCAGCTCCAGCCACGGGAACATGTCGCGGTTGTCGGCGGGCAGGGCGGTCACTACCAGCGATGGCGCGCGCACGGCCTTGTAGTCGGGTGAGAACGAATGTGCGGCTGTATCCACGGCGGTCTCCACTTCATCGGGGGTATTGAGGCGCACGCTCCCGTCGGTGCGTATGTCGATGGCGTCGCGCAGGTTCGGTTCCAGCGCAGGCCACCAGTTCTTCGAGTTGCGCCGGAAGAAGGCGATGGCGGCCTGCAGGGACCGGCCGTCGTCCGGCGTCGGCCTGGGTTCGTGGAGCAGGCGGTTGTCCGGCACGGTCTCGCCTTCGCTGTCGCCTTCGACGGTGTAGTCGAAGGTGGTGTCCAGGTAGACGAGGCCCTGCGTCCGTTCCGGATGCAGTCCCGCGAATCTGGTGAGCTCGTTGCCCGCGATCGAATGACCGGCCAGCACCGCGCGCTGCACTCCCAGCGCATCGAGCACCGCCTTCAGGTCCGCGACCAGCGTGTCGACCTCGTAGTACTGCGTGGCGGTCTTCACTGGCAGTGGCTTGTCCGAAAGCCCGTAGCCGCGCCGGCTGATGGCGACCACGCGTGATCTCGCCGCCAGTGCGGGCGCGAGGCTGTCGAAGTAGCGTGCATTGCCGCCCAGCCCGGCCAGCAGCACGATGACGGGACCGGTGCTCCCGGGCGGCTGCCAGTCGCGCACCTGCAGCGAGACCTCGGGCGAGGCAGAGACCTTGACCCGGCGATCGATGACGATGGGCTTGCCGCCGCCGTTGCCCGCCCCACCGACCTCGCCGGCCCGGACGCCGCCACGGTTGCCGCCGCCGCAGGCTGCAAGGCCCGCGGCGCCGGTCAGTGCCATGGCATGGAGGACGTCGCGTCGGCGCAGGCCGTAGTGATTGGTTCGGGCAGTACGTGCGTCTAGCGAGGGCAGGCCATTCACCGGGTTGTTCCGTTTCCGTTTGCAGGGATGGCGCCAGTGTCCCGGCCGCACCTGAAGACCTGCTTCGGCGTTCATGAAGATTTCCTGAAGTGCGCCCTGGGCGCTTGGCAGATACTTCCGCCACATTCCGGGGACGGAGTGTTCAGTTCACGTGGAGGCTCATGAATCTCTTGCTTGTTGAGGACGACCTTGACCTCGGCAACGGCGTGCGCATCGCGCTGGCCAATCAAGGCATGGACGTGGTGTGGGTGCGCAGGCTCGAGGACGCTCTGCGCACGCTCGAAGGCGGCACCTTCGACATGGTGCTGCTCGATCTCGGCCTGCCCGACGGCGACGGGCTCGACCTGCTGTTCCGCCTGCGCCGCGACCGCCAGATGCTGCCGGTGCTGGTGCTCAGCGCGCGCGATGCGCTCAACGACAGGCTGCGCAGCCTGGACGACGGGGCCGACGACTACCTGGTGAAGCCCTTCGCGCTGGCCGAGCTGCTGTCGCGTGTGCGTGCGCTCGCGCGCCGCAGCTACGGCTTCAACGACGAGACCATCCGCATGCGCGGCCTGGCGCTGCACGAGCCCACGCGCGGCGTGATCGTCGACGGCGAGCCCGTCGAGCTCTCGCGCTGCGAGTTCGACCTGCTCGCGCTCCTGCTCAAGCGCACCGGCCGAGTGGTCACGCGCCGCGTGATGGAAGAGCAGGTGCTGCCCGGCGGGCAGGCCAACGGCAGCAACTCGCTCGAGGTGCACATCTCCAACCTGCGCAAGAAGATCGGCCAGGGCTACATCCGCACGGTGCGCGGCATCGGCTATGTGATCGACGTGCAATCGCTAGCGCGGAGCACGCAGAAATGATCGAGGCGCTGGCGCGGCGCTGGAAGAACTGGAAACAACCTTCCCTGATGCGGCGCCTGCTGCTCGCGCAGATGGGCGTGGTCGCGCTGCTGTGGACCATGGCCATCGCGCTGCTGCTGTACGACTCCTACGAAGACCCCGAGCTGCTGAAGTTCGACAAGATCTTCCAGACGGTGATGGCCATCGCGAAGAACACGGCCGATCGGCCGGACAAGCAGCAGGAGACCATCGCGGCCTTCGATGCCGCGCTGCTGGAGGCCATCGGCGACGGCGACGGGAGCTCCGACGGTTCGCCGGTCCTGCAGGTCTGGCAGGCCGACAGGCTGGTCTATCGCTCGACGGCCGGTACGCCCGTCATCCTCAATACCCAGCCGAATCGCATCGAAACCGTGAAGGCAGGAGGCCGCGAATGGCGCGCACGCACGCTGGCCTCGCCTGAAGGCGATATCCGCGTCATGCTGGCCGAGCCCAGCGTCTGGCGGCTCACTGTGACGGTGGTGTCCCGCGGCTACTACCTGCTGCCGCTGGTCATCAGCCTGCCGTTCCTGGTGTTTCCGGCCTGGCTTTCGGTGCGTCTCGCGCTGCGGCCATGGCGGCGGGTGAGCCAGGAGACCGCCGAGCGCGGGCCGGCCGACCTCACGCCGCTGTCGTACATGCCGCCGCACAAGGAGCTGCAGCCGCTGGTGCAGAGCATCAACAGCCTGCTGCAGCGGGTGCGCGACAGCACCTCGCGCGAGCGCAGCCTGATCGCCGATGCCGCGCACGAGCTGCGCACGCCGCTGGCCGCGATGCGGGTGAACGTGGAGGCGCTGAAGGAGCAGAGCACCGACGAGCGCCAGCGCGAGCTCATGGGCAACCTGCTGCGCAGCAACGACCGTGCGGCGCGGCTGGTCGGGCAGCTGCTGCAGCTGATGCGCAGCGACGCGGTGTCCGACAGCGCACTGCCCATCATGCTGTCGCTCGACGGACTGGTGCAGGACCGCTTGGCCATGATCGAGAGCCTGGCCAGTGCCCGCGGGATCGAGCTGGAACTCGATTGCGAGGACCGCGTGCCGGTGCTCGGCGAGCGCGAGAGCCTGGTCTCGATGATCGACAACCTCATCAACAACGCGATCAAGTACAGCCCGCCCGGCGGCACGGTGGCCGTGCACGTGTCGCGCGACGGCACGCACGCCGTGCTGACCGTGGCGGACCAGGGCCCCGGCGTGCCGGCGGCGCTGCGCGAGCGGGTGTTCGACCGCTTCTTCCGCAACCCCGACCAGAGCCAGAGCGGCAGCGGGCTGGGGCTGGCCATCGTCAAGTCCGTGGTCGACCGGCATGGCGGGGAGGTGAGGCTCGGCGCGACCGCGAGCGGCGGCCTGCTGGCCACCGTGCGCCTGCCGCTGGCCGTGGCCGATGTGCCGCAGCCGATGCTGTGCAGCTGAGGAAACCTCGTCGGGCGCACGGCCAAAGGGCGAAATGGCCTGGTCAGGTCCGGATCGGGGCTACGAATTACACTATCCGGCGCTGTTTACAGGACTCTTTCCCATGAAGTGGGTCATTCTTGCCATCTTCGCGCTCAGCGCGCTCTACGTTCATTTCCGCGGCCAGGTTCGGCACCGTTTCTTCAGGCAGCTCTCGGATCACTCGACCTTCCTGGCGCCGCTGAACGTCTTCATGTACCTCTTCTCGAAGGTACCGAGCACGCCCTACCTGTCGCCTGCCGAGTTCCCCGAGATGCGCGTGCTCGAGGAAAACTGGGAAGTGATCCGCGAGGAAGCGCTGGCCATGCGCAACGGCGGCAGCATCAAGGCCTCCAGCCAGTTCAACGACGTGGGCTTCAACTCCTTCTTCAAGAGCGGCTGGAAGCGCTTCTACCTGAAGTGGTACGACGATGCGCATCCCTCGGCCGCCGTGCTGTGCCCGCGCACCACCGAGCTGCTGAAGGGCATCGGCACCATCAAGGCCGCGATGTTCGCCGAGCTGCCGCCGGGCAGCCGCCTCGTGCGCCACCGCGACCCCTTCGCCGGCTCGCTGCGCTACCACCTGGGCCTGTGGACGCCGGGCGTCGAGGGCTGCTACATCGACGTGGACGGCCAGCGCTACCACTGGCGCGACGGCGAGGCCGTGGTGTTCGACGAAACCTACATCCACTACGCCGAGAACACGACCGACCACGACCGGGTGATCCTGTTCTGCGACATCGAGCGCCCGCTGAAGTACCGCTGGGCCAGCGCTGTGAACCGCTGGTTCGCGAAGAACCTGCTGGCCGCGGCCGCATCGCCCAACGATGCCGGCGACAAGACCGGCGGCATCAACCGCGCCTTCAAGTACATCTACCAGATCCGCGTGGTCGGCAAGCGCCTCAAGGCCTGGGACAAGCGGGTGTACTACCTCGTGAAGTGGGCCATCTTCGGCGGCCTGGCGCTCTGGATCTTCTGGTAGCCGCCCGAAGAGCGGCGCGCCACGCCGCTGCCTTCAGCGCAGGCGCCCGGCGCTGTCGCCGACCATCTCCGCCAGCGCGTCGGCCACGGCCCTGACGCGCGGCGAGCGCCTCACGTCGGGGTGCACCACGCTCCACACCTCTCGCATCACGGGCCGGCCTTCGCCGGGCACTTCGACGAGCGCGGCGTCGCCGCGCGCCATGAAGTCCGGCAGCATCGCGAGGCCCAGCCCCCCACGGCAGGCGTTGTGCAAGGCAGCCAGGTCGTTGCTGCGCAGCACGAAGGGGCGTGCGCCGGCGATGTCCGCAAGCAGCTGCTGGTGCGGCACGTTGCCAGGCGGATCGCTGTAGCCGAGAAACCGCCAGTCGGCCTGAGGGCGTGCGAGCCACGCCGGCGCGGCATAGAGGCGAAAGGCCAGTTCGCCGAGCTTGCGGGCAGCAAGGCCCGGCTCGGTGGGGCGCATGAAGCGGATGGCGATGTCCGCGTCGCGCCTTTGCAGGTTGGCGCTGCGCAGTTCGCCGACGATGTCCAGCTCGATACCGGGCCATCGATGTGCGTTCGCAGTCCACAGCGGCACGATGAAGTGGCTCGCGAAGGCCGGTGGCGCCGATACGCGGACCGTTCCCTGGCTCGCGGTGTTCGCGGCGGCGGCGCGCGCGAAGGCCAGCACCTCCTGCTCCATCCGTTCGGCGGGCACGAGCAGCGCCTCGCCTTCGGGTGTCAGCGTCCAGCTTCGCGGCAGGCGGTCGAAAAGACGCACGCCGATGTGCGACTCCAGCGCGCCCACCCGTCTTGCGACCGTCGAATGCTCCACGCGCAGCTGCCGTGCCGCACCCGAGAGACTGCCCCCGCGCGCGACGGCCACGAAGAAGCGGACGTCGTCCCAGGAGAGGGAAGCGTGCCCGCCGGGGCAGGGAGCTGGCGATTCATGCACAACGGATGCGAATTTCTGGGGAATGGGCAGGCATTCTGCCCGCCACTATTGTCCGGTGCATCGTTCATCACTTCAAGGAATTCGCACCATGAGCACCCCGTCGATCCCGCAGCATCAACCCGTCATCGCCTACGGGCCACCCGTCTCGCTCGAAGTCGCGCGCCGCGTGGCGACCGCCGCCGAGGCCGAGGCCCGGGCCCACGGCTGGCCGATGGTCATCGCGGTGATGGACAGCGCGGCCAACCTCGTGGTGCTGCACAAGATGGATGACGCGCAGACCGGCAGCGTCGAGATCGCGCAGGCCAAGGCGCGCAGCACCGTGCGCTTCAAGCGGCCGACACGCGTGTTCGAGGAAGCGCTGGCCGCGGGCGGCCTGAACCTGCGCCTGCTGGCCACCGAAGGCGCATGCCCGCTCGAGGGTGGCCTGCCGTTGATGCACGAGGGCCGCCTGGTCGGCGCCATCGGCGTATCGGGCATGCAGTCGACACAGGACGCCCAGGTGGCTGCCGCGGGCGCGCAAGCCGCCTGACTCGACCTGCTGCCTCTCAGGCCCCGGCCAGCACCAGCCGTTCGCGCGTGCTGCGGGCCCAGCAGACGAGCGCCGCGAGCAGCGTGCCGCCGGCCACGTCGATCAGCACATGCTGTCGCGTGGCCAGCGTCGAATAGACGATGCCGAAGGCCCACAGCAGATTGAGCATTCGCACCCATGCCGGGGCGCGCACCTCGCGCAACTGGCGCTCCATCAGCACGGCGGTGAAGACGGCGAACGCGACGTGCAGCGAGGGGAAGGCATTGCCGCCCGCGTCGGCGGTCTTCAGGAACTGCAGCGACGGGTACTGGCTCCAGTCGACCGAGAACGCGGGCACCGTCGTCGGGAAGAGCCAGAACACGGCGAGGCCCGCGCCTGCAATCAGAGCAGCATCGCGAGCGCAGGTCCACAACTGCGCCTTGTCCTTCGCGAGGGCCGGCGCGAGCGAGATGTAGAACCACAGCGAGCCGTAGAGCAGCATCGCGTCGTCGCTCACGCCCACCCAGTGGTCGAGCATCGTGAGCGGCATCACGGTCGGCTCCGAAGACGGGTTGTGCATCACCCAGAAGTAGATGGCGAAGAAGCCCGAGATGCCGACGGTGGTGCCGATCATCTTCACCACCCAGAGCGTGGCGATGCGCCGGCCCAAAGCCTGATACCAGGGAATGCAAGGTGCGGGGGAGGTAGTCGCCGTGCGGGAGTTCATTGGCGTCCCAGCTTATGCAACTGCATTGCGTGAACATTGCGACGCCCGCGAGGGGGGCTCTCCTAGAATGGCCGGCCTTGCTTTCCTCCGCACCCCCATGAGAATCCTGCTCGTCGAAGACGAAGTCGACCTCGCGCAAGCCCTGGCCTCGGCGCTGCGGCAGAACCAGGCGGTGGTCGACGTGGCGGGCTCGCTGCGCGAGGCCGAGGACGCGGCGCTGTCGGCGCAGCACGACGTGATCGTGCTCGACCGTGGCCTGCCCGACGGCGACGGCCTTTCGCTGGTGGCCTTCCTGCGCCAGAACGACATTCCCGCCGCGGTGCTGGTGCTCACCGCGATGACCGACGTGGCCGAGCGCGTGCTGAGCCTGGACGGCGGCGCGGACGACTATCTCGCCAAGCCCTTCTCCATGGACGAGCTCATGGCACGCGTGCGTGCGCTGGCACGGCGTCCCGCGGTGCGCGCGAACCTCGTCATGACGCTGGGGCAGCTGCGCTTCGACCATCACACGCGGCAGGTCCACGTGGGCGACGAGTGCCTCACGCTGCCGCGCCGCGAACTGCTGGTGCTGGAGACATTGCTCGAGCATCGCGGCCGCACCGTGCTGCGCGAGGCCATGCAGGACCGCGTCTACGGCCACGCGGACGACATCCAGTCGAACGCGCTCGACACGCACATCTCGCGGCTGCGCTCCAAGCTCGACAAGGCCGGCGCACAGGTCGAGATCCACGCCATCCGCGGCGTGGGCTACCTGATCTGCGCGGCGCGCCCGGCAGCATGACGACCGCATGAAACAGGGCCGTCTCTCGCTGCTCTCGCTGCGCTGGCAACTGATCTGGAGCCTGATCCTGCTGCAGGTGGTGGTCGGTGCGCTGGTGATGGGCGGTTTTCTGGGCCTCGCCTGGGTGCTGGGGCGCGTGGTCGACGAGACCGGGCAGGAAACCATCAAGGCCATCCAGCGCGCGCTGGTGCATGCGCCCGACGGCAAGCTGGCGATAGAGCCCACGCCGGAAGTGCAGCGCCTGCGCGAGGCCGACCCGCCGTTCTGGTTCGTCGCGCGTGACGCGAAGGGCTCCGAGGTGCGCAACGGCGAGGTGCCGGCCATCTACGCCAGGCTCTTCGATTCTCTCGACGGCATGGAGCGCATGGCCGTCGACCCCGAGAGCGACAACACGCGCCCCAAGGCCCGCTTCGAGCGCGTGGAGACGCGCGCGGGCATGGTGGCCGTGATGACGCAGACCGGCAGCCCGCTGACCGTGAAGAACACGCTCAAGGGCACCGCCATCGCCTTCCTGTTCCTGGTGGCGCCGATGGCGCTGGTGACCTGCCTCGGCGTGATCCTGGCCACGCCTTTCGTCGTCAAGCGCGGCCTCAAGGGCGTGGTGGCCACCGCCGAGCATGCCGAGAGCATCGACGTGCACGAGCGCACCACGCGGCTGCCGCTGGCCAACGTGGCCAGCGAGATCCGTCCGCTGGTCAACGCGGTGAACCGCGCCTTCGACCGGCTCAACGAAGGCTACGACCGGCAGGAGCGCTTCCTGGCCGATGCTGCGCACGAGCTGCGCACGCCCATCACCACGCTGCAGATCCATCTCGAAGGCCTGCAGGAGGGGCCGCTCAAGGTCAAGCTCATGCAGGCCTCAGCGCGCCTGGCCACGCTGGCCGAGCAGCTGCTCGACCTGCAGCGGCTGGACCACGTCGCGGTGCACGACCGGCAGCAGGTCGACCTGAAGGCGCTGTGCGAACGCGTGGCAGGCGACATCGCGCCGCTGGCCATCATGAACCGCTGCACGCTGTCGGTGGAGGCGCCCAAGCCGCTGTGGGTGCGCGGCGATGCGCCCTCGCTGGAGCGCGCGCTGAGCAACCTGATCCAGAACGCCATCGAGCACGGCGGGCAGGGCTGCGACATCCAGGTGCGTCTGTGGGAGCCTTCGGGCTTCGAGGTGCTCGACTCCGGCCCCGGCATTCCCGAAGCCGACCGCGAGCGCGTGGTGGCGCCGTTCCACCGGCTGGTGCCGCGCGGGCGCGGCGCGGGGCTGGGCCTGCATCTGGTGGCCGAAGTGGCGCGCCTGCACGGCGGCCAGCTCACCATCGGGTCGAGCGAGTCGGGCGGGGCGAAGATGCGGCTCGAACTGAACCTGCTGGCCTGACGACCTCTGCACCATGAACCCCATCGACCAGCTCCCGGAACCCTCCAACCTCGCCGGCGCGCAAGCGCTGATCGTGCGTGTGCAGGCCCTGCTCGACGTCCAAGGCCTCACGCTGCGCCCACCTCCGCCCGAGCCCACCACCTGCTGCGGCCGCGGCTGCAATGGCTGCGTGTGGGAGGGGTGGCTGGCGGCGGTGAACTACTGGCGCGACGAAGCGTCCCTGTTGCTCGACGACGGCGTGCCCGAAGCCGAGGCACGCCGCGCCGACTTGCGGTGAGCGAGCTCCGCCGCCTGAGCTCCGATCAGCCGCGCTCTTTCATGCATCTGCGCCACGACGGTCTCGACCCGCGCATCGGGCAGGCGCTCGGTGATGGTCGCGATGGCCAACCCGGCCACGGTGCGGCCGTCGGCCAGGCGGACAGGCACCGCCACAGCGCGCGAGCCGGGCACCACGCCCACGGGCGCATAGGCATAACCGTCGTGGCTCACGCGTACGGCCCGCGCCAGCAGTTCCGCGGGATCGATGCGCAGCGCTTCGAGTCGCCGCACGTTGCGTTCCACCACCTCGGCGGCCTCGGCGGGCGGCAGCGACGCGAGCAGCACGAGGCCACTCACACCCACGCCCAGCGGGCGCCGGGCGCCGATCTCGATCGACAGCACCTTCACCGGAAAGCTGCCTGCCCGCCGGTCGATGCACACCGAGTCGGTGCCGTTGCGGATGGTGAGGAAGGCCGTGTCGCCCAGGCTTTCGCTCAGGTGGCGAAGGTGTGGCTCGGCGATCGCGCGGATGGGAAAGCGGCTCGAGCGCGCCAGCCCCAGCAGCGAGACCTCGCCGCCGACCAGGTAGCGGCGCGTGGCGGGGTCCTGCTCGACCGCGCCTTCTTCCACCAGCACGCGCAGGATGCGGTGCACTGTCGGCCGGTTGAGGCCGGTGTGCGCCACCACGTCGGTCAGGCGCACGCCGCGCTCCTGGCCGGTAGCCAGCACGCGCAGCACCGCAAGCGCGCGGCGCACGCTCTGCGCGCCGGCAGTGCCGGCGTCGGTGCCGTCGATCGAGCTAGACGGCGCCGCCATCCATGACCGCCTTGGGCGTCTGCTGCATGCCGCGCAGCGTGACGATCTCGCCCAGCGTGGCGTAGTTCGGGCCGCCGATGCGGCACACCGGGTCGAGGGCGCGGGTGTCGACCTTGCCGTCGTGCAGCAGGCCGTCGCGGATGTGGAAGGCCGTGACCTCGCCGACGATGAACTCCGCGCCGGTCCGGCCGAAGGAGATCACCTGCTCCAGCCGGCATTCCATGCTGATGGGCGCATCGGCCAGGCGCGGCACCCGCACCGTGGTGCACGGCAGCGTGCCGAGGCCGAGCAGTTCGGTTTCGCTCACGTCGGGCGCGTGCTCCGCGCTGCTCTCGTGGATGGCGACCATCTGCGAGGCGTCTCCGATGTTCACCACGAACTCGCCCAGCGCGTGGATGTTGGCGCCGGTGTCCTTGCGTCGGCCGGCCTTGCGGCCGACGTTCACGCCCAGCATCGGCGGCTTGTTCGACACGAAGGTGAAGCATGAGAACGGTGCGAGGTTGACCACGCCGGCGTCCGACAGCGTGGTGATCCAGGCGATGGGACGCGGCACGACGATGCCGCTCATCAGGCGGTAGGTGGCTTCGGGCGACAGGTCGCCGGCATCGAGAAACATGAGGGAGGCCTTCCTTGGTGGCTGAGGCTGCATTGTCCGCAGCGCGTCGAAGCCGGCGGGCGCGGACTTCTCGAAAACGTCCATCATATGGAACAACGAGGACATATTGCGTTGCAGCATCCGCACCCGGATTCTTAGAGTGCATGGGTGGCCGGTGCACAGCGCAACACACTTGCGGGGCCGGCACGCAAGCAGGAGACAAGACCTTGAAAGAACTCATCGCCACCGCAGCCGTGGCTGTGTGCGCGGCCTTCGCGCCCGCAATCGCATCGGCTCAGGCCGGCTGGCCCGACAGACCCGTGAAGCTGGTGTTGCCCTACCCGCCGGGAGGCAACGTCGATGGCGCCGCGCGCATCATCAGCGAGCAGCTGCAGGCTGCGTTCAAGCAGCCTTTCATCGTGGACAACCGCCCAGGTGCGGGCGGCATGATCGCCGCCGAGTACGTGGCCAAGTCCGCGCCCGACGGCTACACCTTCTTCATGGGCGCGAACGGCCCGATCCTGTTCTCGCCGACCATCTTCAAGCGCAACGCCTACGACTGGAAGAAGGATTTCACGCCGGTCAGCTCTGTGTCGTTCACGCCGCTGGTGCTGCAGGTGCATCCCTCCACTCCCTACAAGACGGTGGCCGATCTGGTCGCGGAAGGGAAGAAGCCCGGCAACACGCTGACCATGGCTTCGCCCGGCGCCGGCACGCAGAACCATCTGGTGAGCGAGTACCTGCAGCGCGAAAGCGGCGCGCACTGGACCACGGTGCACTACAAGGGCAATGCGCCCGCCACCACCGACCTGCTGGGCGGCCAGGTGCAGTTCAACTTCGACCAGATATCGGTGGCCGGCCCGTTCATCCAGCAGGGCCGAACGCGCGCGCTCGCGGTGACGTCGCCCAAGCGGCTGCCGCAGCTGCCCGACGTGCCGACGCTGCAGGAGGCCGGCTTCAAGGACTTCAGCACCGAAACTTTTACCGGCGTTCTCGCGCCGCAGGGCACGCCTAAGGAGATCGTCGCGCGGCTGTCGGCCGCGCTGCAGAAGATCCTGGCCGACGAGGCCGTGCGCGCCCGCTTCCAGACGCTGGGCTCCGAGGCCCGCGGCAGTTCGCCCGAGCAGTTCGCGCGCTTCCTGGCCAAGGAAGACGCGCGCTGGATGCCGGTCATCAAGCAATCCAACATTTCCGCCGAATGAGCACGCCCAACTCACCCACCGCCGCCCTCGGGCGCGCCGCCCCCGCCGCGCGCACCAGCGTGTATGTCGACGGCTTCGGCCACAAGAACCCGATTCCCGCGGCCTGCCGCGTGGGGCCGCTGCTCGAGAGCGGCAGCATCCAGGGCAACGACCCGGCCACCGGCAAGCCCGCCGAGACCATCGAGGCGCAGTGCCGCTTCATGCTCGACAACGTCCGCCGCATCGTGGAGGCGGCCGGCGGCGGCACGCAGGACATCGTCAAGCTCACCGTGTGGATGAAGGACCGCAGCCAGCGGCCCGCACTCAACGTGCCCTGGCTCGAGATGTTCCCCGATGCCGCCTCGCGGCCGGCGCGCCACGCCATCGTCGCGCCCGAGCTCGACATGGGCAAGCTCATCGAATGCAGCTTCACCGCCTGGATCGCCTGAGCGCCTGCCTCTCCTGTTTCCACGCCCCGAAGAACCATGCCCGACTACCTTCCTTTCGACCCCCATCCGCGCGCGCCCGTGCCGCTGCCGCCGCCGCTGTCATGCGACAGCCAGTTCCACGTCTTCGGCCCGCGCGAGCAATATCCGGTGCGGCCCAATGCCGCCTATGAAATGCCCACTGCCACCTGGCAGGTGGCGCAGCGGCTGCACGCCACGCTCGGCATCGCACGTGGCGTGATCGTGCAGGCCACCACCTATGGCGCCGACCACACGGTGGTGCTCGATGCGCTCGAGGGCCTCAACGCCGGCGGCCCGCGCCGCTACATGGGCTGTGCCAACGCGGCAGTGCTGACCGAGCGCGACGACGCCTACCTGCAGAAGCTGCACGACGCCGGCGTGCGCGGCGCGCGCTTCACCCGCGGCGGCCTCGGCATCAGCCTGAGCGCGGCCGAGCAGGCGCGTGCCTTCGCCCGAGTCAAGGAGCTCGGCTGGTATGTCAAGGTGCAGCCCGAGCCCGACGGCATCGCGGCACAGCTCGCGACCTTCGAGGCGCTCGACGTGCCGGTGCTGCTCGACCACATGGGCCGCGCCGACCCTTCGCGCGGCGACGGCGACCCGAGCCTCGCGCGCATGCTCGAGCTTTTCGAGCGCGGCAACTTCTGGGTGATGCTGTCGTTGTCCGAGAAGATCTCCAAGACCGGCGCGCCCTGGGACGACGTGGTGCCGCTGGCGCGCCGCCTGATCGAGGCCGCGCCCGATCGCTGCGTCTGGGGCAGCGACTGGCCGCACCCTGTGTCGATGAAGCAGCCGCCCAACGAGGGCGCGCTGCTCGAGCTGCTCTACCGCTTCACGCCCGACGCCGCCACGCGGCAGAAGGTTCTTGTCGACAACCCCGCCCGCTTCTTCGGATTCGAGACCGCATGAAACTCATCAGCTATCTGCACGGCGGCTCTTCCCGCTGGGGCTGCGTCGTCGGCGACGGCGTGATCGACCTCGGCCGGCGCCTGCCGGCCTTCGCGTCGGTATCCGCGCTGCTGGCCGGCGGCGAAGCCGCGCTGGCCCAGGCCCGCGCCGCGGCCGAAGGAGCCCTGGCCGACCACGCGCTGGCCGATGTGCGCTTCGAACTGCCCATCGCCCGGCCGCGCCGCGTGTTCTGCATCGGCGTGAACTACGCGCACCGCAACGCCGAATACAAGGACGGCAGCGACTTGCCGAAGTACCCCAGCATCTTCATGCGCGTGGCCGAATCCTTCGCGGGCCACGGCGAGCCGCTGCTGCAGCCGCTCGAATCGACGCAGCTCGATTACGAGGGCGAGATCGCCATCGTCATCGGCCGCCGCGCGCGCCGCGTGAACGGCGACGAGGCCCTCGCCTGCATCGCCGGTGTGACCTGCATGAACGAAGGCACCATCCGCGACTGGGTGCACCACGCCAAGTTCAACGTGACGCAAGGCAAGAACTTCAACGCCTCCGGCAGCATCGGCCCCTGGATCGTCACCGCCGACGAATTCCCGCAGGGCTTCGGCGCGCTGCGCGTGAGCACACGCGTCAACGGCGAGCAGCGCCAGGACGACACCACCGAGAACCTGATGTTCGACTTCGCCTACCTGGTGCACTACCTGTCGACCTTCACCACCCTGGAGCCCGGCGACATCATCGCCACCGGCACGCCGACCGGCGCGGGCATCCGCTTCGACCCACCCCGGTTCCTCAAGCCGGGCGACGTGGTCGAGGTCGAAGTCAGCGGCGTGGGCGTGCTGCGCAACGTGGTGCGTGCAGAGGAGGCGGTGCAATGAGCCTCGATGCCACCACCCTGTCTCAGGCCGCCGAGCGGCTGGAGCAGGCGCAACTCTCGCGCCGGGCTTGCCGCCAGTTCTCGCTCGACCATCCGGACATGACCATCGACGACGCCTACGCCATCCAGCACGCGTGGATGCAGCTCAAGCTGCGCAATGGCCGCACGCTCAAGGGCCACAAGATCGGACTCACCTCCAAGGCCATGCAGCGCGCGGTGAACATCGCCGAGCCCGACTACGGCGCGCTGCTCGACGACATGTTCTACCGCGACGGCGCGGTGATCCCGACCGAGCGCTTCCTGCAGCTGAAGATCGAGGCCGAGCTGGCCTTCGTGCTGGCGCGTCCGCTGACGGGGCCCGACTGCACGCTGTTCGACGTGCTCGACGCCACGGCCTACGTGACGCCCGCTCTGGAGATCCTCGACGCGCGCATCCAGCGCGTCGACCCCGACACCGGGCGCACGCGCAACGTGCTCGACACCATTTCCGACAACGCCGCCAATGCCGCGCTGGTGCTGGGCGGGCGGCCGTTCAAGCCCGCGCTGGTCGATGCCGACATGCGGCGCATCGGCGCCATCGTGAGCCGCAATGGCGAGGTGGAGGAGACCGGCCTGGCCGCCGGCGTGCTCAACCATCCAGCCCACGGCGTCGCGTGGCTGGCCAATCGGCTGCATCGCTTCGGCGTGTCGCTGGAAGCGGGCCAGGTGATCCTGGCGGGCTCTTTCATCCGGCCGATCGAGGTCGGCAAGGGCGATACGGTGGTGGCCGACTATGGCGAATTCGGCACCGTGTCGTGCCACTTCGGATGAACGCCATGCCGGTGCTTCCCAATCACTTCAAGCGCGCGCTCGCGGCCGGCGTGCCGCAGATCGGGCTGTGGTCCACGCTGCCCGACCCGTACGTGTCGGAGATCGTCGCGGGCGCGGGCTTCGACTGGGTGCTGCTCGACACCGAGCACACGCCCACCGACGTGCCCCACATGCTGCACCAGCTGCAGGCGGTGAGCGCCGCGGTGCCGGCCGACGCCGCGCGACGCACGTCGGCGGTGGTGCGGCCCGACTGGAACGACACCGTGCTCATCAAGCGCTACCTCGACATCGGCGCGCAGAGCCTGCTGCTGCCCTTCGTGCAGGACGCGGAGCAGGCGCGCTCGGCGGTGCGCGCCACGCGCTATGCCCCGGGCGGCGTGCGCGGCATGGGCGGCTCGACGCGGGCGTCGAACTTCGGGCGCATCGGCGACTATGTGAAGACCGCGCAGGACGAACTGTGCGTGCTGGTGCAGGTGGAAACCGGCGAGGCGCTCGATCAGCTGGACGCGATCCTCGAGGTCGAGGGCATCGACGGCGTCTTCATCGGGCCGGCCGACCTGTCGGCGAGCCTGGGCCACCCAGGCGACCCCGGCCATCCGACGGTGAAGCGCGCCATCGACGATGCGATCCGCCGCATCCGTGCCGCCGGCAAGGCGCCCGGCATCCTGATGCTCGACGACGCGCGGGCGCGCGAGTGCCTGGACCTGGGCGCGCTCTTCGTGGCGGTGGCTATGGACCTGCAGATCCTGGCGCGCGGCGCCGAAGCGGCGGCGGCGCGTTTCCGCGACGGCGCGCAGGCGGCACGCTCGGCGCGGCCGGCATACTGAAGGCGCGGCGGCACGGGGCCGCCCGCCGCTCACTGGTTCTGCGACCCGCGGTGCGCCCAGCCGGTGGTGTGCTTCTCGACCACGCTGAAGAGTTCATACATCAGCATCGCCATCGCGCCCACCACCATCAGGCCCGCGAAGGCCAGGCCCATCTGCATGGCCGAGCCGGCCGAGATCAGCAGGTAGCCGATGCCTTCGTTGGCCGCCGTCATCTCGCTGACGGTGGTGCCCACGAAGGCCAGCGTGATCGCCACCTTCAGCGAGCCGAAGAAGTAGGGCATGGAGCGCGGCAGGCCGATCTTCATGAGCACGTCCCAGCGCTTCGCGCCGAGCACGCGCAGCACGTCTTCGAGCTCGGGCTCGAGCGTGGCGAGGCCGGTCGCGATGTTGACCATGATCGGGAAGAAGCTGATCAGGAAGGCCGTGAGGATCGCCGGCCCGATGCCGATGCCGAACCAGACGACCAGGATCGGCACGAAGGCCGCCTTGGGCAGCGCGTTGAAGGCCGTCATCAGCGGGTAGATCGCCGCGTACGCGATGCGCGAGCTGCCGATCACGAAGCCCAGCAGCACACCCACCACGATCGCGAGGCCGAAGCCCGCCATGGTGACCCAGAAGGTGCGCCACGCGTGGCCGGCGATGACTTCCTTGAATTCCCAGAACTGGTTCCAGATGCGCCACGGGCTGGGGAAGATGAAGTCCGAGACCTCGAAGGCCGAGCAGATGATCTGCCACAGCAGGATCACCGCCACGAGCAGCAGCCAGGGCGACCAGCGTTCGATTTGCTTGGTGTTTCTCATGTGGTCCCGTGCGCCCTCAGTGGGAAACAGCCGCGGCCGACTGGGCGGCGCTCGCGCCGGTGTTCCGGATCGCGCCGATGTGCCCGCGCAGCTCCAGCACGATGTCGGTGAACTCCTTCGTGTAGGTGAGTTCGAGCTCGCGCGGGCGCGGCAGGTCGATCTCGCGCTTGACCACGAAGCGACCCGGGCTCTTGCTCATCACGTACACCGTGTCGGCCAGGAACACCGATTCGCGCAGGTCGTGCGTGACCAGGATCACGTTGAACTGCTGCTCGGTCCAGAGGTCGCGCAGGATGCACCACAGCTCCTCGCGCGTGAAGGCGTCGAGCGCGCCGAAGGGCTCGTCGAGCAGCAGCATCTTGGGCTCGTGGATGAGCGCGCGGCAGATGCTCGCGCGCTGCTGCATGCCGCCCGAGAGCTGCCACGGGAACTTGTCCTCGTAGCCGCCCAGACCCACCTTCTGCAGCAGGCGGCGGGCGCGTTCCTCGTATTCCTTGCGCCTGGCCTTGAAGCTGGAACGGTAGGGCTCGACGATCTCCAGCGGCAGCAGCACGTTGTCGACCGTGGTGCGCCACGGCAGCAGCGAGGGCGCCTGGAAGGCCATGCCCGAGATCTTCAGCGGCCCCGTCACCGGCTGGCCGTCGATGCGGATCTTGCCCATCGACGGCATCTTCAGCCCGGTGGTGAGCTTCATGAAGGTCGACTTGCCGCAGCCCGAAGGCCCGACGATGGCGATGAATTCGCCGCGCTTCACCTTGAGGTCGATGGCCTCGACCGCGAAGTGGTTGGCGCGCAGCAGCTCCTCGTTGTAGGCGAGCCAGACGTCCTGGAAGTCGACGAAGGGTGCGACGAAGGGAGCTGGGGCCGCGTCCTGCGATGCGGCTGCCATCACTTCTTCAGGATGTTCAGTTCGGCCGCGGGCGGCAGCAGCGCGGCGGTCCACACCGCGTCGGGGCTCACGCGCGTCTTGGTGTTGAAGGCGTCCGACACCTGCGAGGCCATCAGCGACATGCGGCCCGCGTTGACCGCGCCGAAACCCTCGGCGCGCGCGTCGGCGCTGTTGATGACGGTGTCGATGGCCAGCTGCAGGCGGCGCGTCTCGAGCTTGCTGTCGATGATGCCGTCGCGCGCCTTCACCGATTCGATGGCCACCGCGGGGTTGGCGATGACTTCCTTCGCGCCCTTGGCGAAGGCCGAGAGGAATTTCTTCACCGCCTCGGGGTTCTCCTTGATGAGCTTGGGCGAGGCGATGATGACGTTGCCGTACAGCTTCACGCCGTAGTCGGGGTAGGGGAGGATCACCACGTCGGCCGTCTTGGCGCCGCGTGCTTCCAGGTTGAGCAGCGAGGTGAACGTGAAGCCGGTGATGGCGTCGATGTCGCCGCGCATCAGCATGGTCTCGCGCAGCGTCGGGTCCATGGCGGTCCAGTTGACGGCGCCGATGTTGTTGGCCTTGGCGAAGATCGGGAAGGCGCGGCGGCCCGCGTCGAACACCGGCGCGCCGAGCTTCTTGCCGGTGAGGTCGGAAGGCTTGGTGATGCCGCTCTTCTTGAGCGTCATGACCGAGGCCGGCGTGTTGTTGTAGACCATCATCACCGCGACCGGCTTGTTGGGGCTGTCGGGGTTGTTGGCGTGGAACTCCATCAGCGCCGCGAGGTCGGCGAAGCCCATGTCGTAGGCGCCCGAGGCCACGCGCGTGACCGTGCCGCCCGAGCCGTTGCCCGCGTCGATGGTCACGTCGAGGCCTGCGGCCTTGAAGTAGCCCTTGGCGGCGGGATGCAGGAACAGCGCCGCCGGTCCCTCGAAGCGCCAGTCGAGCTGGAACTTGATCGGCGTCGGGCTCTGTGCAAAGGCCGGTGCAAGGCCGAAGCTGATGGCCGAGGCGGCGAGGAAGGACTGGAGCAGTTGGCGCTTGTTCATGCGGAGATCGATCCGTTGGATGAAAGGGGATTGAATGCTTCTGCATTCAAGCAAAAACGGTGCCCGCACGTGATTGGTGCGAACCCTTCCTCGTGGATCGAAGCAGTGCGCGGGCGGCGCGATCTGCACCCGCTCAATGCAAAAACGCGGCCTAGGCCGCGTTTTGAAGCACCGAAAGTGGGATTTCCTCCCGCTGGACTGCCTTCCTGCTTACTTGTCGACCGTCACCTTCGCCACCGCCAGCGCCGTCATGTTGATGATGCGGCGCACCGTCGACGAAGGCGTGAGCACATGGGCCGAGCTCGCGGCGCCCAGCAGCACCGGGCCGACCGTGATGCCGTTGGCGCCGGTCATCTTCAGCACGTTGTAGAGGATGTGGGCCGAATCGAGGTTGGGGCACACGAGCAGGTTGGCCTCGCCGCTGAGCGTGGTCTCGGGCAGGGCGGTGCGGCGGATTTCCTCCGAAAGCGCCGCGTCGCCGTGCATCTCGCCGTCGCATTCGATGTCGGGTGCCATCTGCGCGAACAGGTCGCGCGCCAGCCGCATCTTGCGGGCCGACGAGCGGCTCGACGTGCCGTAGTTCGAGTGCGACAGGAAGGCCACCTTCGGCGGCAGGCCGAAGCGGCGCACTTCCTCGGCGGCCATCATCGCGATGCTGGCGAGCAGCTCGGCGCTGGGGTCTTCGTTGACGTTGGTGTCGGTGATGAACACCGTGCGCTTGTCGAGCGTGAGGGCGTTCAGCGTCGCGAAGCCCGGCGCGCCGCGCTTCAGGCCGATCAGGTTGCGGATGTGCTCCAGGTGCACGTCGAAGCGTCCGACCAGGCCGCAGATCATGGCGTCGGCGTCGCCCAGGTGCATCATGAGCGCGGCGATGGTGGTGTTCGAGCGGCGCACCATGGTCTTGGCGGCCTCCGGCGTCACGCCGCGGCGGCCCATGATCTTGTGGAAGCTCTCCCAGTAGGTGCGGAAGCGCGGATCGTCCTCGGGGTTGACGATCTCGAAGTCGACGCCTGCGCGGATGTGCAGGCCGGCCTTCTTGATGCGCGCCTCGATCACCGCGGGGCGGCCCACCAGGATCGGCTTGGCCAGGCCTTCGTCCACGGCCCATTGGGCGGCGCGCAGCACGCGCTCGTCCTCGCCCTCGGCGTACGCCACGCGCTTGGCGGTGGCGATCTTGGCGGCGCTGAACACCGGGCGCATGAACATGCCGGTCTGGTAGACGAAGCGCGTCAGGTGCTGGCGGTAGGCGTCCATGTCCTCGATCGGGCGCGTGGCCACGCCCGAGGCTGCGGCCGCCTTGGCCACGGCCGGCGCGATGCGCAGGATCAGGCGCGAGTCGAAGGGCTTGGGAATGATGTAGTCGGGGCCGAAGGCCAGCTCCTGGCCGGCGTAGGCGGTGGCAACCTCCTCGCTGATGTCGGCCTTGGTGAGCTCGGCGATCTCCCTCACGCAGGCCAGCTTCATCTCTTCCGTGATCTTGCTCGCCCCGCAGTCGAGCGCGCCGCGGAAGATGTACGGGAAGCACAGGACGTTGTTGACCTGGTTCGGGTAGTCCGAACGGCCGGTGGCGATGATGCAGTCAGGCCGCACGGCCTTGGCCAGCTCGGGGCGGATCTCGGGCTCGGGGTTGGCCAGCGCCAGGATGATGGGCTGGGCGGCCATGGTCTTGACCATCTCGGCGGTCATCACGCCCGGGGCCGAGCAGCCCAGGAACACATCGGCGTCCTTCACCACGTCGGCCAGGGTGCGGGCGCCGGTGTCTTTCTGGGCGTAGCGTGCCTTGGATTCGTCGAAACCGCCCGCGCGGCCCATGTAGATCAGGCCCTTGGAGTCGCAGGCGTGGATGTTGGCGGGCTTGGCGCCCAGGCCGACCATCACGTCGAGGCAGGCGATGGCTGCGGCGCCCGCGCCCGAGACGGCGATCTTCACTTCCTCGATCTTCTTGCCCACCAGCTCCAGGCCGTTGATGAGCGCGGCGGCCGAGATGATGGCCGTGCCGTGCTGGTCGTCGTGGAACACGGGGATGTTCATGCGCTCGCGCAGCTTCTTCTCGATGTAGAAGCACTCGGGCGCCTTGATGTCCTCGAGGTTGATGCCGCCCAGCGTGGGCTCCAGCGCCGCGATGATGTCGACCAGCTTGTCGGGGTCGCGCTCTGCCAGCTCGATGTCGAACACGTCGATTCCGGCGAATTTCTTAAACAGGCAGCCCTTGCCTTCCATCACCGGCTTGGCGGCCAGCGGGCCGATGTCGCCCAGGCCGAGCACGGCGGTGCCGTTGGTGACGACGCCCACGAGGTTGCCGCGGGCGGTGTATTCGGAGGCCGTCGCCGGGTCGGCGGCGATGTCGAGACAGGGATAGGCCACGCCGGGCGAGTAGGCCAGCGACAGGTCGCGCTGGTTCAGCAGGGGCTTGGTCGGGGTGATCGAGATCTTGCCCTTGACGGGCGATCGGTGGTATTCGCGCGCTGCCTCGCGAAGTGCTTCTTCTGCGGGGGAAAGGGGTGCAGCCATGAAGGTCTCCTTGTTTCTGACGGGCAATGAGGCTACCGCAAAAGCGGGGCCTCTTCTTACTGGGGAAATGCCGAAAACGCCTGAATCCATAGCTTCTGGCGGATATGGCGGGGTTCGGGCGGATGGGAGCGGGCTGGCGGGTTCGCTAAACTGCCGTTCGTTACCAACTGGTTAACAGGCCGGCCGTCCAGCCGGAATCCCGCCGGGGTAGCGCCGACAACGACAACACCGCGAAAAGAGGGGCAACACGCATGGCATCCGGACCTTTCAACAGCAACGAACCCGACGTCGTCGTCATCGGAGGCGGCCCCTCGGGCTCCACGGTGGCCGCGCTGCTCGCGGACAAGGGGCACGACGTGGTGCTGATCGAGAAGGCGCAGCACCCTCGTTTCCACATCGGGGAATCGCTGCTGCCGATGAACATGCCGCTGTTCGACCGCCTGGGCGTGCGCACCGAGGTCGAGGCCATCGGCATCCGCAAGCACGGGGCCGAGTTCGTCTCGCCCTGGCACGACCACTCCAGCCAGTTCCACTTCGCCGAGGCGATGGACAAGAGCTTTCCCTACGCGGTGCACGTGCGCCGCTCCGAATTCGACGAGCTGCTCTTCCGCCATGCCGGCAAGCGCGGCGCGCGCACCTTCGAGGGGCAGCGCGTCACCGGCGTGGACATGGACGCCGGCAAGGGCACGCCCGACAACCGTCCGGCGGTGAAGGTCAAGGGCGACGACGGCACCGAGACCACCTGGCGTCCGCGCTTCGTGATCGACGCCAGCGGGCGCGACACCCTGCTGTCGAACCAGTTCGACGCCAAGCGCCGCAACCGCAAGCACGCCAGCGCGGCGCTGTTCGGCCACTTCGCCAACGCCGAGCGTAAGCCGGGCCGCTTCGAGGGCAACATCACGCTGTTCTGGTTCGACCACGGCTGGTTCTGGTACATCCCGCTGAAGGACGGCACGGTGAGCGTCGGCGCGGTGGCGTCTCCGGCCTACTTCAAGCGCCGCAAGGGCTCGCTGGAGGAGTTCCTCATGGAGACCATCGCGCTCGCGCCCAAGCTGGCCGCTCGGCTGAAGAACGCCACGCTGATGGAGGGCGCCACCTCCACCGGCAACTACGCCTACGACTCCAAGTTCTGCCGCGGCGACCGCTTCATGATGGTGGGCGACGCCTACGCCTTCGTCGACCCGATGTTCTCCTCTGGCGTGTACCTGGCGATGAACAGCGGCTTCGAGGCCGCCACCGCGGCCGACTTCTGGCTCAAGGGCGAGGCGAAGGAAGCCGAGAAGGCCTTCCGCCACTACGAGAAGGTGATGAAGCACGGGCCGAAGATGTTCTCGTGGTTCATCTACCGCATCACCTCGCCGGCCATCCGGCGCCTGTTCATGGCGCCGCGCAACATCTGGCGCATGCAGGAGGCGCTGCTGTCCATCCTGGCCGGCGACCTGTTCCGCAACACGCCCATCGGCCCGCGCTTCTGGGGCTTCAAGGTGACCTACTACGCCTCGTGCCTGGGCATCCTGCCGCAGGCCGTGAAGACCTGGGCCTGGCGCCGTCGCAACCTGAAGGAATCGCTCGAGTCTGCGCAGTGAAGCGGGGGCGCAGGGGCGGGAACGAGAAGCCGGACGCAGAGTACGCGGAAGGCGCGAAGATTTCGCGCAGAGCGCAAGAGAACGGCCAGTAGGAATCTCCTGGCCCTTCTTTCGCGTCCTACGCGGAACCTGCGCGCCCTCAGCGTCCGGGAATCCGCCTTCGACGAACCTCAATCAGGCGTCACGGTGTGCTGCGCCAGCGCCTCCAGCGCGCGGACCAGCGCCGAGTGGTCGAGCTGGCCGTAGCCCAGCGCCGCGCAGGCGTTCATGAGCTGCGCCGCGCCGGCCGTCTGCGGCAGCGAGACGCCCAATGAGCGGGCGCTCTGCATTGCGAGGTTCAGGTCCTTCTGGTGCAGCCCGATGCGGAAGCCTGGCGCGAAGGTGCGCTTGATCATCCGCTCGCCGTGCACTTCGAGGATGCGCGAACTCGCGAAGCCGCCCATCAGCGCCTGGCGCACCTTGGTCGGATCGGCGCCGGCCTTCGATGCGAACACCAGCGCCTCGCCCACGGCCGCGATGTTCAGCGCCACGATGATCTGGTTGGCCACCTTGCAGACCTGGCCGTCGCCGGCGCCGCCCACGAGCGTGACGTTCTTGCCCATCCTGTCGAGCAGCGGCTTCACGCGCTCGAAGGTGCCTTCGTCGCCGCCGCACATGATCGTGAGGCTCGCGGCCTTGGCACCCACCTCGCCGCCGGAGACCGGCGCGTCGATGTAGCCGGCGCCCAGCGCGGTGATGCGGCGTGCGAAGTCCTTGGTGGCGATCGGGTCGATGGAGCTGCAGTCGACCACGATCTTGCCGCTGGAGCCCTTCAGGCCCGATGCCACGCCTTCGGCACCGGGCGCGCCGAAGAGCACCTTCTCCACGTCGGGCGTGTCCGGCACCATGATGAAGACCACGTCGGACTGGCGCGTCACTTCAGCCGCCGAGGCGCAGATGGTGGCCTTCGACAAGAAGGGCTCGGGCGTGTTGCCGTGCGTGTTCACGAAGAGCTGGTGGCCCGCTTCGAGCAGGTGGCCTGCCATGGGCGCGCCCATGATGCCGAGGCCGATGAATCCGATCTTTTGTTGGGTTGTCATGAGAAGTTCCTTGTTATCGATGAGTTGGCCGTGCGTTGCCGGCGAGCGCCGCGGAACCGGCTTTGCCGGACCGCAGGCGGTGCTCCCTGCAAGGGGGTGATCGGCCACGCGAAGTGGGCAAGCCTGGGGGCTGGCCTATGGTCTCCATCCGAGGCCTTCGGCGGTCGTGGTGCGGGGCTTGTACTCGCAGCCGATCCAGCCGTCGTAGCCCAGCGAGTCGATGTGCCTGAAGAGCCAGGGGTAGTTGATCTCGCCCGTGCCTGGCTCGCCGCGCCCCGGGTTGTCGGCCAGCTGGATGTGGCCGATCTGCGCGAAGTGCTTCGTGAGCGTGTTGGCCAGCTCGCCTTCCATGCGCTGCGCGTGATAGACGTCGTACTGCACGCGCAGGTTGGACGAGCCGACCTCGTCGATCAGCGCCAGCGCCTGGTCCGTGCGTGTGAGGAAGAAGCCCGGGATGTCGAAGGTATTGATGGGCTCGATCAGCAGTCGCAGGCCCGCGGCCTCCAGTTCGCGAGCGGCCAGGCGCAGGTTGGCGACGACGGTCTTGTGGGCCGCATCCCTGTCGACGCCCGCGGGCACCTTGCCCACGAGGCAGTTGACCTGCGGGCAGCCCAGAGCCGTTGCGTAGTCGATCGCCATGCCGATGCCTTCGGCGAACTCGCCGGTGCGGTCGGGATGGCAGGCGATGCCGCGCTCGCCCTTGTCCCAGTCGCCGGCCGGCAGGTTGTGCAGCACCTGCTGCAGGCCGTTGGCGCGCAGCGCGGCAGCGAGCTCCTTCTTCTCGAAGGGGTAGGGGAAGAGGTATTCCACAGCCTCGAAGCCGGCCTTGGCGGCGGCCTCGAAGCGTTGCATGAAGGGCAGCTCGGTGAAGAGCATCGTGAGGTTGGCTGCGAACTTGGGCATGTCTTTTCTCTTCCTTCTTCTCAGTCGAGCAGGGCCGCCACGGCGGTGGGCGCATCGGCCGGCGTCTCGGCCAGCGGCTCGAACTCGGTGATGTTGTCGATCTCGGTGCCCATCGCGATGTTGGTCACGCGCTCCAGCATCACCTCGATCACCACCGGCACGCTGAACTCGGCCATCAGGGCCTCGGCGCGGCGGATGGCCGGTGCGATCTCTTCCTGGCGGTTGACGCGCAGTGCCTTGCAGCCCAGGCCCTCGACCACCTTCATGTGGTCCACGCCGTAGCTGCTCTCGATGCCTGCGTCGGGTGCCGCGTTGATGTTGTCGAACGCGAGCTGCACGCAGTAGTCCATCTCGAAGCCGCGCTGCGCCTGGCGGATCAGGCCGAGGTAGGAGTTGTTGACCACGATGTGGATGTACGGCAGCTTGAACTGCGCGCCCACGGCCAGCTCCTCGATCATGAACTGGAAGTCGTAGTCGCCAGAGAGCGCGACGATCTTGCGCGCAGGGTCTGCGGCGCGCACGCCCAGGGCCGCGGGAATGGTCCAGCCCAGCGGGCCGGCCTGGCCGCAGTTGATCCAGTGGCGCGGGTTGTACACGTGCAGGAACTGCGCGGCCGCGATCTGCGACAGGCCAATGGTGCTCACGTAGCAGGTGTCGTTGCCGAAGTTGTTGTTCATGCACTGGTACACGCGCTGCGGCTTCATCGGCACTTCGTCGAAGTTGGTCTTGCGCAGCATCGTCTTCTTGCGCTCGATGCAGGCCTTGGCCCAGTCGCGGCGGTCGGGCAGGCGGCCCGCGGCCTTCATCTCCTCGGCCACCTCGACGAAGAGCTGCAGCGCGGCCTTGGCGTCCGACACGATGCCGAAGTCGGGCGTGAACACGCGGCCGATCTGCGTGGGCTCGATGTCGACGTGCACGAAGGTGCGGCCCTTGGTGTAGACGTCGATGGAGCCCGTGTGGCGGTTGGCCCAGCGGTTGCCGATGCCCAGCACGAAGTCGCTCGCGAGCATCGTGGCGTTGCCGTAGCGGTGGCTGGTCTGCAGGCCGCACATGCCGGCCATCAGCGGATGGTTGTCGGGAATGGCGCCCCAGCCCATGAGCGTGGGAATCACCGGCACGCCGGTGGCTTCTGCAAAGCGCACCAGCAGCTCGGAGGCATCGGCGTTGATGATGCCGCCGCCGGCCACGATCAACGGGCGCTCGGCCGCGTTGAGCATGGCGATGGCCTTCTCGATCTGGGCGCGCGTGGCGGCCGGCTTGTAGGGTTTGAGCGGCTCGTAGCTGTCGATGTCGAACTCGATCTGTGCCATCTGCACGTCGAAGGGCAGGTCGATCAGCACCGGCCCCGGGCGGCCCGAGCGCATCAGGTGGAAGGCCTGCTGGAACACCTGCGGCACCTGGCCCGGCTCGCGCACCGTGACCGACCACTTGGTGACGGGCTTGGAGATCGACTCGATGTCCACCGCCTGGAAGTCTTCCTTGTAGAGCCGCGCGCGAGGCGCCTGGCCGGTGATGCAGAGGATCGGGATCGAATCGGCCCAGGCCGAGTACAGGCCCGTGATCATGTCGGTGCCCGCCGGGCCCGAGGTGCCGATGCACACGCCGATGTTGCCGGCCACCGCGCGGGTGTAGCCCTCGGCCATGTGCGAGGCGCCTTCCACGTGCCGCGCGAGGATGTGCGCGATGCTGCCGCGCTGGCGCAGCGCCGAGTACATCGGGTTGATCGCCGCACCGGGCACGCCGAAGGCCTGCGTCACGCCTTCCTTCTCCATCACCAGAACCGCGGCCTGGACCGCTGTCATCTTTGCCATCTGAGTCTCCAGAAATGAATAAACCCCCAGGCTTCGCGCACTTCGTGTGGCTTCGCCAACCCCCTTGACGGGGGCGACACCGTAGGCCCGGCGGGGCCGGTTCCTCGGTGTTCTCGGATCGGTAGGCTGAATGTAGGAAGCGGGTCTGTTTCCAAGAAGACGGCTGCGGACCATAAAACCTATTCCAGGCTGGAATAAGTGACTACCATCCGGCCCATGGACAGATTGCTGGCAATGGAAATGTTCGTGCGCGTGGTCGAGACGGGCAGCTTCTCGAAGGCCGCGCGCGAGTTCAACACCACTCAGCCCACGGTGACCAAGCAGATCGCCGCCACCGAGGAGCGGCTGAAGGTGCGCCTGCTCAACCGCAACACGCGCGGCGTGAGCCTCACCGAGCCGGGCGCGCTCTACTACGAGAAGTGCAAGACCATCGTGCGCGAGGCCGAGGAGGCCGACAGCATCGTGCAGCTGCGGCAGAACCAGGCGCAGGGGCTGCTGCGCGTGGGCACATCGGTGGCCTTCGGGCGGCGCGTGGTGGTGCCGCTGGCGCTCGAGTACATGCGCAGGCATCCGCAGGTGCAGCTCGACCTGAGCTTCGAGGACCGCTACGTCGACCTCATCGCGCAGGGCATCGACGTAGCCATCCGCATGGGCAAGCTGGCCGATTCGTCACTGGGCGCGCGCTACCTGGGCGCCAACCCGTGGGTCATGGTCGCCTCGCCCGCCTACCTGAAGAAGCACGGCACGCCGAAGCGCGCGCAGGACCTGAGCGCGCATGTGGCGCTGATCTACAGCAGCGTGGTGGGCGACGAGTTCTGGCGCATGCACACGCCGCGCGGCGAGCCGGTCACGGTGCCTGTGTCGGGCCGCTTCCGCTCGAACAACCTCTCGGCCGTGCTGGCGGCGGCGCGCGACGGCCTGGGCATCGCGCTCATGCCGCGCTACGTGGCCAGCGACTCGCTGGCGGCAGGCAAGGTGCGCGAGGTGCTCGGCGACCACGCGCTGCCCGAGCAGGAGATCCACGCCGTCTTCCCGTCGCCCAAGCTGGTGCCGGGCAAGGTGTCGGGCTTCGTGGCCTTCCTGCAGGGGCGTTTCGACGAAGGCTGGTGGGAGGCCTGAACACGGCCCCCCGCCACGGCCTCAGGCCGGCACGAAGGCGCCGTGAAGGCCCAGCGGCAGGGCGTAGGGCAGCGTGGCCTGCGCGACCGGCCCTGCCGCGAGGTTGTCGGCCGCGAAGCACGAGAGCAGCGTTTTCTGCCGCCCGAAGTCCAGCACCGTGCCCAGCACCCATCCGGGCTTCGCGCCGTCGGGCACGAAGACGTGCTCCTCCACCATCGTCTGCTGGCCGTAGACGAAGCGCTGGCTGCGGCCGGTCTCGACGTCGGTGCGTGCGACCGCGCCGAAGCCCGGCAGGTCGCGCCGGATCTGCGTGGCGTGCACCACGTGCCGATGACGCATGCCCACGCGGCGCGGATCGATGCGCGGAAACTCCGCCTCCTGGGCGAGCGCAGTCTGCGTGGCCCGGCCGGAAGCGAGGTTCAGCGTGGCGACCGTCAGGTGCGGCTCGGTGGTCTTCACGCGGCGGGCACGCATCACTTCGCGGTTGCTGATGAACACCGAGTCGGCGTTGTCCGAGCGCACGTAGTCGATGTGGATCTGCGTGCCGCGCGGCGTGTCTTCCTCCCAGGCGTTGCCGACGTGGAACAGGAAGCCGGCCGGCAGCGCGAGCATCTGGCGCCGCTCCCAGTTCTGCTTGTCGATGACCAGCGCGCGCATGCCGAGCTCGGGCCGCCAGACGTGCGCGTCGAGAAAGCTCTCTCCGGTGCCCTTGCGCCTGCCGTCGTAGACCAGCGGCGGCAGCAGGAACACCAGGTGCCGCTCGGTCACTGCGAAGTCGTGGACCATCGGCATGTCGGCCACCGGCACCACGCCCGCGCGCCGCAGCGTGCCTTCGGGTGCGATCTCGTACAGCGCGAGCAGCCCCTGGGTGGAGCCCACGCCGAAGTTCCACACCGTGCCGTCCGGGTCCACCTTGGGGTGGGCCGAGAAGGGCATGCCCGCGAGATCGGCGCGCCAGGTCTTCAGGCCCAGCGTGTCCAGCGTGCCCGCGTCGATGCGCGTGGCCGAGCCGCCTTCCCACAGCGCCAGCACCTCGCCCTGCAGCGGCAGCACGCTGGTGTTGGCGACATTGATGCTGTCGGCCGAAGTAGGCGGCTCGGCGCCCGGCGGCGTGGTCGCGAAGGTCTCGAAGAGGCGGCGGCCGGCCCTGGCCTCGGCCGTGCGCTTCGAGGTGGCCACGTAGCGGCCCTGGTGCCGCACGTCGGCGGCCTCGATCACGAAGCGGTGCACCATGCCGTCGCCGTCGAACCAGTGGTGGTAGCGCTCGCCGCCCAGGTCATGGCCGGCCGGACCGATGCGGAACAGAGTGCCGGCCACCGCATCGGGAAAGCGTCCGCGCACCGCGGCGCGGGTCAGCGGGAAGTCGCCCGGTGGCGTGGCGAAGCCGATCTTCCAGGGGGCGCTCGAAGCCTCGAACTGGGCTTGCCAGTCGTCAGCCGTGCCGGTCGCCTGTGCCAGCGACGCCAGCGGTGCCAGCAGCGGCAGCGCGCCGGCCGAAGCCAGCAGGCGCAGGAGTTCGCGTCGTTCCATGGCGTCCTGCTCCTCAGCGCAAGTGGATGACGGTCTGCATGTCGGCTTCGAGGCTGATGGCCGCGGCCTCGAAGTCGGGCGCGGCGCGATTGCCCTTGGCGTCGTTGGAGAAGCCGTAGCGCTCGGTGGGCATGCCCATGAGGTTGGTGTCGAGCTTGCCGTTGCCGTTCTCGTCGGCGAACACGCGCAGCGCGTAGCGCCCGGGTGCCAGGCCGGCGAACAGCAGGCGGGCCTTGCCCTCGCGCATCGGCGCGGTCTGCGAGGCCACGGGCTTGCCGTCGGCGTAGCTGGCGGCGTCGCCGTACACCGCGACGTAGAGGGTGGCGTCCGCAGCCGGGCCGTCGGCGACGCTCAGGCTCAGGTCGGCGGCGAGGGCGCCCAGCGGCGCGAGGATCGCAGCCGCGCACAGGGCGCGCACGGCCGGGCGGAACGGAAGAAGGCGGAGTTGCATGACGGGCCTCGTTGGTGGTTGGAGGCCCGACGATCCCGCAGCCCGGGCGCGGCGCCCAGTGTCATGCGACGGAATGCAGGATTGGGGGCGAGGAAGGGGCGGGGGGGGGGGGGGGGGGGGTCGGCCCCCAG